>JBDKRX010000041.1:0-31434 GCA_039683175.1 Phycisphaerales bacterium
ACCCTCCCTATTGCAGAATGTTCAAAAACCTATCCCCGAAGTTCAGGAACTGGATGCTCGACCAACTCACCCAAGCCGCCTGACCCCTCAAAAACGGCAGAAGTCGAGGTAAGGCGTTATCTTCCTCGCCTGTGACCATAACTACGAACGGGCCTGCGCAAGGAAAAAGGGCAGGCGACGAAGGCGCGTATCACCCACCCTTAAAAGAGGATTGTTTGTCATCACATGTCCCCAGTCTACCCGGCTGTGTTAGATGCCGATTAGGCAAAGGCAAGAAATGAGTTAAATCGACAGGCGATGAAACCTGTCTTCGAGTTCGGCCAGGAAGACCGCAGCCTGCGGGCTGCTCTCCGGCGGGGACCACGGGGCGAACTCCTTGTCACCGGCGGGATCGTACGGGCCGGGCTTCACTTCAAAAACCACGGTGTCCGGCACGAGGGCGAAGATCGTGTGCCAGACCCCCGGCCGGATGTCGCAGCCGTACACACCCCGGGCCGGGTCCATCAAAATCGAGGCATCCGCGTCAAGCAGACCCTCGTCGGTAAAGGACACGAAGCCCAGGGCGCCCTGCAACAGGATGAGGCATTCGGCCTTCGGCGGGTTCAGGTGCCGGTGGGGTCGTATATAGCTGCCCGGCTGGACGGCGTTGAGCATTCGCTGAAGAGTATCCGGGTCGCCTTCGTGGAAGGTGTGGATCTCGCGTCGGCGGGCGCTTTGCGCGGCATCCGCCGCTTTCTGCCGTACGAGATCACGGTCGATCGGGGTCACCGTCTTGTGGCTGGACCTCGTGGCGACGGGAGAGATTCTGACGATTTGCGTGTCCATAGGTCATCCGAACTGCGCGTCCGGCACCTCTCGCACGGACGGCGGCACATTGAAATAGTCCTGCGACTCGAAGCCGAACATGCCCGCGATCACGCTGCTCGGGAACATCTCGCACTTGTTGCGATAGTCGCGGACGTTGCCGTTGAAGAACCGCCGGGCGGCCTGGATGCGATCTTCGGTGTTCGTCAGCTCCTGCTGGAGCTTGAGGAAGTGCTGGTCGGCTTTCAGTTGCGGATAGTTCTCCACGACCGCCAGCATCTGCTGCAAGGCGGCCACCAACTGGTTCTCGTCCACCGCCTGCTGCTCGGGCCGGCCCTGACTGGCCATGCACTGCGTGCGGAGCTGCGTGACACGCTCGAAGACCTCCTTCTCGTGGGCGGCGTAGCCCTTGACCGTCGCGACGAGGTTGGGGATCAGGTCGTACCGGCGTTTGAGCTCCGTATCAACGTTGGCCCACGCGTCGCGAATGTGGTTGCGCAACGCCACCAGCGTGTTGTACGTCGCGATGACGTAGATCAGCGGCAGCAGGATGACAGCACCGACAACGACCAACAATGGTCCCATACTCAACTCCTGGAAAACAGATACTCCGGCATCAAGGACCGCAGCGCGACAAGACGATTCAGGTTCGGCTCGATCCGCTCGGGGTCCAGTCGCGAACCAAACGTGATCGCAAGGACGTTGCCTTCGATCTCGATGGTCAAGTCGTCGTTGGCCATCAGATATTCCATCATGCGGGCGTGGCAGACATCGTACGCGAACTTCTTGTTCGACGAGCGGACGCAGAACCGGCGGGAAAACTCGTGCGACTCGAAGTCGATGTCGTCGTAGCCGACCGCCTGGGCGATCTTCGAGAGGAATCCCTCCCTCGCGATGACCAACTCGGGGAACGACGCCGGCAGATGCAGCAGAAAGCAGGAGAAGTAATGGTGATGGGTCTGCCTATGTCCCTTCGAATCGGTGGAATGGGTCTCGTAGTGATAGTCGAACAAGGCCACGTCATGGCCCTGGTACGTCCCGGTCAGCGTGTTGAAAGCGTAGCGATTGGAGCCGGCCCGCAGTTTGTCGAGAAAGTCGTACCGCCGGGCCAGGTCCCAGTCCTTGCCTGGATCGAAGCGAAGGCCCAGCTTGGCGGCAAGGGCCAACATCGCCTCACGACGCTTCCGGGCGCTGAGGTAGCCGAGGATGCCAACGACGATCACGACCGCAAGAAACCCGACGAAGATCAGTGGTTGCATGCCTTCCACCTGTGACAACACACTTCAGATTGCCGGTCGCGGCAACGGCACTCCATTGCCTCCCGGCCAGCGGCATTGTAGCCCATCGACCCCAGGGCTTCAATGCCCGTGCCACATCGCATCCGGCGGCGATTTCCGATTGCCGCCCTCTCGCCCTACGGGGACTTGCTCGCCTGATCCGTCCCGCCGTAGGCGCCCAGGTTGACGCGATTCCCGTTGGGCTGGGGCTCCTTCGAGTAGCTCGTCGTGGGATCGCCGACGTCGATGCAGGGGCTCGTCACGTCGTCCACGATCCAGGCGGACGTGCCGGGTTCCCAGCGACCCGCCTGGGACTTGAGGTGGTAATCGTCATTCCCGGCGTCGGCGAACAGCGGATCGGCATCGAGGTTGCCCGTACCGTCCCAGCCGCCCTGGATGTCGTTGTAGCGGATCTCGTACTCTCCTTCGACGACATCCTCGGCCACCCAGATTTCGTTTTGCCAAATGACGTTGTTCTGGATGGGGACGGCCACCACGTCCCAGCCCGGATACAGGGTCGTCTCCAATTGCATCGCGTTGGGCCGGTTGGCAACGATCGTGTTATTCCGGATCGTGGGCGCACTTCTCCAATTCATGATCCCCCCGCCGGCCAAGGCGGAATTGCGGGCGATCACGTTGTTGGCAATCGTGCAGTCGGCATACCACGCTACGACGCCGCCGCCGTACCCGTCCGCCGAGTTATCCACGATCACATTGTTCGTGATCGTCGCCTCAGATCCGTAGCACATGATTGCGCCGCCGCCATACGCGCTATTGCGGGTGAACACGCAGGAATCGATCGCAGGCCTTGTGGTCTGAGGCACGCCCGGATCGTAATCGTAAGAACCCCAGGAAAGGACGGCTCCGCCATAGAGGTTCTCGAAGCTGCCTCCGCCCGTGCGAGGCTTCATCGCATATTCGAACGTGCAATGCTGCAACACATCCTCCGTCGAGCTGTTGACAATCCGGATACCGAACCATCCTTCGTCCGTATCGATGGCCGTGAAGACGACGCCCTCGTCCGCGGTCCCCCTGGCCAGCAGCGTCGCGCGATAGCCCACGGTCAGGCTGAAATGGCCCGCGAACTTGACGGTGACGCCGGGCTCGATGGTCAGCGTCTGCCCCCTTGGGATGCTGATGTCGCCGGTGACGGTGTAGGGACTGTTCGTCTTTCTCCAGGTCCCGCTGACAGAGCCGGCGGGCACCGATGTCCCCGTGAGGCCCATGCCGCGAAGGGCAATCGGCATCGCAGAGGCGTTGCTGCCGGTCGAGTGGACGAGCAGCGTGCCTGTGTAGACCCTTTCCTCGCTCGGATTGAATGCAATCTCCACTTCGACGGACTCACCCGGCGAGAGAAGCCGATTTCGGACCGGGGTCGCCACGGAGAAGGCTTCGTCCGCGATCTGCAAATCCTCGATCTCCAGTTCGAGTCTGCCTGTATTGGCAAGCTCGATTGCGATTGTCGCATTGCCCCCGACGGCGACGTATCCCGCGTCCACCGTGGTCGAAGGCGTCACCGTCAGCAGGGGCAATTCCGACTGATTCTCGTACGCACCGATATCAACAACGTCGCTGTAGACGCGGTCGCCCCCCGCCAGGTCTGTCCCCGGGAGGTCGCCGATCCGCATCCCAGCGTTGATGCACGGGGAGTCGCTCGCGAGCGCCCAGTTGGCCGAGGTCCCGTCATAGTCGGTTCCAACACCCTCGGTAGAGTCGAGGAAGCAGGGGTCTGCGTCGAAGTTGCCCTCGCCGGGATACCCACCTTCGACGTCGCAGAACGCAACTGTCAACACAGATTGGTATGTCTCGATCTGGTATCGGTCGTTGCCCCAGAGGATCGTGTTCGTCACGTTGACCCCATCACCGGAACCCAGGTAGAGTCCACCAATGTCCACCCCATGCAGAAAGATTCCTCCAGGGAAGTTGTTCACGATGGTGCAATTGCGAATCTGTGGCGTGCACTGATAATCGAGACAGATGCCGCCACACTGATAGACACCTCCCAGACACGTGTTGTTCGCGACGACCGTGTTGCTGATGCTGGGAGAGCCCGAGGTACAGTAGATCGCGCCCGCCGTGATGCCGGTGTTGTTCGCAATCGTGCAGTTCTCGATCGTCAGATCGGTGCCTGAACAGTGCACCGCGCCGCCATAGGACTCGGCGATACGCGTCAGGCCAATCAGGCTTTCCTCGTGTGGATTGAGCTGCGATTCCTTCCTCGCATAGCTGATCACGCAATGACTCAAGACGTCGTCGTGACCTGAGTTCGTGAACCGCAGACCGCCCCAGCCGGTCTGCCTGTTCCACGCGGTGAACTCGATGGGTTGGGCCTCGCTGCCTTCGGCGAGCAGCCTGGCGTTCTGGCCCACCGTCAGGCCGTAGGAACCCGTGAAGAAGACCTTCACGCCGGGCTCAATCACCAGTTGCCCATAGGCGGGAATGTAGATGCTGCCGGTTACGAAATATGGCGAGCTGTCCGCAGACCACGTCCCCGACACCGTCCCGGCGGTGATGGTAGTCCCGCCCTCGTAGGCGCACGCTTCGAGGATCACATTCTTCGTGCTGCCGTTCTCGCAGGAGATCACGAGGGTCCCGTAGTAGCCGCCAGCCAGCGCGGGCTGGAATACCACATTGATGGCGGTCTCCTGTCCGAGCGTCTCGATCACGAAGGCGTCGATCCGGCCCGAGTATCCCTGGCCCTCGCGCTCGATCAGGAATCCATCCGGGCACGATATGGACTCGATCCGCAGGTTCGCCACGTTGTTTGTGATGCGCAGGACCTGGGGCGACGACTGCCCGCCCGGCGTCGCGTAGAAACTCAGCGAGGAGGCGTCCACTTCCACCTGCGGCCGGGCCGACCGGATGTTCAGGATGCTCTCTGTGATGATGCAATCCTTGTACAGGAAGGCGGTCGGCAGAGAGTACCAGGCCTCGGTCATCTCCTGGGGACGAGTGACGCCCCAACCGAAGTTGAGGTGATACTCGCCATCCGTGTTATAGCCGTCGCAGACGACGACGTGCCCGCCCCAGTTGTCCGGCGGGCTGAAGCTCAGCAACGCGGGCAATCCGTTGATGACGTTTTCCTGCAGGGCGATGAGCGCGTCGCGGGTCAGACCGCCGTACATGTCGGCCGAGTAGTAGCCGAACCGGTCGAGCAGGGTCGTCTGGACCGTGTAGAGCGTGGCGCCGGACCCGTTGCTGGAATAGTCCATTTCCACCGCGGCGCCGCAGGCGAAATTCAATGCCGCGATGTCTGTGTCGTTCAAGTCCACGCCTTGCGAGCACTTCAGCCGGATCGTGTCGAGATAACCGTTGAGCATCTCGAAAGAGGGGAAGTCGTAGAGTTCGCTGTCGGCGTCGATCTGAATCCCGCTGGTCGTCGTGTAGGAGTCGTCCTGACTGAAACTCACGTCGCAGACCTTGTGATAGTGGACAAGCTGCGCGAAAGCCGTCGCGACGCAACCCACGTAGGAGCGGACTCCATCCACCGGGTCTTTTGGACAAAACGCATTGTACGGCTCGCTCTGCACCCACGCCGTCTCCAGCAAACCGCCTGTCGAGGTCGTGTTCTCCGACGGCCACTGCTGGAACGAGCTATCATTGGCGTCATCCGTCTCTCCACTGGCGAGCAGGTCCCACTGCTCGGCCGTCTGGGCGGTCTTGAGCTCCGGATGCTCCATCAAGGCCTTGGTCCTGAGATGCAGATCCGCCCGCAGCATCCGATACAGCGGATTGGATGCATCCTGACTCGCCGGGAAGGAGGCATTGAACGAATACGCGATGACCGGCGCGATGTCCGTATCGGCCGAAAGTGCCACGAAGCCGCAAGGGTCCAGGTCGGCCACGTAGGCCAGGACCGTACCATCGTCGTCTTGGACCGTTCGGAAGCCGGCCGGCGTCACTCCTGCTGCCTGCGCCCGGATCGATCCGCTGCTTCCCTGGCCCGGCTGAGCAGATCGCCCAGCCAGAAATGCGTCGGTCGCCTTCGTCGCCTTGGCAAGATCGACCGGCCCGGCGAGAGCAACCGAGATCGAGAGCAACCATGCGAGAATAACGCTGACAATGAACAATCTTCTCCCATCGACATGCATCATGCCGAGACCTTTCATGCCGTCTTCTCCTTCCGCAACGAACACCACCCTTGCTCCTTCGCTGATGTTATCGGCGTTCCAGACGACGATGTTCTGAACTGATTTCCGCACGCGGCCGCGCTCCAGGTGTCTGCACAGAATGCCGACGGGACCCTGGCGCCGTTCGCTCCCGTCGTGGGATAACAGTCTCATCCTCCGCCAGCCGATACCCTCCTGCCCGATGACCCCAACGTCCAAGAACAAATGCACGACAAGCCCAGACACCGCCCATCACAGGTCCTACAATACCGCAGCAGGCCCGATCCATCCACAACCATCAGACGCGTACGACCGGCAATTTCTTCACACCGATTCGTTTCACAGTCTCGTGTTCAGCAGATATTGGACGAGGGGACAGTCGTCGAGGACCTCAAGTCCTTCGACCACGCAGGCCGCGTTGATCTGAGCGCCGGCTGCCGACGTGTGCGTCCGCTCCCCCGGTGGGAAACAGATCCCAGTGACCCTCTCGCACCCCGTCTGTTCATAGCACCGGGCGATCAGCTCGTTGAGGTCGATGAAGGCTGCGCCTTCGGCCTGAGCCGCTTCGGCCGCCCATCTTCCGTAGCTCTGCGAAGCCCGGCCGACCGCGCCCTCGGTCCAGTTGTTCCTCGGGATCGGCGAGCAGACGATGGCCGTGGAATCGCCAACGACGAACAACGTCGGCACATTGGGCTCGCCAACAGCCGGAGTCTGGCCCTCCACCACCGCCGTAAGAACCGACAGCACCGCTGCGAGAACGACTGCACTCCTTCCACCCATGCCGTGACTCCTCGTGTCTGAATGTCGGAGAGACCACGTCTTGACTACGGATTCAAGCTCATCCACCCGCGCGTTTGACAGTGTAGCCTCGCTTGGCCAGCTCCGCTGCCAGCAGATCGCGGTGGTCGCCCTGGATTTCGATGACGGCTCCCTTCACGGTCCCGCCGGCCCCGCACCTCCGCTTGAGTTCCGTGGCGAGTCTCTGCAAGCCCGCTTCATCCAGCAGCACGCCCGTGACGAGAGTGACACCCTTGCCCTTGCGACCCTTGGTCTCCCGCGAGACCCTCACGATCCCATCGCCCTGCGGAATCACCGATTCCTTGCGGCACACACACTCGGCGACAGGCTTGCCGCAACCCGGACACATCCGCCCATGCTCCGTCGAATAGACTATGCCGGTTTCTCTTGCCATATCCAATCAGGAGTTGGTCCATTTGATCTGGAATTCGATCTCTTCGCCGTCGCCCTCCCGCTCATGCTCAATGTTGAACTCGGCCCGGACAGGCACATAGATCCGCTCGCCGGCGATCTGAATCTCGAACCTCTCACCCTTCTCCAGGGCATCCGCCAACCGACGCAGCTTCGCCACAAACTCGGTTGTCGAATAGGCCTTCTCAACGTCGCGTTTTCGTTTCCTCTTCACTCTTGCCCTCCATGTAGTATCAACTCTCGAAATGGACCCCCGCCTTTGCAAGTGCCTCCTGAAGGACGACATATTTGAGGTCCCGCGTACCGAGATTCTTCGCGGCGCAGAGAGCTGCGGCGGTGCCTGCTCCCTGGCCCTGGCCCATGCAGCAAACGGTGTTTCGCGTGGACATGTGGGCGTCGTGATTCGAGGTGATCATCATGCCGCAGGCGTAGAGGTTCTCGATGCCCCTGACGCACAGGGCCCGGTACGGAACGCCGTAGGTGCCGCCATCTTTGACCTGGAACCGAGGGGCGGAGTCGTGGAATCCGTAGACCATGACCTCGTCGTCGAAGTGCCTGCCTTCCAGCACGTCCGGCAGTGTAATATCGTAGTCGCACTCGATGAGCCGGCCCCGACGGATGCACAGCTTCGGACTCGTGCGGGCCATGAATGCCTTCTCGCAGCCGGGGACGTATTGGCGGAACAACTGGACCGCCTTGGCCAGCCGTCGACGGATCTCCAACTCGGCCCTGGCCACCTCATCGCGATCGGTCGGGCTCACCGCCATCTTGAAGTTGCACTTGATGAACATCAGATAGTTGTCGTGCACGGTCGTTGTGATCATACCCATGCCGATGGCCCGGGCACCCTCGGCAAGCCCGGGCACGTTGAGCCATTCGGCGCCTGCGCGGACAATCTGGTCCGCTCGGCCGCTGCGTACCCCCTTCGCC
Source organism: Phycisphaerales bacterium (assembly GCA_039683175.1). Classification (GTDB taxonomy): domain Bacteria; phylum Planctomycetota; class Phycisphaerae; order Sedimentisphaerales; family Anaerobacaceae; genus PLanc-01. The sequence continues at coordinate 8,330 of JBDKRX010000041.1, forward strand.
AACTGTCCCACGGCCTTGTTGGCCTTGATGAACTCGTAGTACCTGTCGATATCCACGTTGCCGATGCCGACGCTGTTGCAGACGGGGTAATCGTTGGGCTCGGAGTACTTCGCTCCGGCGAAGGCGGCCAGATCGCCATAAGCCGTGCAGTCCACAAACGACTTCGCATAGAATGCCTCCCGGCCGGAGCGGCTCTCGACGATCACGCCCCGCACGCGCGGGCCGTCCATGATCGCGCCGGTCAGCAGCGTGTTCACGAAGACCTGGACGCCCGCCTCGACGAGCATTTCGAACGCGACGAGCTTGTACAACTCGGTGTCGATGCACGTGCAGACCGAGTCGTACGTGTAGCCTTCGATCATCTCGGCGTGGCCGGAGCAGCCGCCGATCTTCATGAGCCGATCGATGATCTCCTGCGGAATCCCCTTCACGACTTGCCGTTTCGAAACGCCCGGGAACGCCTTCCAGAGATTGTAGAAGCTGTGCAGCGCCGTGCCGCCCTCGGTGACGGTGCCGCCCGGATAGCCCTTGACCTCGATAATTGCAGTCTTCGCCCCCTGCCGGGCCGCGGCAATTGCCGCCACAACGCCGCCCGTTCCCGCTCCCGCAACGACCACATCGAACTTGCGGACGGGCAACTTCTTCGCCGGCTCCTCGTAGTTATCGCCGTCCGCATAGCTCTCTACAGAGCCCCCCATCGCGGCCCCGGCCCCAAGCCCAGCCGCCAACACGCTCTTCGAGAATTCCCGTCGATTCATGGCCGTTCTGCTCCTGAGTCCAATTCCGTTGTCAGTACAATGACCAAGGGGTCAGTGATTCCTCCCAGTAACGGCTGTTCAGTAGATGCAGGTATCCAGGATGGAGAGGACTTCTTCCAGTATAGGCTGAGGGGCCTTCGTGATGCATTTGGCCCTGCGGGCACGGAAGTCGATGGACTTGACCTGTTCGACCATCACGAAGCCGGTCACTTTCGGACATCCAGCGACCTCGACGTGGAACGGGAAGCCACGCTGGGTGGTTGTGATCGGGCAGACGATGGCGAGCCCCGTATGCTGGTTGAAGAGATGGTGGCTTATGACCAGAGCTGGCCTGCGACCTTTCTGCTCATGGCCGGACTGCGGATCGAACGTCAGTGCAATCAGATCGCCTCTCTCGGGGATGTACTGAGCCATCTACCAGACCTCTTTGCCCGCCGGAGAGCCCCAGTCGAGTTCCTGTGCCTCATAGTCCTTGGGAATCCGCGAGACAATCTCCCGGAGGTTGTGTTTGCCTCTCAGGCGTTTGACCGGCGACACCACGATGACGCCTTCACGCACGGCAACCTGCACCTCATCGCCCACGGCGATTTCGGCGTCCTCCAGCAATTGCCTGCTCAAACGCAGTCCCTGGCTGTTGCCCCATTTCTGCACCTTCGTAACCATATCGGTTCCTCCAATGGATATACGAAGTATAGCCCACGAAAGGACCCTTGTCAACGGCCTTGTGCGCCTGATGATGATATAGTCTCGCCGGACTCGCCTACCGGTTGCCTCGGGGTGGGCCGGGTCTTGGCCGGCGATTTCCCGAGGGGTATTCATTTCGCGACTGGCTCCGGCCGTGGAACTCCCGGATTCGCGGACCGCGAGGTCTGCCACCGCCACCGCCCGGCCGGCCTCGAAAGCCGCTCTTCTTCTTGGCGGGACCTTCCTTCATCAGCAGCAACGACTTGACGCAGGTTTCCTTCGTGATCCGGTTGGAGTGCGTGAGCCCTTTCGTCAGGACCTCCTCGGCCATCTTCCGCATCCGTCCATTCATGCTCCGCAACCCGTACGCCGCGGCCTGCTTGGTCGTCCTGGGGAAACTGCCGAAGAGCGCCTCGACGAAGATGTCCAAGCCGTCTTCCTGCATCCAGGAAAGGGTAAACGCGGCCTTTCTGGCCGTCGAGACATCTTCGCAGTGCAGCTTCTCCCGCAACTCCGCCAGACGCTCGACCGCCGCCTGATCCTTTTCCCTGCCCGATGGTTTTCTTTCTTCCAGCTTCATGAGGTCACCCCCTCATCCGCTCAATCCATTGCTCCGGATGTCATCTGGAGGCCCCATACGCGACACGCTGCGTACGGCACCCTTCGCCGGAGGGCGTTCGTTTCCATGTTTTCACGCAGACCTTCGCAGTCCGCTACAATCCATATGAGCCGCAGGCCCAACCGGCGACATTGTCGCTCCGAGTCGCGAGGAACGCAAGACAATTTCAAAAAGTCGCGGCACAACGCCAGGAAGGAGGCGCCGTGGTCGTCTCCTCAGGCGGTGAGCCACTCAATCGCCTTGTCGATATCCGTGAACACCTTGTTGTCATAGCCCCGGTTCACTGAGACCGTCTCATAGAAATCGGACCAACTCCTGTTCTCCGGCCGATCCACGATCGCCGCACGCACACCCGCGATACCCGGGTAACTGGAAACCAAGTTGAACGTATCCAGAACCCCCAAGCGACCGTCGACTCCTCGAATGTCTATGAGCAGCCTCGGACAACCGTGCGCCCTGATCTCGCTAAAGACAGCCCCGACGATTTCCTCTGAAACTCGGGCATCCGCATGACCCAGGATGCGGATAGCCAGATAGCCGGGCCGAACGTCCGTCTCGATACTCCACGCCATCACCACCTCCTTCACGTGGCTGAACCATCCCGCACAGATCGAACACACGCACTTTTCCTGCGGTTGGACCACCATATAGCGAATCCCCGTTGGGTTCAAGGGGAATCTTGAAGGAATGGAGGAGCCGGCCGGCGTGTGTCCGGCCGGGACGGGCCTTCGCCCGTGCCTACAGGGGGAGGTCGCGACGGCGCCAGATGACGCCCCCGACGATCACAGTGCCGAGGAGAATAGCCGCCAGTTTGGCCATATTCACAAGAGGCCACTCCTGCCAGATTGCCGAATAGTACATCAGGTAAAAGAGGGTGGCTTTGCGCATGAACTCCAAACGGGGCCACCACGCGGCTACGATAGCGATGAAGTAGTTGAGCGTCAGGAATCCGACTGCGATGCCGACAGCCAGATAGAGTCGCCCAAACGAGGCGGCGCACAGCAGGGCGAAGGCCCCGAACGTGCTGGCCAGCAGGCCGCCGTTCATCGCGAGGCGAAAGAACAGGCTCAGGTCGATCGGTTCGCTGAACTGATAGATATGCACGGCGGATACCGTCCCGAGGAACATGACCATCACAAGACAGAACATCCCCACGAGCGTCAGGATGGCGGCACAGATGTAGACTTGCGTCTTGGTTATCGGACGGCTGAGAATCAGCTCCATAGTCCCCCGCTGGATCTCGCCGGCAAGCAGACCGGTGGGCACGCCCACGGCATAGACCATATAGAGGAACATGATGAACGGGTGCTGATACCCGACCGTCAACAGGGCCGTCATGTCCCCGGATTCGAGCATGTCGCCCCCGAGAGCGGTCCGGACAATCGAAGGGAGCACCCTGAGGAACCCCAGGAAGGTCCTGACGTTGGCGTTGTCGTGAACGATGGCGGCAATCGCAATCTGCATCAGAAAAATGATCGCCGCGATTCCGAGCCACGCCGGCAGCAGACGGAGGAACCAGAACCACAGCAACCGCAGTGGAAACGGCGGGCGGGACGATCGGATCATGAGCGTTGTCCTTTCGAATTGCCGCCACCCAGGCCGACCGGGCCGGGCTGCTGATAGTATTGGATGAAGGCCTCTTGGAGAGAGGTCTGCGGCGTCGTAATGCGGTCCACTGGAAACCGGCCGATCCACTTGAGGATTGGATCGGCTGTGCCCTGGTAGGCGACGTGCAGAATGCCCGGCTCTCGCTCGACGATCCGCACGCCCGGCAATTGAGCCGACGGCATCTCGGGAAGAAGCGTGGCGTCCGTGAACCAGACCTTCAGACGCTGCTCGCCCTGCTGCACGATCTCGGAGATCGGCGCCATTTCCACGAGGCGGCCCTCGCGGAGAATCGCGGCTCGCCCGCAGATCGCAGAGACCTCGCTCAGATCGTGCGATGACAGGAGAACCGCCGCTCCGGCGTGCGCCGCCTCGCAAATCAGGTCCAGGACGATCTGCCGCATGAGCGGATCCAGACCAGCGGTGGGCTCATCCAGGATCAACACGTCCGGCTGATGCTGGAAAGCGAGGATCACCGCCACCTTCTGCCGATTGCCTTTGGAAAGATCGCCGACCGGCCGATTCAGGCTCAGGTCGAGGCGTTCCGCCAGCGCCTTGCGTCGCGCCGCCGTGCCGCGATCCCCCCCCAGGGCTGCCAGCATGCCCAGCGAGCTTCTCGCCTTGGGACGCCCCCAGATGCGGAACTCACCGGGCAGATAACCGATTCTCGCGTGGTGCGTCCCCCGGCCCGTTGCCACGCGCTGTCCCAGGACGAGAACCTCCCCGCCGCTCGGGCGCAACAGGCCCATGAGACAGCGAATTGTCGTGGTCTTGCCCGCGCCGTTGGGCCCGAGATACCCGAAGATCTCGCCGGGCTCGATGGAGAAGGTGATGTCCTCGATGCCCCGCGACCTGCCATACCATTTTGTCAGTGACCTGATCTCAACAGACGCCATATCCATCCATGTTCAGTACAAGGTGGCCCCAGCACAGTAGTCGCGAACGGCTGCTACATGTTGCAGAGAGTCTACATCCGTTCGTCAGAATCTGCAACTGTCGGCGTCATGGAGTGTCTTTTGTCTCGCTGCCTCGCGCGAAGCCTGCCTGTGGCTGTCCCGGCATGCCCGGGAATCCACGCCACCCCTCGGCCAGGCCTTGAACGGTCCGCATGACGACCATCGCGTCGCTGCGAACGTCCCAATCGAGCGGCACGATCGGCGCCGCATCGGCGGTCTGAGTAAGCGGCTCCAGCACGTCCCACAGTGGTTTGGCAACGGCGACGACGTTCACACTCGTCTGGGGCTCGGCGCGGGAGGTCGGCCAGTGCGGCGACGCGAGCCGGGCCGTGAGACGCCCGAATCTCTCGATATCCACCTGCACGAAGCCCAGCAACTCCGCCAGCGTGTGCGACTCGATCCAGGCATTGACCGCCTGCAACGCAAAGAGCGAGGTTAGGTCGTGGCACCTCGCACGCGGATTTTGAAGCTCCTTTGTGATGCACTCCGCCCACAGCACCGGCTGGAGGGCCAGGGCGCTGAGGGACTTGCCGGACCGGGCCTCCAGGGCGAGCCGGAAGGCCTTCGCCAACTGCTCTTCCCAGTCCGCCGCGAGGAAATCGAACAAGGTCTCACGGTCTCGCGGCACTGTTGTCCCTCGCGAGCGGCCCATATCAGGACCGGGCTCCAGCGACAGGCGGTCGATCCAGTCGGCCATGGCGGCGATCTGATGTCCCAGTTCGGAGTCCCGGGCCGGATGGCCGATCCCTCCCGTCAGTGGCAACGGCATCTTCGGGACACGCTCGATCAGATACGCGCGTCCCGTCCGCGGCAGCAACGCCCAGCCGACACCCGCGCCCACCAGCAGCAATCCAACCAGATGGGCAATCCACGCGAAAGCCGTCTGCGGGGGCGTCGGCGACGGGATTCCCAGACAGAACACGATCCATGCCAGCGCCAGGCACAACATCCCAGCCGCACGGCAGCGCCACGCCGGAGGACTCACGTGACCCGGCGCATCCTGCTCGCTCACCCGCTCGGGGTGCATCTGCGAGGGACATCCGATCACCGCGGCCACGCCAATCCCGGCAATCACCGTCAGGACAATCGCCCAGATGGTCGAGATCGACGTCCATCCCAGAGGCCATAACGGCCACACCAGACCGGCCAGACCCACGATAATCAGGAGAGTCGTGATACAGAATACCCGCCCGCTCTGGCGCTTTCGATACAGCGCCGGTCGGATCGAGGTGGAAATCTCCTGCCCTTCCCGGATGCGATTGCGGGAGTGCCGGACCCATCCGGTCGGCAGCGTCATGAGGACCGATGCCGCCAGGGACAGTAGCCCTCCGCCGAGCACGAAGAGCCTTTCGCGCGTGAGCGATCCAGCCAGGATGCTGATCAGGCCGATCGCGAGGAAGGTCAGTCCCGTCAAATACCCGCTCCGGGAGGCGGGCCGGCCCGCGGCCACGTGGGAGATCTCTCCCTGTTCGGGCGTGAAGCGGTCCATCCATCGGGTTTCGGGCTGCGACAGCCAGGTCCTCATCGGCTCGTAGGTCGTGCTGTCCTGCTGGCGAAAAGCCTCCGCTGCCGATTGGCGGATTCTCTCCCGTTCCAGCAACCGCTGGCGGGTCAGCAATTTGCCCAGCCTGGGCCCAAGGGACCGAAGGAAGTGGCACAGACTCGCCAACGGCTCTCGCGAGCACACGTGTTTGATCGTTCTTGCGATGGCCTCATCAACGTCCGTGTTGCCCGGCAGGAGGACGCCGGCACGGTCATGTCGTTCCCCGGAGACGGGGGCCTTGGTCTGATGGGCCTTCTCGCATATGCCGGCAATCCTGTCGACGAACGATTGTGCCTGCTCGTCGAGGCTCTCGGGCCAGCCGTCCGGCATGGATCGCTTGTACAGTCCCGAAAGGTCCTCTCCCGCTACCCGCTCGGCGAGCCTCTCGGCCACGACGGACAGGTCCGCGTGGATCGTGCGACAGCCGAACGAACCGCAGACGTTCAGCAGGTTCTCGCCCAGCGACGTTCTGGCTCGTTCTCCCTGCTTGAGCGAACCACGGCAGGTCAGCCCGTGGTACAGGAGAAACTCAGCGCCAAGTCGGTGCAGTTGTTCGGGCCGCTCGAACCAGGTCTTGTCGGCGTCGCTGCCGTCAAGCACATAGACTCGGTGCGCGAGAGCTTCCTTCTGCAGTTCCGCCAACAGCAGGGTCCAGACCTCGAACCACTTGCTGTCGCGCGAGGAATCCGTCGCGGCGGTCCGGGCGGTCAATCCCAGGACCGTCACGTCGAGGGCAGGATCCGCGTTGCGGAGCGTCCGCATCAACCGGACCGCCGAAGGGACGACGCCGGCATCGGACAGGTCCAACAGCACGGTGCAATTCATCCGCAGACGCCCCGGCCCCGTCGGGTCCGAGGTCGGACCGACCGACCGCAAGCGACGCACCAGGGACGACAACAGCGTGACAAGCTTGGCGTCGTCGCGTCCGACAAACTCGGATCGCTCGCGAAGCACCGAAGACTCGGGAATCTTGAAATCGTGGACCCAGGGCCAGTCGCATTGAAAGAGATCCTCGCAGTAAAAGTCCGCGAGCACCAGGCCAAACGGACCCTGGACGCGCACGGTCAGACGGCGAGCCAGACGAGAGAACTCCGCCAATGTCCTCTCGGCACAAGGCCCGACTCCGACGAACAGGGTCGGCCATGGCCCCAGCATTTTCTTCTGACCGTTCTTCACGCTCACGAAACTCCCTGCCATTTCCTATTCACTATTCTCAATTGACGATTTGGGCCACCCGGGACGCGTAGAGACTCCGGCGCACCACAAATCGCAAATGGCAAATCGTAAATCATCAATTGGACATCCCTTCTCGAAAGGCCTGGATATCGCTCCGGCAGCCTTCGAGCGTGTCGGTGACCGCATGCCGTTCCTTCTCGGGCAGACCGGCGCTGCACTGGTCCATATTCTGGATCAGCGTATCCATGAGCGCCAGGCAGCGGCCCAACCCCTGCCGAACCGCGTCGGAATCCACAAGCGGAAGACCGTGCAGGATCAGGTCGATCCGCGAACTCGTTCCTCCGTGCAACTCGGCCATCCGGATGCCGACTTCGGAATCCGTCACCGAACGCATCCGCTGGCGCAGCCGCTCGCTCACCGAATCGAGCAGCTTCCGCAGCGAGCCCGCCTTGGCGGCATTGGCTTCGTAGGTCCGGCGTTCCATGGTGTCCTTCTGGGGTCCCGCCTGGCTCCGCCATTCCGCCAGCGAGTGCTGAAAGGAGACGTACCAGCTCTTGTCCAGCCAGAGGTCGGAGAACTCGAATCCCATCCGCTTGACGTACTCGTCGGTGGCCGCCGCATACTTGCTGTACCGGCTGATCGCTTCGAGGCAGAAGCCGTACCGAAGACGCAGGATCTGGAGCCATTCCCCGGTGATATGCCGGAAATTCTCGTCCACGCCCGCTTCCCGCAGACTCATCTCGCAGTTGTGCGTCAGCAGTTGCGGGACGCAGGAGCTGGGCACCTGCTGGGCAACGGTGACATCGAGCGGCGCCGCGTACTTGCGGGATTTCGACAGGTCGATCTTCGGCTCCGCCAGCCTCCAGATCTCGCAGATGCTCCGGTAGTACGGGTGCTCGTTCGTCGCCTGATGCTCCGCCAGACCGTTGCGGAACACCTCCCACCCATGGTTCTCGATGTCCCGGAGGAAGCGTTTCATCTCGGCAGCCAACTGGCCCAGGTTCTGCACGAGCCGCTCTTCCACCGCGCGAACGTCCGCCAACTCGGGTTTGACCTCGCGGATGGACAGAACCGTCCCGAACAGCACCGGCTTGATCAGGCTTTGACGCAGGTCTCTCGCCGAGACGTTGTCCAGCGCGTTCGTGGATTCCAGCGACGCGCACAGAGGCGTCGTGAAGAAATCCGCCAGGCGAGGCGTGCCGTTCGACCGTCCCGGCGTGTTCAGTCCGCGTTCGCCACTCGACCGGCGCTGCCAGGCCAGCTCGATCAGGGCCTCCATGGCCTGCTTTCGGATCGAGAACACCCGCAGCGTCGTCTTGATCGCTCCGACGGCATTCTCATGGAGCAATGCCTCGGCACAGGTCGCCCACCGGACATCCATCGCTTCGCCCACGAGGGGCGCGATGTCGGAGCTCGTCCAGGACAGCGGAGGCACCCGCTGTTCCAGGCTCTCCAGGCTCTGTCGAATGGCGCCCAGAATCTCCGTAACAACCGCGTTGACCTTGGGCGTCGCCGCGGTCTGCCTGTGGCCCAACAGAGTCTCGATGCCTTCCACCCATGCGTCCAGGCACGCACCGATCTGGTTGACGGGCTTAAGGCGATCGGCGTTGAAGAAATCCCGGCCGAACATCTCGTCGGCTGCTTCCAGCAGACTGGCGATGGGCTGGTTCGGATCCTGGATTCTCTCCCCTTCCTTGCGCGCCGCGGGCAGAACGGAACTCTCGATGTATCGTCGGACACTCTGCAAGACGTTGGACACGACCTCCTGGGACGTCCCCCTGCCGGGCGGGTCCCAGGCGAAGGGCACCGCCGGCCGGATGAACTCATTGACCGCGGGAGACGCGCCGAGAACCGTCGCGATTCGCGTCTGCACCTCCGGTCGGTAATCGGCGCGAGCCTGTTGTCGGTCCTCGCCGAGGGTTTCCAGTTCGCTGAGGATTCGTGATTCGATGTTCGCGCGTCTGTGACCGGGCGTCCCGCACCACAGGCCGTAGCTGGAGAAACACTGGCGATGGTTGTTCACCGGGTCCCTCTGGGGCAGGATTTCGGCAAGCTTGTTGTTGGCGTCGGATCGGACCTGCTGGCCGAGGGGCTCGAACGCCATCGCACGCATCACACGGGCGATGAGCCGGACCAGGTGCTTGCGGTCGCCGCTGCCCATGTCGACCTGGCCGTTGAGCAGGTACAGGAAGTTGAACGGCGCCGTGTCGCGGCGGAAACAGTCCTCGCCCGCGCGATCGCTGCGGTACCGGACACGAATGTCCGGCCTGCGCTCGTCGCTGAGGAACTCGATCTGGTCCAGCGTGGCGCTGGCCGTGGCCTCCAGCTTGGGCCTGAGCATCGGATCAACCCGGAATGCGTCGGGCAGCAACAGATGGCCGATGACCTCGGCCGGCTTCGGGAACGACTCACGCGACCACCAGCGAAGGTTGTAGGCCATGTCGATGAGCATGCCCGCGCCGGTCCCGCCGCAAACGCTGCTGGCGATGTGCACCGCCGGGGCGCCGTCGGCGGCCAGAACAAACTGGTCCGGCTGCTCCTCCACGAGCTGCTGCGTGCTCGTCCGAAGACTGCTGAATCGCGTCGCGACCGCCTCGTGAATCACGGTCTCCCGCAACTCGAAGAAAACAAGTCGGCCAAGCCGCGGAATGCCCTGGCACCCGTAGTCGGCGAACGTCGCGTCCTCGCGGAACCCTCGCATCCAGTCCAGATGCGGATGGAATTCGGGGAAACTCGCGTTGTCGCGGACCACCTCGCCGACATCGACGTAATGAAACAGGTTGATGAAGTCGGACAGAATCCCTTCCGGCGGCCCTCCGTCATCCGACGCATCCGTATCCAGTTTCAGAAAGCGGATGAAGGACGGGACGTGCCCGAACAGCTCGCGGATGTAGTGCTCCGCCCACTGGCAGACCAGGCCTCCGGTGCCGCCCAGCCCGACGATCAGCGTCGGCCGTACGACGATTGGACTATTGCTCAGTCGCATTCTATATTCCTCTACTCTCTCAACACATTCACCCTCCGGACCCCTAACTATCCAATCCGGAGACGGCGGGCAGCGCCCACCCTATGTGTTCATGTCCTACGTTTCCCTGCGGGCCATCCTCCCGATCCGGATGGCGACGCGCATCGTTCGATTGACGTTGTCCACGCGGTACGGAAGGTCGAGGTGCACGGTCTTGACCTGCCCCTCGGGCGGCAAAGCCAGCGAGCCATCCTGGCACGACCACACCCGCCCGCTCCGCGCGCCCAGGCCGGTCCACACGCACATCAGGCCCGTGCGGACGGACCGGGCATCGCCCCGAACCCTCGGGATCACGGCCGTCCAGGCCCAGCGACGCGGATACAACGCACGCCGGAAGAAGACCCGGATCGGACCCGCGATCAACGCCGCCGGGCTCCCATTCCAGCGGCTCCGCAGATACCGCGTGTACAACTGCATGTCTTTCGCCAGGGAGGTCTCCTGCAGATCGACGAGAACGGGATTGTCGAACCGGGTCGGCTCCACCACGGCAATGTTCTCCTCCAGCCTCATGTCCAGGGCCAGTCGGCTCGGACTGGGAACAAACAACTTGAGCACCGTCGCAAGGATGGCGATGACAAGGAATGCTGCGACCGGCCACCAGCACAACGGAACCACCCAGGGCATGTCCAGTTGCACCGTGTGCAGATCGCTCCATTCGGCAACCACGCGGTCGGCCGGCGTCTCTCCCGCAGCGGCCTCCTGCGACCGATAGACGACCGACGCAACCATGGAGTATTGCTCGCGCGCAGGGCGCCTCGGCCAGCCCACGAGTTGCAGGCCGGCGCGTCGAGGCATCACTCTCACGGCGCGATTCGATCCCGGATTCTCAACCTTGAATACCTTGATGCTCGACCCGGCTGTCCGGGCCGCCGCCTGGTCCTGCAGACTCTCCAGCGTGCGGGCATCCACCTGGCTGCCGGCGGTCTCGCCGGTCCGATGGCGCCACAAGAAGACAGTCGATTCCGATGGAATCCATCGGCCCTCCAGCTCGGGCGCCGCCCGGAATTGGGGACGGACCCAAAGCTCGGCCGATCCATCGAAAACCATCTCCGCACCCGTCAGGGCAATCGAATTGGCGTTGCTTCGATGGCTGATCGCCAGCCGTTCCAGGACGGGCGGGATCACCCGAATGTCGGGACAATCCCAACGGAGCAGGTCGAGTCCCTGCGAGGAAAGCTTGAATTGCACGACGCCGTCGCGCAGCCCCTGCGCCGCAGGCAGGAACCGTGGGGCCTTGACCAGAAGCTGCCGAGCCTCGGAGGTCTGCGACAGGACCGTGGAGGTCCCTTCCAGCCAGGTCTCTGTCTGCCCCGGCAATTGAAGCTGAAACGCCACGGCCTGCGGCTGGCCGCCGTCGCCGGGCTCCTGGTGGAGCGTCACCTGATATTCAAAGGGCCACTGCCGAACCCGCGAAGTCAGCCACGCGGGCGGAACCGCCGTCGGTTTGATTTCGTGCGGCTGGATCAACGCAACGACCGGCGTTTGGAGGAACGCCGTCCGCCGTCCCGACTGCGGATCGGTTCCCGTCACTTCCAGGATGTACTCGCCGTTGGCGGCGATCTGGACCTCTCGCAGGAACGTACCCTCGCCCGTCAGTTCGCCTGTATCGGAGAACTCGGTGATCCACTCGGCGTTCGCGCTGGGACGCCGGAGCACACGGATTGCGGTTCGCCACGGTCGCGACTGCCCCGTGGCCGCCCAGTCGCTGCTGCGGACCTCCACCCGCAACCGGGCGGAGAATCGCGTCAGCAGAGCGGAGACACCGCCCTCGCCCGTGATCCACCGGCGAGAGTCGAAGACGGACTCCTCAGCCGTGGCGGTGAGCTTGCGAATCGTGACAGCCAGTCGCGGCAACTTCGCGAGGAGATGCGCCGAGACGCGACGAGGCGACGACTTGCTTGCGCCCTGCACAGCCGGGGTTTCCGCGGTCAGCTCGACGGTCGCCCTGCCGGGGGCGTCAGGCATGTAGGTGGCGTGTCCGATCAGCTCGCACCGGCGGTCGGGCCCTTCGGCCGGGGTCACCGAGGTCCATTCGATCGTCTCCGACACGTTCCTCACGTCGCCGGCCTTGGCCGTGACCGTCACGACGCAGGATTTCTTGAACTGGTCCACCGAGGCGTTGTGCCGGGGGTCGGTGGCGGTATAGCCGGAGAACACCGCCCGCAGCGGGATCTCGACCGGCTCCCACGTGTAGGCCGTCATGTCCATCAGGGCGCCCTCGCCCACCTTCAGGTCCTCCAGGGTCACCCGGCGATCCTCTGCGCGGAACTGCCCGCCTTGGAGCTTGACCTGCAGGACGTGATCCGCGCCGGAGGGCTGCATCGTCACGTGGACGTAGACCGGAACCGTCTGTCCCCGGCTCAGGCCGGTGAGCATCTGCTCGGTGTCTGCCTTGCTGGTTCCGGCGGTCACGGGCAAATCCACCAGCACCGGTTCGTTCGAGTCCGTCTGTGGAATCTCGAAGCGAACTGCAGAGACGTTCTGATCCGCCCGCCACTCGGCATGAAACTGAATCGGCTCGCCACAGAACAGGGCTTCGGAAATCTGTCCCTGTCGCGCCAGGGGTTGTCCCGGTTGTGTCACGGTCCACTTGAAAAGCCCTTGCGCAACCGGATCGACGATAGCATAGGTCTTCGTCGTCCCCTGGAGGTTTGCCATGGCCGGACCGACGTCGATCTCGCATTTGTCCGCCGAGGGGATCGGGATTGCCGACTCTACGAAGTAGGTCGCCGTGACGGTCCTGCCTTCATAGCCTCCCGCCTGTGGCGGCTCGAGCACGCGGGTATCAGGTCCCGCCTCCTGGGTCACGCCGGAACGCATGTCCACCGTTCGAATCCGCGTCTGGGGCAGCCGCCCTGGGAACAGACGCAGGGTCGCATCCCGGAACCGCTCGAAAACAGGGAACGCCGAGATCACCACCGGCTGTTTGTGAATCTCGCCCACCCACAGCGCTTCTCGCGAATCGGTGAACCTGCACTCGATTCGCATCGGCGCCGGCTGGTAGACCAGATCGAATCGCGGAAGGAGAATCCGGCGGATTCCCACGTGCGTCCGGACCTCCAGCTCGGCCCAGGCGACGAGCTGCTCTTCGCGCTCGATGAGGCGAATGGGACCGGCCAGCAGACTGCCCTGGTCGTCCTTGCGCAACGGCCAGTCGGTTTGCGACAGCGGCGACAGGCGCAGCACGCCGGAAAGCGGCTCGACCTTGAACTCCCCCTTGCCGGAAATCCGGAAATAGACGTCCCGGCCGCCAGGCATGTCGATATTGACCGTTGCCCCCGGCGTCGGCGGCACCTCCTGCAGCACCGCATTCGTTGCAGCATCCACAATGCTGATGCCCACACATTCCGAATGCACGTACACGTCGTTCGTCAACTGCAGGATCGGCACATTCGCGTCGCCGATCGCGTGCCGCAGTTCGCAGCCGAGCTTGTACAGGCCCGCCCTTCCTATCGTGAAGGGCTCCGTTTCGTACAATCGCGCCGGCTCGATCCAATGGCCCAGACTCACCACAACGGAATCTGCTTTGTCCGCGGAATTCGCCTGGACACGAACGGACAACCTGTCCGCATCTGCACCGGACGTTGCCACGCGCGAGTCCGGCCCCTTCTTGTGTCGCTCCAGAAGACGCGCCTTCACCTGCACCTGCTCGTGCAGCCACCAGGGCAGCTCGGGCTTGAGTTCCAACTGCACCAGGAAATCAGGGATCCGATAGATGCGGACCGCGGGCTGTGTCTTTGCGTCCGACGAGCCCAACGTCCACTTGCCCTGCCAGAAACGACTGACCAGATCGCCGGCGTCGGGACGCCGCACGACGGTCGTCTGATACCCCGGCGACACGATCACGTTGGCCCGAATCCCCGAGGTGGCCTCCATGCTGCTGTCCATCGTCAGGGCGCGAAGGGCTTTATCGGGTCCACCGGTCGGTTCCACCACAGCCGATTTCACCGGCTCTCCTACCGCGACGACGGCCCAGTCGTACCGACCGACGAGCAGATCGTCACGGACCCGCATCCCAAGACCGAAGGCGTCCATCAGGATATCGGCAAAGCCGAAATCCGATGCGAGTCGATAGGCTTTGCCGCCTGTCGCCGAAGCGACGGAGTGCATCAAATCCTCGGCGGCAATCTCGTCGGCGGAGAGTCGCGGTTGCCTGCCGGCGGACTGGACTGATGCGCGGTCGATCAGGACAGGGTACACCTCGATTCGCTGCTCGGCAACGCGTTTGGCCATGGCCAGCAGCGGACCGCGGCCGCGATCCAATTCCCGCGCGCTGTCGCGTGGGGCCCCGTTGGTCAGCACGATCAACTTGCCCGAACCCGGGCCGTATTGCTTGCGAGCGGCCTCGATCCGACTCGCGGCCCAGCTCATGCTCTCGGCAATGTCCGCTCGAAAGGCGCCTTGAAACTCCACGGACCGCACCATGTTGCGACAGGCCGACTCCGTGAGGAATGTCTGCCCCCAGGGCAGCAGGTGGCCGGTCTGGGCGCTCGGCAGCGCATAGCGGACCTTGTCCGAGAAATGAGCGACGCCGACGTAGAGATCGGACCGCAGAAACGGCAGCAACTGGAGAAAGACCAACTGCCCATCATCTCGCAGGGTCTGGCGTCTGCCCGCCGCATCCGGCGCGGCGGCATCACTGCTCTCCATGTTCCCGGAGATGTCGATGGCGACGACCACGTAGCATGGCTCGGGTCGGTCAGGGATCCTTGGGGAGCCCGCCGGCTCGGCGCTCTGGGCCGAGAGCAACGCTCCGATCAACATTGTCTTCAGCAGCAACATATCCATGTCATCTTGCGGAAATCTCCGCCCTCAATCGCATGATCTCCTGAACGACGTCGTGTTCTCGCACCAGGCAGGCATTCTCTCGCGATCCGTTGTCCACCCAGGCCTCCAGGCCGGCCAGCACGTGTCTCTGCACGTGTGGGGCATCCTCCTCGTGACAAGCGGCAAGATAGAACCCCGTTGCGGCCCGCCGGAGCTGATCGCGCGTGTCAAGCCCGAGATGCAGGAGGTCGCTGTAGCAGGTCTTCGCCTCCTGCCAGAGCACAGGACTGGCATTGAGCTGCTGCCGGGCCTCGATCAGGCGCCGGGTCTTCTCACAGGATTCCAGAAACACACGCACCGGGTTGCGAGGATCCGCACGCCCCGGGAGTCCAACCATCGCAATCGGCCAACAGTCAAGACATCGCTCGGCCAAGGTCCTGACCTGGGCGATGGCAGCGAGGTCCTCCCTTTCCAGAACGGGAGCCAGCGTGGCCGCCACGCATCGCCACAACTCGACACAACGGTCTGCCGGACCTTCCATTCGCCCGAAGACGCACCCGAGCAACTCGCCGGCTCGATGCATGGGCCCGTCGTGCCCAGTACCTTGCGGGCCATGCGATCCCTGCGGCGTTCCATCGAACAGAAGGCTCGCCGAGGCATGCATCGCCATCTGGACGCTTGCGGCTGACTCGCGCGGATCGTGCTCGTCCGACGGGCCGAACAGCCCGAACAACGGGGCCGCCGTCCACCACAGGTCCGGCTTCAGAACCAACGCCTTCATCAAGTCCTCGTCCACCGAGTTCCAGGAGACCTGCCCCGCCTGCAGGAGGGCAAACACCCTATGCAGATGGTACTGTCCCTGGTGACTGTCGAGCCGGTCTTTGAGAGCGGGCCAATCCTCGACGCAACACTGCGGGTCGCTCAACCGGCACTGGGCCAGAGCCTGGTAGACCGACTCCGGGACCGGGCTGGCCCAATCCGCAGGCCAGTTGCGCCGCAGGAAACGCCACGGACTGCGAATTGTCCGGCGGATCTCCAGCCGTCTCAACCTGCGGAGGTGACGATCCAGACGAGCCGTCAGTTCGTCGAGGAGAACCGACACTTCGTTGCTGGTTTGCGGCTCCAGGCCGGACCTGACGCGGCGAATCCTGCCCACCAGGTCGTCGTAATCCCGCTCGGCTCGGCACAGGTCGATCGACCTGCCGAATTGCTCGACCCCGGAAATCAATCCGGCGCATGTCCTCTGGAGATCGAGTTGCTCGCTTTGCGACTGCACGTAATCGACTCGCTCGAGCTGGACGTCGATGCGAGCGATCAGGCCGGCAAGCCGCCCCCGACGGCTGAGCGACGACAGGATTCGTCGCTGTACCTGCAACCGCGACTTCACGAGATCATACTGGCCCAGGATCAGACGGCCCTCGATGTTCGCCAGATCCTCCCGCACCGACTGCTCGGCCCGCGCCAGCGGACTCTCGATTCTCGTCAGAGAAGACGGGATGTCTTCACTCAGGAGCAGGCTCGCTGCTTCGGCGCAATGGCCATAGGCCCCCTGCATCGACCGGTCTGCCTCGGCGGCGAGGCCGTCGCCGTCGGAGCGAGACTCCCACAGGACCAACTGCGACGCAGCAGAGGACAACCGGCCTGCCGTCGAAGTCGACTCACCGGCGGCGAGTTCGCTTGCGCATGCCGCCAGACGAGTAGTCAGTCTGTTGAGACGTCTATGGGTCGAATCGCGAAGAATCGTGAGGTCCGGTCCTTCGGCCTGGCCATCACCCGCTTCCGGGATCTCTCTCCCAAGCCACGTGGTCCTCACCTCCTCGGGCAATTGCGAGAAGAAATCCGCCAATTCCTCGTCCACCGCCTGTGTCAGGTGTCCGGAGCCGAGCGAGACGTTGATGAGATTCAGAAGGTTGAAGCATGCCGCCGGCAATCCGGTGAACGGCAGGTCCGCCGCGGCGGAATTCATTCCCGATCGCTCCTCGTCCGCCTGTGTTGCGGAATCCGGGACCGCCGCTCGCAGCAGGTCCAGGACCCCTTCGAGCCGGCCAAGACGGATACGCAGCACGGCCCGGTTGTTGTAGGCCAACAGACGCAGGTGGCCTTCCCGGCACGGTGTCTGAAGGAACGCGTTGTAGAACTCCGCGGCGGTTTCGAGACGATCCATCACGTCGTTGAGCCAGGCAGCCGCCCAGAAGAACCGGCTGGCGACGTGCGGACTCGTCCATCGCCACTGACACAGACGTTCCACCTGCTCGCAGAGCACGTGGATATCGACGGCGGGCGTTTGGGAGGCGTACATCGATCGCAGCCGGCAAAGCAGCTCATCGCTCAGTGCCTCGCAATGCGGTGGTTCAAGACACTGCTCCAGCGTCCTCTCGGCCGTCGTGCCCGGCGTCTTCGACGGACTGTGGCGGTCCACCCTGCCATCGAACACAAGCCTTGCCAGAGAGGCCGGCGTCAGCTCCACCTCGCGACCGTCTATACGAACACTCAACATAAATCCCGGCCCACAAGTGTTCACAGCCCTCACCCGAGGACTGCCTGGATACCCTGACCCCATGCAACGCGCGATATCCGCCTGATCTCACCGGCGTCAGTGCCGCTGTCTCACCCGCCCCCAATGCTCCCGGCTGAACCAGTCAAGGCCACCACACCCGATAGGGGCCGGGTTCTCCGACGCACCTCCCTGCGTTGGGCAGCCTGCCCGAAGGCCAACCGCAAACAAGCTTGAAGGCAGCATCTTATCACCGGCCCGGCCGCCTGTCAACTTCAGCCGGCACGACACCCGTCAGACGCGATCGCGCGCAGTCTGTCCAAATCCATCGCAGGGATTATCGACCGTTGGCGCGACGGATTGAAGCTGGTTTCTCTGGGACCGATATGCGTCAGGCGCAGCGTGTCGTAGACCGCTGCGGGACTCCGCGAGACAACGGCCGACCGTCCGATAAGACCCGGGGACTTCCTCGACTCGAACGTCGCCATCGCAGCCGCAACGAAGCGGCGTGACGGCAGTCCACCCGTTTTCTGTATAGCTCGACCCCGAAACCACCGAAGAAATCAAGGCGGTTCTTCGGCAATCCCGGAATCCCCAAGAATCGAGTGATGACAGTCCGAACAGAGGCAACAGGCATGAGCAACACGATGGTTCGCAGGTTCTGCACGCTCAAGGAGGCGGCCGAGCGCCTCGACACGACGCAGGAGCAGGTCGAGACTCTGCTGAGAAAGGGGATTCTCCACGAGTTCCGCGACGGACCCCACAGACTGTTGAAAACAGCCGACGTCGCCGCGATCGTCGCGGCGAGCAACCGGCGGGACGAGCGCCAAAGTCGGGCGCAGACACAGCGCATCGCCGTCCCTTTCCCCTCACAGCGTGACGACAGGTCCGGCCCCATACAGCCCGGTCGCCCCGTGGTCGGCGTCTCACAGATTCCCGATAACAACGTCGTGCGTCCGGCAGCCGGACGCCCCGGCCGGAAGGACCGGGACTTCACGGACGAAATCCCCACGCGGGAACCGACCTCTCGCCGCAGCGAGAGGCAGCCCTTGTCGTCGAAAGGTCGCCGCACGGCAAAGAAGCGGGCCAGGCCCGAAGCCGTGCCCGAGCGACAGACCCTCGCACTGCGAGAATGGTTCTGGGCCGGGTTGACCCAGGACCGTCCCATAACGATCGCCCTGTTCTCCGCCTTTGTTCTTCTGGTGCTTTCCGCGGCGGTCCTCGGAGCGTGCATGCTGACCAACATCCTCTGATCGCTCGATTCCCGGTGGACCCGCCCACGAGCCCCTGGATCTGTGTTTCCACACACCTCAGAATGCCTGCCAGCCCCCCAAAAAAATCAAGGTGAAATCAATTTGTCTTTACTGCGTCAACTCGGCGATTCCGATAATAGCGGTCGGGCGAACCTGGGAACCCCGACAACCGGGCGTCCTCGACCGACGGGGTCTGCGATTCGCTTTTCTATTCTTGACAGCAGCGTCTCAATCGGATATACTCACTTCTGTAATATCGCTATAGGATGGCAGCGGGCACACGGCAGGGGGATTGTCTCAGAAGGTTGTAGAATCACGAGAGGCAGGAAGTCTTGCCGGACGCAAAATCAAGCAGCTTGAAGTGGCTGAGTAGGCCGGAGAAATCGTCGAAGTCATTCGACTTCAAATGACAACATTCTATGTGGGAGGTGATGAAAATGACGAAGATCAATTTGTGTGTGCTGTTGGCTTGTTTGCTGACGGCGGGTTCGGCAATGGCGGGTCCGACGCTACAGATCGGCGACACCGTCGAGGTCGTCTATACCAACACCAACCCCGGCGACTGGGTCAACATCACCGTGCCGGGATTCAGCGGTACGACGTTCGCCGGCTTCCAGAACCTCAAAGTGGACGGCGTGTCGATGGCATCATTCTGCATCAGCACCCACGAACGGAGCTCGACGGCCCCTCAATTGTACACCGTGGCCGCGTTGGAGGATGCCCCCGTGCCAGCGCCTGCGATGGGAGAGGCCAATGCGATGGACATCATGAAGGTCTGGTCGTGGTGGAAGAATTCCACCCAGACAGGACTCGATGCGTGCGTTGCTCAGGTCACTATTTGGGAGATTATGGACGACGGTGACTTTCTGACCGGCGAATTCGTGCTCAATACCGCGAGCGTCAGGGCGGAGGCGCAGAATCTGCTGAACGCACTTCCGGACCTGACGGAGTACACGCCCATGCTGGCTCTGACCAGCGACGGCTACCAGGACTACGGCGTCCCGGTCGTGCCGGCACCTGGGGCCTTGCTGCTTGGCTCCTTGGGCCTTTCCCTTGTCAGTTGGTCGCGCCGACGCAGGATGTTGTAGGCGTACCGATAGGATTCCATCGAGGGGCCGGCAAGCAACGCTTGCGGCCCCTCTTTTTTTTGCGCCCACCTCGGCGTGCGGCCACGCCGTCCCATCTGCCACCGCCTGCCCACGTCTGCTAAAGGCACCCCTCGATATAACCGATAGGGGCGGTGAACAGAGGCCCTCTGGCCATAGAAACAATCGCAGTGGCCGGCCGGAAGGGATGCTGCGATCGCATCCGGAGTCTCTGTTCGAGGGATCGAATTCGATCCGTATGCTCTATCGAAGGTATAGGATCTCGGTCATGACATGAAAACGACATCGCGAAGTCCCTCAGCGTTGGAAATCAACGAGCGCCACCATTTCGGCGAGTTGCTCGTGAACAAGGGCATGATCACGCAGGACGAGCTGCTCCAGGCGCTCGGCGAGCAGCGGGAGAAAGGCGGCCGCATAGGCGAAGTGCTCATTCGACGCCGCATCCTCGACGATCTGACCCTCAGCACGGTCCTGGCCGAGCATTTGCGTATGGAATACCTCGGCCTGGACGATCACTCGAAGATCGATCTGAAGGTCGCGAGGGGACTGCCGGAGAGCATCGCCAAGCGGTTCTGTCTGCTGGCCTTGCGCGAGGAGGACGGCAAGCTGGTGACCGCGATGGCTGATCCGCTCGACGTGGTGGCCATCGACACCGTCATGCTGAAAATGCAGCGGCCGATCAAGCCCGTCATCAGCGCTCCCGGGGAGATCCGTCGGGCGATCGAGACGATCTACCACGGCTCGGACATCGAGGAACGTCAGCTCCGCGACCTCGTCGCGACCGAAAATGACGCTGATGAGGAGATCGCCGCAAACCTGGCCGTGGAGGACCGCCCCGATGCGGAAACCGGCGGCGAGGAGGCGGCCAACCAGGCGCCGGTCATTCGTTTCGTCGATCTGCTGCTCAGGCAGGCGGTCAAGAACCGGGCCAGCGACGTGCATATCGAGCCGCAGGCCGAATCGACCGAGGTGCGCATCCGCGTGGACGGCGTCCTCCGCGAGGTTGTGCCGCCCTCCAAGAGGATGCACGCGGCGGTGGTCGCCCGGGTCAAGATTCTGGCCCAGATGAACATCGCAGAGCGCCGGCTCCCGCAGGACGGGCGCCTGCGAATCCGGACCGCTGGACGCGAGATCGACGTGCGCGTCTCGACCATCCCCACCATCTACGGGGAGAAGGTGGTCATGCGAATCCTCGACACCGCAGCGGTCAGCCACGACCTGAATCGGCTCGGCATCGAGCCGGGCGCGTTGATCGAGCTGAAATCCATGCTGTCGCGGCCCCACGGCATCATCATCGTCACAGGTCCGACCGGCAGCGGCAAGAGCACGACGCTCTACGCCGCGTTGAACTACCTCAAGGACCCCGGGGTCAATATCACCACGGTGGAAGACCCTGTCGAATACCGCCTGGGGGGCATCAACCAGATCCAGGTGAAACCGGAGATCGGGTTGGATTTTGGCATGAGCCTCCGCGCGATCCTGAGGCAGGACCCGGACATCATCCTGATCGGGGAAATCCGGGACCGGGAGACCGTCGAGATCGCCATCAAGGCCTCGCTGACCGGCCATCTCGTCCTCAGCACATTCCACACGAACGACGCGCCCAGCGCGATCAGCCGGCTGGCGTACATGGGAATCGAGCGGTATTTGCTGGCATCGACGCTGAATATGATCGTGGCGCAGAGACTCGTGCGAAGAATCTGCGAGAACTGCAAGGAGCGAGTGGAGCCGGACCAGGAAGTCCTCGAACGCCTGCGAATCGATCGCGGAAAGACCGCAGGGGCGACGTTCCACCGGGGCAAAGGCTGTCCCATTTGCGGCAACACGGGCTATCACGGAAGGCTGCCCATCTTCGAGTTCCTCGTCGTGGACGAGGACATCGGCGAACGGATCATCGCCGGCCAGAGCGAGGCACAGATCAAGGAGGCCGTGCGAAGCAAAGGCTATGGGGACCTCGTCGACAGCGGAGTGCAGGCCGTTCTGCATGGGCTGACGACCGCCGATGAAGTCATCCGAGTGGCATCCATGGGAGAAGGATAGGAGGATTTTTGATTTACGATCTTTGATTGTTGATTTGGGGCTATCGCCCTTCGGCAGGCGATTCTTCTTCAAATCATAAATCACACATCATAAATCAAACATCCCAATGACTGGTGAGTAATGAGAAGTTATACGTACACTGCCCGAGATCGCACAGGCTCGCGACGCGAGGGGCTGTTGGCAGCCAACTCCGCGAACGAGGCCCTGGAAACCCTGCGTCAGAGACATCTGACGCCCATCGACGTTCGCGAAACACTGGGCCGAGGCGCCACGAAGCGAAAAGCGGTGCACCGCAGCAAGGTTCGGTCCGCCGACCTGGGGGCCATGTCCTGGCAGTTGAGCACGATGCTCGAAGGCGGCCTGGCCATTACGACGGCGCTGGAGATCATCGCCGAAGACACCGATAATCTGCAACTGCGCCACATCCTGCAGCAGACCCTCACGAAAGTCAGCGAAGGCAAGCTCCTCTCCGACGGGCTGAGCGATTTCCCCCATGTATTCAATCGGCTTGCCTTGGCCATCGTGATCGCGGGCGAGACGAGCGGCGACCTGGGCCAGGCCCTGCGGACGCTGGCGGAGTACTTCGATAGCCGCGACCGCATCGCCAAGAAGGTCCGCAGCGCCATTGCGTATCCGATCTTCGTCCTGTCCCTGATTACCGTGATCGTGATCGGCGTCATGACGCTGATCGTGCCGCGATTTCAGATGATTTTCGCGCAAATCGGAGGCAGGCTGCCCGCGTTCACCCGCGCGTTCATGGGATTCTACAGCTTCCTGTGCCAGAACTCGCTGTACGTGGTGGTCGTCGTCGCCGGCCTGGTCTTCGGGTCCATCACATTGTCGAAAACCAAGAGCGGCCATCGGCTCCTGAGCCAGGTGGTCCTGCGGCTGCCCCTGTTCGGCAAGCTGTTCTCCGAGGCGTTCGTCGCCACGTTCTGCAGGACCATCGCCACCCTGCTGGAAGCGGGCGTGCCCGTGCTCGAAACGTTCGAGATCGTGCGGGGCATGAGCACCAACGACGTCATCATCTCCGCCATCGCGAGAGTCAAGCAGCACGTCATGGGCGGATCGAACGTCGC
>JBDKRX010000042.1:0-4263 GCA_039683175.1 Phycisphaerales bacterium
GAGTTTGACGAAGACCAGGAGCCACAACATGTATCGCAATTGCGGCCAGGCCCGTTTGCGGATCAGCCGGTCGATGACGGCGACCACGCCGATCAGGACCGCGGTCTGCCACAGCATGGCCCACTGCCAGTCGAGCCAGACGCCTGCGATTCTATTGATTGTCTCTGTCATTTTCTTTCCCTCCTCGTTTCTCAGGTTGCTCTTTGAGTGCTTCTTCCAGGGCCTGACGCTGCTTCGGCGTCAGGTTCGGATCATTGACCAGAAAGTGCATCAGGGGGCCGTACGCGCCGTCGAATGCATGGTCTACCAGGGTCTTCAGCGCGCTGCGGCGGGCATTTTCGCGGGTCAGAATGGGCTCGTACAGGCTGGTGTTGCCCTCCTTGTACTCTCGGACTGCCCCTTTCTCGATGAGCCTGGCCAGCAGGGTGCGGATCGTTGTGTACGCCCATTTGACCTGGGGGGGAAGCCGCCCGGCGATCCCTCGCGCCGTCGCCGGGTGTTTCTCCCAGAGGCAATTCATCACTTGCCATTCCGCGTCTGTGAGTTTCATCGATGGATCTCCTTACTACAAGTATAGCACAGTTTACTACAAACGTAGTAAGTGTCAAGTGTGAAAATGGGTAAAATGCTAAAAATAGTCAAATTGCTCATAAGCTCTTGCCGGGCCGACGTTTTCGGCGATCTGAGGGGGTGGGCGGGGCGACGCCGGAGGCGTGCCGTCCGTGTCGTCCAGGGGTTGTGTGGGCCTGCCCCCAGTGAATTGCCGCAACGATTGTCGTTGCATTCTGGACGCGGGAGTGTATAATCATGGGCTAACTTGGTTCAGAATCGGCCGGGGATACAAGGCCCCTCACGGCGCGTGAACAGGGCAACGCCGCATCCAGTATTGCGTATGCGCGGTTGCAGGTATCACGGCTTCCCTGATAAGTTGACTCGAAGGAATAAAATGTACGCACAGATGATACGTAACGTGGCGATTATCGCACACGTTGATCACGGCAAGACAACGCTGGTGGATCGGCTTCTCTATCAGTCGGGCACGTTCCGCGAAGAGGAGTTGGACAAGCTGGCCGGCGCCGAGCACAACCTGATTATGGACTCCAACCCGCTCGAACGGGAACGCGGCATTACGATCCTGAGCAAGAACTGTGCGATCCAGTACGTCGACCGGGACGGCCAGGAGTACAAGATCAATATCGTCGATACGCCGGGCCACGCGGACTTCGGCGGTGAGGTGGAGCGGGTCCTCAAGATGACCGACGGCGTCCTGCTCGTGGTCGATGCCTTCGACGGGCCGATGCCCCAGACGCGGTTCGTGCTGAGCAAGGCCCTGGCCCATAAGCTCAAGCCGATTCTTGTCGTCAACAAGGTGGATCGCCCCAATTCTCGGCCCGACGACGTGGTCAACGAGGTGTTCGACCTGTTCGTCGAGTTGGAGGCGTCCGACGACTCCCTGGATTTCCCGGTGATCTTCGCCTCCGCCAAAGAAGGCTGGGCCACGACGGATTTGTCTCGCCCGAATGGGAATCTCAAGCCGGTCTATGATGCGATCATCCACTCGATTCCGGCGCCGAAGGTCGATCCGGATCAGCCCCTGCAGATGCTCGTCACCTCGCTGGAGTACTCCGACTACGTCGGCCGCGTCGCCATCGGCAAGGTGTTCGCCGGGCGGATCGTGCAGGGCCAGCCGGTGACCGTGATCGACAAGCAGGGTCGCCACACGCAGCAGAAGGTCGTGCAGTTGTACGAATACGAGCACCTCGGCAAGAAGCGAGCCGATGAGGTGGAGGCCGGCGACATCTGTGCCGTGGCCGGCCTGGAGCCGGTGGATATCGGCGACACGGTCGCCTGCCCGGACCAGCCCAGCGCACTGCCGATTGTGGCCATCGACGAGCCGACGATGAGCATGACGTTCCAGGTCAACAATGGCCCCTTCGCCGGCCAGGACGGCAAGTACGTCACCTCGCTGCAACTGCGGGACCGGTTGGACAAGGAACTCCAGACGAACGTGGCGCTTCGCGTCGAGTCGGGACAGTCAGCCGACGAGTTCATCGTCTCCGGCCGGGGACTCATGCACCTGGGCATCCTCCTGGAGAACATGCGTCGCGAGGGGTACGAGGTCTGCGTGGGCAAGCCGCAGGTGATTGTCCGAATGAAGGATGGTGTGAAGCAGGAGCCCATCGAGCGGCTGGTCATCGAGTGCCCGGCGGATTGCCAGAGCTCCGTGATGAGCCTGATCGGCACCCGCCGCAGCGAAATGCTCAAGATGGACAGCAAGAACGGCGCCAGCGACTACGTCCACATGGAGTTCATGATCCCGTCGCGCGGGCTCTTTGGCCTCAACGCACGCATCCTGACCGCCACGCAGGGCCGGGCGATCATGCACCACACGTTCGAGCAGTACGAGCCGATACGCGGTTCGATTCCGGACCGCCAAGCGGGCGTCATGATCGCCAGCGAAACGGGCACCGTCACCGCGTACGCGCTCGACGCCCTCTACGAGCGGGGTTTCTTCTTCGTCCGGCCGGGCGATCGGGTCTACGAGGGCCAGGTCGTCGGCGAGCACTGCAAGGACAACGATATCGTCGTCAACGCGACGAAGGCCAAGCAGATGTCGAACATGCGCACGTCCTCGAAGGATGACGCCGCTCGCATCCGCCCGGCCCGCATCATGAGTCTCGAAGCCCACCTGGAGTACGTGCAGTTCGACGAGCTGGTCGAGATCTGCCCGGGCTCGATCCGCCTCCGCAAGCGTCTGCTCCAGGAAGGCCAGCGCCGCCGGGCCGCAAGGCTGGGCGCCGACGCGGTCCTCAGGCAGTAGCATGGGTATCCCCCGCCTGCGCGGGCGAGACACCCATGCTGCGTCTTGCTTGCCCTCTGAGGCAGATCCTCAGCGGCCAAGCGTGCGGCCTATTCCGGCGTTTGAGCCGCGAAGGTGCCCGCGTCGGCCAGCGCTTCGGGCGAGACGCCTGCAGGCGCCTCTGCATCGGAATACAGGCTCGACCAGGGATCGACGCTCACGTACGTCGGCGGCGTCAGCCATCCCGCATGGGCGACTGTGGTCACGACCACCACGATCATGGTGACCGTCAACGCGGCCATGCACAACAGCGTGAACGCAGGCGCGACCGTGTCCAGCAGGCACCGCTTCAGCAAGGTCCGGGAATCCTCCGCACCCGGCTGCGACCCCGGCGGCCCATGCACCGCCGTACTCGATGTCTCGACAACGTTCTTCGTCATTTGATTCATTCCCCCAACTCCGTCCTCTCCCCCTACAGAAAGTATGCGCCATTTCCAAGCCCGTGGCGGAAAATTCCGCGCGCAAGTTGGCGTTCTTCTTCGTATGTGGATCGACGGGCATGCACTGCCTGCGAGGGTCAAGCTGCGTAGATGAGTTCTTTTGTCTGGTCGATCTCTTGACGAAAGATGCGGTTGCGGACAGCGGCGTCGCATACCAGATTCACCGACTGTCCGAGCAATTGTTCCAACTCGGCCTTGAAATCGAAGTACTGATCGAAACTGCCGGCGACCCCTGCCCGCGAGAACACGACCGCCACATTGATATCTCTGTCTGGGCTCAAACCGTCCCGCAGCATAGAGCCGAAGGTGTGCAACTCCTTCACCCTGTGTTTCTGGCAGAGACATGCGATTCGTTGCTTGGTTTCGTCTGGAGGGCTCACGGCATTGTCTTTCTCAGTAGGTCAGGAGGAGGCGGTCGTGGACGACCTCGTCTTCGAGGGACAACCCGTTCATCTGGAACCTCTTGAGCATGGACCTCCCGCAGTCGAGCAGTATCTCCCGCTCGAACAGGCTGTCGGCGGGGGGGAGGGCGCATTTGAGCCGGCCTGAACGTTTCTGGCCGTCGATGCTTAACGCGACGAACACGCCCCGAGATTTGCAGGCGGCAATGACCTCGAAGAGTCGTTCCAGACTGAACGACTGTGCCCCATAGAGGATCGACTGGGTGTGGCTGTATGGCGGGTCGCAGTATACGAGGTCGCCCTTCCGGGCCTTGCTCATGGTTTCCTCATACTCGGCATGCACGAAGGTTGCCTTCTTTACCCTGGTATGCCATTCGTCCACTCTCTTTGAGAATGCTTCGGGCGAGATCGGGTTGTGAATGCCGCACGGTGTCGACATGTACCCATCTGCCTGGCGGAATCGGACCACGCCTCCATAGCAGGACCGGCACAGAAACAGCAGATCAGGAGCCGGGTGGTGCAAACCGAAGGGACTGAACCAACTGCTCAAAGGTGGCGGGGC
>JBDKRX010000043.1:0-18587 GCA_039683175.1 Phycisphaerales bacterium
GCAGTGGGCCATGCTGTGGCAGACCGCGGTCCTGATCGGCGTGGTCGCCGTCATCGACCGGCTGATCCGCAAACGGGCCTGGCCGCAATTGCGATACATGTTGTGGCTCCTGGTCTTCGTCAAACTCATACTGCCGCCGACCCTGGCATCGCCGCTGAGCCTGACATCGCATGTCCCGGCGCTGGCGCAGAAGGCCATGGAAGCGGGAATACAGACCCAGGTCCCCCCTGCCGACAATCGAGTGATGGGACCGCAGTCCGCCGAGCCGACGGCCCTTTCGACCGCACAGACGCCATTCGGCACGGAGCCGCTCGCGGCCGATCCCCCACAGATTCCCCCCTTGCAGGGCCAACCGGTTCGGACAAGCGTCGAGCCGTTGTCCTGGACGGTATATGCGATGGGCATCTGGCTGGCCGGGGTGGTGGTGTTGGCGACGGGTCTGCACGTTCGCCTGCGACGGCTGTCGAAAGAGCACACGGTATCGCAGCCACGGGATGTGCCGAACTGGTTCGATGGCCTCGTCGCACAGACCGCTGCGGAACTCGGATTGAGACGCGTGCCGCGAGTCGTCTTCAGCGAGAGAGTCTGCTGTCCGGCGGTGTTCGGCGTGCTCCGGCCTGTCCTGCTCTTCCCGGCGGATCGCCTGCCGATCACGCGTCAGGAGACCCGACACATTCTGCTCCACGAGCTGGCCCACATCAAACGCGGCGACCTGCTCGTTCACGCAGGCTACATGATCCTGGCAACCGTGTACTGGTTCA
The DNA here is from genome assembly GCA_039683175.1 of Phycisphaerales bacterium. Taxonomy (GTDB): domain Bacteria; phylum Planctomycetota; class Phycisphaerae; order Sedimentisphaerales; family Anaerobacaceae; genus PLanc-01. Next base: position 762 of record JBDKRX010000043.1, read on the forward strand.
ACCCCCTGCTCTGGCTGATCCGCAAGCACGTCCAGAACCTGCGGGAGCTCTGCTGCGACGCGACCGTCGCGAGACATCTCAGAGAAGAGACCGCGGCCTATCGCGAGACCTTGCTGGCGACGGGCCGGGCATTGCTCGCCCGACCGGTCGATCCCGGCCTGGGCCTTCTCGGCCTGTTCGAGAACTCCGGCTGGCTCCCGACCCGCCTCCAGTGGCTCCAGAAAAAAACCTGGCGACATCCCTGGCTCCGCCGGACTTCAGTGGTTGCGGTCGCCATCCTGATGCTCTGCTGCATCCTGCCCATGGCCTCGATCGATGCCGCCAGCGAGATCGCGTCGGACCAGGAATTCCAAGTCACTCTGCCCAACGGCATCACAATCGAGCTTGTTGGAATCCGCAAGCCGGAAACCGACCAATGGTGGCGACCTGACGGGACGCCTCTGACTGAGGCTCCCTATGATTCCAGCAAAGGCGACCCCCAGCACAAGAACCCATATGAATTCGCTGTGCGTTACGAGAACCTGCCCGAAGGTGTAACGGGCGGCATACGAGTCGACTCACACGGCGGGGGCTGCGGCGGCGCAATCCCCGAGACGATGGACAAGCTCATGCCGCACCAGGCCGGCAAGCCTGTAGAGAATATGGCTTACCTCATCACGGACCAGGACCCCGCAACCCAAGCGGTCACCGTGCGGGTGGACCTGGCGACCGGAGAGTGGGCAACGGAGGAAACGGAGATACTCTGTCAGGGTTCCTCCGGAGGCTGGAGCTCGCACAAGTGCTTCAGTCCGACCCTCGACGCGGTGGTGGGACCCGCCATGCCCTACGAGCAGAACGGTCGGGTGTACACTGCCCTGTTCTGTGCTTCGAGCGATCCCACAAAACAAAAATACGACGCTCGACTGACTGCCGTCGACTTCAACGGCGAGGAACACTCGCCAGTGGATGGTGGTAACGGCGGGTCTTTCTTCAATCGCGTGCGAGACAAGGCGCTCGCGAATTGCGCGTGGGAATTCGATCTGCCTCTGAAGGACATTCACTGCTTCAACCTGCAGACGCGTCCCCATACGTGGATCGAGTTCAAGAACGTGTCCCTACGCCCCGGCGAGCGGCAGAAAGTGGAGGTTGTCACGACCGAACCCAGCCAAGCCGCGGTTGTCGACAAACAACGCGAGTTGCCAATGGCTTCCAGCGCCGTGGTTAGTGAGAATCAGTCCTTCAAAGTAGCCCTGCCCTCTGGCGGCACGATCGAGCTGATCGGGGCGCGCAGGACTGGCACCGACCGATGGTGGCGACCAGATGGAACCCCTTTGGCCGAGGCCCCCTACGATTCCAGCGAGGGGACGGATCGTTCGGACGGCTACGAGGTGGCCCTGCGATATGAGAACCTGCCGAAGGGCTCGTCGGGCGGCATCGATATCGAAGGCAGTGTCTGGGGCGGGAGCATCCCCATGTGGTACGCCGAATTGCAGAAGGCGGGCAAGCCCATCGAGGGAGTGACCTACGTCATCGTGTCGGCGCAGGAGTTGGAGACAACAACCGTGAGGGTGTACCTGGCGGCCGGCGACTGGAAGACCGACAGTACACATCCCAGATCCTCCAATGGATGGAATGCCTGCGCGCACGGCGGCCCAGTGATAGGGAGCATAATCTGCTCGATGCCCTACGAGCGAGAGGGCAGGACGTATGCCACGGTGACATACTCCGCCCTGGAGAAGGACAAGTGCGATGTTCGATTGACGGCCCTGGATATCAGTAATGTCGAACACCTGTCCGATGATCGCGGAGGTCTCTGGACCTCGCCCGGCTTCGCGCAGATCACCCCGGACTTCAATCTGCCCCTGGAAGACGTCGCCGCCTTCAACTTGCAGACGCGTCCGTATACGTGGATCGAATTCAAGAACGTCTCTCTCCGTCCGGGCAGGCTTCAGAAGGTGGAGATCGTGACAACCGAGCCTCCTGGGTCCGCCCCTGCCCGGAAGAGAGACTGGATCCCGGAAGGATTCAGCAGTCTGCGCGACTACTCCTCGCAGATCCTGCAGGCATTCCACATCGCCTGCACCCGCTACATGGACGAGCACCCGGCGAGCGAATTGCCGGACAGGCCGTGGGGGTTGAAATTTCGATTCGCCAAGCCGGTGCTCGTCAACGGTCGCCATGAGGATATGGGCATAAGCCCCTTGCAGTACCTGGCACACGCGGGATACTTCCGCTCCGGCGGGTTCCCCTCGCTGAAGCGAGAGGACTTCGAATCGAGCGAAGCGAGCCGCACGCCGATCCTGTACTGCAAATCGCTGCTCGACGCCGAGGACGGCAAAGGCACGAACGTCCTCTTCGGCGACGGGCACGTCGAATATGTCACGGCCGAAGAACTCGGCAGGCTCAAGGCCGCGACCGCAGCATCGACGGACAAGACGCGATAGCCTGGGCGCTATCTGCGACTGTGACGAAAACGGAGGCGACGGGTGTGACGAAAGGCAATGCAGTCACACCCGTCCGCTTTTGGGCTACCTGCACATGGCAGGCAGCGCAGCCCCCCCACCGGCGTCGGACGACCCCCTCGGATGCGTGGAGACCGCGCCCCTTGTCGCAGGGCCCGTGTGCTCATGCTCCGCGTGTCTCCCCGACATCACGGTTCCTGTATGCGAACTGCGCTCCAAAGCCGTAAAGTCACGTCCCCAATCCGCCGATAACTTCGTGTGTATGTGAAACCGGATGCTGGAGGATTGCCCATGTACACAGAGGAAACAACCAGATCAATCGAAACAGATCGCGTGATATCCGGATTGCCGGTGGACACAGGAATCCTCTTCTCGGACTCCAAGGGCGTCTACAAGCCACGGATCGAGAAGAACAAGACGAAGCTGCTGCAGAAGCTCGGCTTCCTTGCCAAGTTCCTGGACGCCGATGAGAAGATCACCCTGGTGACAACCGGGTGCTCGCCGTTCACGTCACTCGAGCAGTTGACGATCGGTGCGGCGTGGGTGGTCATCATCAAACGCGCTCTGTTCGTCTTCACGAACAAGCGCCTGTTTCATATCCCTGTCACGTCGAGTTTCAAGTACCGAGGGTCCGTGGCCCAGATCCTCTACCGGGATTGCCGGGGACTGTTTGTAAAAGGGTCGGCCCTCGTCGCCGAGTACCACGACGGCGGAAAGGACAAGTTCCTGTACATCCCCGGATGCGACCGTGCCGTCATCAAGAAGCTCGTGTTCCAGGTGGACGAATCCGCCCGACCCAGCGACAGCCCGCGGAGAAATCACCTGTGCCCGAACTGTACGCAGGTCCTTCCGGCGGGCGCCGACGCGTGCCCTGCATGTGGACTGGGATTCAAGAACAAGGCAACGGCCCGCAAATACTCCCTCCTCTTCCCGGGCGGCGGGTACTTCTACACCAACCATCCCTTCATAGGAATTGGCGACGCCCTGGGTGAGTCGTATCTGCTGCTCTTCACCCTGGGGTGCCTGATCTCAGGGCTTCTTGGCGACCCACGGTCCTGGCCCGTCGCCATCGTGTTCGCACTGGTTCTGACGATCGAGAAACTGGTCACTATCTATCATTCGAACAGCTTCCTGGCCGAGTTCATCCCGAAGAACCTCAAGGCGGTCTTGAGCGGACAGATCTCGCCCGCAAAACCGATGGAACCCCTGCCGCCGATGGAGGAAGTGCCCCAACGAAGGCTGCGGACCGAAGACATTCTCTCCATCCGCTGAATGAGCGGACCTGCATTGCACGCCCGATGGAAGGGGAACGCTTCTACGGGTGGGCCAGTCGCGGCAGGATCAGGGCGATGTCGGGGAACAGGATCAGCAGGATCGCCACGATGGCCAGGGCGACCAGGAATGGTATTGAGCCGCGGAAGATCGTCTCCAGGGGCACGTCCCGCTCGATCCCGCTGACGACGTAGACACAGACGCCCACCGGCGGCGTAATCGTGCCCATCTGCGTCACCAGCACGATCATCACACCGAACCAGATCGGATCGAAACCCAGGTTCATCACCACCGGATAGAAGATGGGAATCGTCAGGAGGACCAGGGCCAGAGCGTCCACGAAGCAGCCTGCGATCAGGTAGAAGATCACGATCAGAATCATGATCGCCCAGCCGGGCAGCGGCAGGCCGCCCAGCCAATTGGCGGTCGCGAACGGGATCTGTGTCACCGCCAGGAAGTGCCCGAAGACTTTCGCGCCGGCCACGATGATCATCACCATGACCGAGGTCCGCAGCGTCTCCCTGAGCGACTGCACGAACATCCGGAAACCGAGCTTGCGCCGAATGACCGTGATGGCGAGGGTGCCGGCGGCCCCGATGGCCGCCCCCTCGGTCGGAGTGAAGATCCCAAGGAACATACCGCCCATAACGGCCAGGAACAGCAACATCGTTTCCCATGCCCCGCGAAGAGACAGGACCTTGGCCTTCCAGGTAGACGAGGGCGCAGCAGGTCCGTACTCCGGGCGCCGTTTGCACTGGAGGTAGATCACGATGCAGAACAGCAACGCCGTGAGCAATCCCGGCAGGACTCCCGAGATGAAGAGCTGCCCGATCGACTGCTCGGTCATGATCGCATAGACGATGAACACGACGCTGGGCGGGATCATCATGCCGATGGTCCCGCCGGAAGCGACGGCCCCGCAGGCCAGCTCCATGCTGTACTTGTACCGCTTCATCTCGGGCAGCGCCACCAGGGCCATCGTGGCCGACGTGGCGGGACCCGAGCCGCAGATCGCGCCGAACGCCGTGCAGGCGCCGACGGTCGCCATCGCCAGCCCGCCCGGCAGCGGACCCAGCCAATGATACGCCGCGTCGAACAGGCGCCGGCTGATCCCGCCGTGGAACGCGATCTGCCCCATGAGCACGAACAACGGGATCACCGTCAGGCTGTAGGACGCGAAGGTGTTGTACAGGTCCATCGTCATCATGCTGACGGCCGCGTGTGGGTTCACAACCGCCGCGAAGCCGACGAACCCCACCACCGCCATGGCGAACGCCACCGGCATGCTGCTGCACAGCAGCACCACCAAAACGATGCAACCCACGATGCCGATCTGTACGGGCGTCACGGCTTCATCAGCTCCTTCCCGGGGTGCATCATGTGGTAGAGGATCACCAGGACCATCACCCCGGTACACAAGGCCATCCACCAGGCCAGCCAGAAGACCGGCCATCCGAGCGTTGCGGTCCCTTGGCCGCTGGCCCGCAGCTCCGCCCCATAGACAATGAACCGCCAGGTTAGAAATGAGAACATGGAAATGGTGATCGACCGGGCGAGGGTATCGACGACGATGCGTCCACGACGCGGGAGCCTCTGCCAGAAGAACTCGATCGCGACATGGCCTTTGCAGGCCGTCGTGTAGGGCAACCCGCCGGCAATCGTGATGGCCCCGAGCAGCTCGACGATATCGTAAGCGCCCTTGAGGGGCCGGTTGAACAACCACCGGCCCACCACATCCGCGCAGGTCACAGCGATCATCGCCACGACAGCCACGCCGGCCACAACGCCCAGCGCAGAGACGACCCTGCGCAACACGGACACATAGCAGGCGTATGCGCCGCCTGCACCGGGGGTCTGAATCGAAGAAGCCGGTCCCACTTATTCTCCCGCCTGAGAGTACTTGGCAATCAGGTCCTGGACGTCCTTGAGGAATTGTTCGCCCGGCAATCCTTTGGCCTTGGCGGCCTCGACGTAAGCGACCAGGACGGGCTCCACGGCCTTCTTCCACTGCTGCTGCTCCTCGGCCGACAGCGAGATCATCTCCCGATTGAGACCCTTGACGAACTCGCGTCCTTCCGCGTCGGCCTGGTCCCAGGCCTGCCCGTGCTTGGCGACCCACTCGGCACTGACCTCGGTAATGGTCTTCTGGATATCGGGCGGCAGCTTGTCCCACTTGCCTTTGTTCATCACGACAAACATCGCGGTGGTATAGCCGACCGCGGTCGCGTCCGTCACGGAACTGATGACCTCACCCTGCTTCCAGCCCTTGAGCGTCTCGATGGGGCACAGAGTCGCATCCACGACGCCCTTGGACAAGGCCTCATACGTATCCCCCTGTGGCATGGACACCGGCGTGCCACCCAAGGCAGTCACAATCTTCTCGGACAGGCCCGTCGCGCGAACTTTCAGGCCCTTCACATCGTCCAGGGTCCGGACCGGTTTCTTTGAGGCCAGCAGTCCCGGCCCATGGGCATGGATGTACAGCACGTGAACGCCGGCCACCTCTTCGGGCTTGTACTTCTCGACCATCTCCGTCGCAATCCGGGTCGCTACCATGCCGCTCGGATAGCCCAACGGCAGGTCCAGTCCTTCCAGCAGCGGAAAACGACCTCGCGTATAGGCGAAACAGCTCATGCCAATGTCAGAGACCCCGTTGATCACCCCCTCGTAACACTGCGCGGCGGCAGTCAGCGTCCCGCCGGCGTAAATCGTAATCTCCACTTGCCCGTTGGTCCGCTTCTGGACCTCCTTGGCCCACGCATCGGCTGTCGCCACTTGGATATGCGTCGGCGGGAAGAATATGCTATAGGAGAGCTTGATCGCTTTGGCCGTTGGTGCGGGTGCAGGCTGAGTCGTCGCCCCGGGCGAGGGGGAGGGTTTGGCTTCCGGCCCCTGCTGCTTCTTGCAGCCCACCAGGGCGAAACACGCAACGGCACTCACGACAAACGCCCCTGTCCAGTACTTTGCGCTTCTGCTCATAAGCGGCCTCCTATTCTCAGCCCCTGTAACGGATCTCCCACCAGCCAACCCGCGATCGCCACGCAATTGCGGGCAAAGTCTGAATTTTATCCATTCATTCCCCGCGATGCAACCTTCAATGTCCGGGCAAATCGTCCGCAGAATACCCGGAGCCTATTCCCTGACATTCACAGCAACAACGGACAACGCCGGTAGCGCAACCGCGTTGTCGCGGAATTGCAGCGGCATCGTTTTCACCCTCTCGGGCCGGTCCCAGCCATTGGTGACGTCGATCTGCCGGCGGTCCTGCGTGTCGCCGACGGCCTCGCCGCCGACGATCCTCATGTCCGGCCCAAACTCGCTCAAATCGACGCGAATCTCGACGGGCTCGGGCCGCGTGTTCACCGCGAAGACCGTGATCCGCTTGTGGTCTTGCGACGCACATGCGGTGACGCTCAGCCAACCCGGGACCTCTGCAATTCTCAGCGGTACAGGCTGCGTATGGTCGCGGAACAGTCTCATGACGTAATAGGCAGGGATCTTGTACAGCCCTGCGGCGTTGGTCTGGATCGTGCCTCCGCAGAAGCTGTTGGTCAGGTTCGAGCGGCAGGCGATCCCCACGATATCGCTGTTGCGGTGAAGGAGGTTGAGGAACCTCGCTTCGAACAGGGCGCAGTCGAGCGTATACAGCTTGCCCCGGCCGAGGCCCCAGTTGCCCGCGTTGATGTTCCATTCGGTCACCGCGAGCCGGACTGTATCCCGGTAGCGGGAATCCCGAATGCGGTCCCGCAGACCGCTGATATCCGACTCGACCCACGCCAGATCGGACGTGTAGTAATGCGGACACAGATAGCGGATGGACTCGCCCACCCGTTCGAGCAATCCACCGCTGGGGAACGAGGTGAAGATCACAGCCTTGGGATCTGCCTTGCGGATCGCCTGGCAGAAATCGGCGCTCTTGCCGGTCACCTCATCGTTGCCCACCTCGTTGCCGAGCTGCCAGTACTTGACCGCATAGGGCTCGGGGTGTCCGTTCTGCGCCCGCACCTTCCCCCACGGCGTATCAACGGAGCCATTGCAGTACTCCACCAGTTCGCCTGCGCTGCGGGCGCCGTCGGCGTAGCTGACGCAGACGAGCGGTTCGCTGCCCACCGCCCGGCAGAATCGAATGAATTCCTCAATGCCCACGTCGCCCGAATCGCGCCGGCCCCAGGGTCGGGTCAGGAACGTCGGGCGCCTGTCCCGGTCGCCGATTTGGTCCTTCCATTTGTACTCGCCGGGGTCGATCGTGGAGCCGCCCCAGCGAAGGATGGGGGGACGCAGTTCTCTCGTCGCTTCAACGACGTCCCTCCGCCAGCCCTCGATGTTGTCGGTGGGCATCAGCGAGAGCTTGTCCATCCAGAGTTCGCCCTCGCCGACCGCCTCGATTTCGAAGACCGCCCGGTCCGTGGTTCCGGTACAGGTTAGCCTGGCGCTGGTCTTCGTCCAGTCCCTGTCGGACCGGGGAAGCGGCGCCGACCCCAACGACATCCACTGCCCATCGGGAAGGAGCGATTTGAGCCGGATGGACACCTCCAGACCGGCCGAGCCGCCGCGGAAGCAGCCGGAGAACAGGTAGGTCATCCCCCTGGTCACGGCGAGCCCGCCCTGACTCAATTGTCCCGAGCGGTCCCTCGCGGCGGTCAGCTTCGCGGACTGGGCCCCATTCCACGGACCTTCCGCACTGTAGCCCCACGTCTCATTCCTGTCCCAATCCCGGTCACAAAGATTGAGCGTCCCCAGATGATAGGCCCAGTTGGCAGCCGGAAGGACGCCTTCAAAACCACGGTCTCCGAGCATCTCGGCCCACATCCCGGGAACCACGTCGTCGAGCAGTTCGACAAAACCGCTATAGAGCATCGGGCTGATGTTTCCGGCGTGGAGAGGCTTGTCCAGAACCACCAGATCGACCGTGCCGGCCAATCCCGAAACCGCCAAACCAGAGACCACTCCAAGAATGACGCCGACGGTCAAGACCGTCTTGTTTCCAACCATCTGATGACCTCCATTCTTCCACAGCACGGCAGCGTGAGAATCCATCGGCGCATTGTAGGAAATGCGGACAAAAAAGCAATTCCGAAACCAGGGGACACCCGAAGCTGTTTCACCGGCGAACGAGGTCCCGAAGCCCCGCAGGAACAGGAGCATCGTCCTGGAACTCAGAATCCTCTTGTATGGGAGCGGGGAATCTGGTACAAAATAGTTACCGGCTACGGAGACCTTCTCCGGGCCATAGAGGCGCGTCTTATATGGGTCCCGTCCGGCGCGAGCAGGGAAGCCGGGCGTATCGGTAGTTGGAGTTGGTTGTTCTGCCTGTGTGGATTCCGGCAGATACATGATGAAAAGAGGTGTAGTCCGCGTAGTTCTTGCCGCATATCATAGGCGTTTTGCCTGTCTGTCTGTACTGTAGCTCCATCGAAGCATGCATTTCTCTTGCGGAAGGAGGTAAGCAAAGCAGCAATAGGGTCGCCCTGAGTCTGTGAGGGCGCATGGGATAATTCGTGCCATCATAAAAAAAGATGCTTCGCGGTGAATCGCCGATTTTCGTGTGTGTTTGAAGCGCGGGCATGGGTGTGGTTTTGTCTTTGGAGGATTGTCATGAAGGCCAGGTCTTTTTGTGTGGTCACGCTCGCTTTGACGCTGAGCTTGACGATGACAGGTACAGTGGGTGCGGAGCTTCTGGCATGGTGGCCGTTCGACGAGGGAAGCGGAACCACCGCCGGCGACAGAACCGGCAACGGCAACGCTCTGACCTTCGTGGGAGATCCGGAGTGGACGACCGGATACATAGACGGGGCGCTCGAGTTCGACGGGGCGGGCGACTATCTGGAGTCTGCGATAGGTTCCGGCCTGGCGGTTACCGGGGAAGTCTCCATGGCTGCCTGGATCAAGCTGAACGTGGTCGGCGTGGACCAGAAGGTCGGAGGCAATCAAAATGGTTCCACCGGCGGCTTCAAGATGACTGTCTACAGCGCCAACAAGGTTGAATTCGAGATCCGAGACTCGACCAACACCTCGACGCTGAATCGCGACGTGGCCGACGGGACCACGCTCGAAGCCGGCGTCTGGTATCACGTCGCCGGCGTCTACTCTCAGTCGGCCGGCTACATCCGAACGTACGTCAACGGCGTTCTGGACCGGTCCCTGACCACCACGGCAGTGCTGGGAGCTTCCACCGGTCCCATGCGAATCGGTTGCGAGCCCTACACCGTCACGTCGAACAACTTCAACGGCATCATCGACGACGTTCGCGTCTACAACCATGCGGTGACCGAAACGGAGCTTCCCGGGATCATGGCGGGAGGCGGCCTTGGACTCGCCAAGACTCCCAGCCCGGACGATGCGGCCACGGACGTGCTTCGCACCGCGGTGGTAAGCTGGACGGCCGGCAAGTACGCCGCGACGCATGACGTGTACTTCGGGACCTCCTTCGACGATGTCAACGACGCGAGTAGGACCGATCCGTTGGGCGTGCTGGCCAGCCAGGACCAGGCCGACGCAACCTATGCCCCGTCGGAACGGCTCGATTTCAGCCAGACCTACTACTGGCGAATCGATGAAGTCAACGCCGCGCCCGACAATACGATCTTCAAGGGCGAGGTCTGGAGCTTCACCACCGAGACGTATGGCTTGCCCATCGCCAGCCTAACCGTCGAGGCATCGAGCGAACAACCTACCTCGCCTGCGATCAGCACCATCGACGGCTCCGGACTCGACGAGTTCGACCAGCACGGTATCGATTTGAAGACCATGTGGATCACGCCCGGCGGTTTGCCCGCCTGGATCCAGTACACGTTCGACAAGGAGTACAAGCTGCACGAACTGTGGATCTGGAACTCCAACTCCGAACTCGAGGCGTTCATGGGCTTCGGGGCCAAGGATGTCACGATCGAATACTCCACCGACGGGTCGACCTGGACCCCGTTGGAGAATGTGCCTGAATTCGCCAGGGGAACCGCTGCGGCCACCTACACGGCGAACACCGTCGTCAGTTTCGGCGGAGTTGCCGCCAAGTACGTCCGATTGACCGTCAACACCACGTGGGGCGCCACGGGGATGGCCGGCCTCAGCGAAGTCCGCTTCTTCTATGTCCCGGTGCAGGCCAGAGAGCCCCGACCGGCCGATGCGGAAACCGAAGTGAGCGTGGACACCATGCTGACCTGGCGCACCGGCCGTGAGGCGGCTTCGCACACTGTCTACTTCGGCACCGACAGACAGGCGATCCTCGACGGCACGGCGACCGCAGACGTGGTCACCGACGTCGCCTACACACCCGACGAGCTCGTCTTCGGAAACATTTATTACTGGAAGGTCACGGAAGTCAACGAAGCCGAGCCGACCGCCGCGTGGGAAGGCGAAGTCTGGACCTTCACCACGGAGGAATTCGGCGCGATCGACGACTTCGAGAGCTACACGGACGACATCGAGGCCGAAGAAACCGTCTGGCATGCCTGGATCGACGGTTGGGGTGACAAGAGCAATGGTTCGCAGGTCGGATACACCGACCCCCCGTTCTGCGAGATGACCATCGTCAACGGCGGCCTCCAGTCCATGCCCTTCCAGTACAACAACGCGGCCTCGCCGTACTACTCGGAAGCCGTGCGGACCTGGGACACCGCCCAGGACTGGACCACCAACGACGCCGACACGTTCAAGCTGTTCTTCTATGGCGCCGATGCGGCGGTGAACTCCGTGGCGCCGTTCTACATCGCCGTGGAGGACAGCGCCGGCAAGAAGCTGCTCCTCACGCATCCGGATCCGAACGCGGTTCTGGCCACCACCTGGCAGGCCTGGACGATTCCGCTGAGCACGTTCACCGATGCCGGCGTGAACGTGACCAGGATCAAGAAGATGTACCTCGGCGTCGGCAACCGGAACAGTCCGACCGCCGGCGGCACCGGTACGATCTTCATCGACGACATTGGCCGGGGCACTTCGCTCGCACGCCATGTGAGGGCGGCTGTCACGGCGCCGGGCGACATGGTCCGAGGCGTGCCCAACGACGGCATCGAGGATGGTTCCGGGAATTTCGGCTGGCCCGCTGCCGAGACGCCTGCGTTGGCGTTCGACAAGAAGACCACCACGAAGTTCCTGCACTTCAAGGGAGAGATCCAGCCGACCGGCGTCCAGGTCACTCCCTCGGCCGGCGCTACGATTGTCACGGAGCTGGCGTTCACCACGGCCAATGACGCCGCGGAGCGGGACCCGGTGACCTTCGAGCTGTATGGCTCGAACGGCAGCATCGACGGGCCCTACACGCGGATCGCCAGCGGCGACATCGTGGATTTCGCCCAGGCCGCAGCTTGGCCTCGCTATACGAAGAACACGACGCCGATCACATTCGACAACAGCGTTGCGTACAAACACTATCAGGTCCTGTTCCCCACGGTTCGGGCCCCTGCCAGTGCCAACAGCATGCAGATTGCGGAGATCGAGCTGATCGGAGTCATCGAGTGATCCTGCTCCCCCGGCGGCTTCAGCCGCCGACGGAAACATCAGAGGTGAATATCGATCGTGGCTCCGGTGACAGATCACCGGAGCCACGGTTCACCCTGAGTCGCATTCCTACCCTGGCGGAAGGGAAGATTCGTCGCATGGGGTCTGCTTCGTCTCAAGGCATACCGTTTCAAATCAGTCTCATCGGGTCTCGTTAAACCGGGGAATCGTAAGCGGAGAGAAAGGAGATGGAACAAGTCACCAGACCTATGGCATGCCCGTCAGACGGGATGAAATCTCCTGGCTGTGACGCTCAGGGATGGATGGCTTCGGTCATGTGACCGAAGCGTAATCCTGGTTTTCTTTCATTGAAGGAGAGTCGATCATGTGCAGACAATCGGTGTGTTCTTTCTTTGTGGTGTCGGTGCTCGCACTGACAGCCACGCAAACCCAGGGCAGTCCCTACGACCGCGTCGCCTATTGGGACAGCACGTACGCGACATCCTGGGCCGGAGACGGCATCGCCGTCCGAGACGCGCTGGCGGCAGAAGGCTACACGGTCGTCAATGCGGCCGAGCTCAAGACCTGGATGGATGCCCGGATCGCGGACAAGAAGCTCAGTGTGGTCGTATTCTGCAGGGATGACGTGCCCATCACCGTGACGGAGACGGAAACAACCGGTTGCACCCTCCGCCAGTACCTCGACGCGGGTGGGAAGATCGTCTGGTACGCGGACATCCCCTTCTATTACCAGGCCAACGCCACCGGCGGCACCACGAGTTGGGGCACGGGCGGCTCGACGGCCATCCTCGGATTCAACGGCGCCGGCGGGACCTGGGATGTCAACGGCCAGGTGATCATCACGGAAGCCGGGACGCGATGGGGATTGACCACATCCTGGTCCTCCTCGCGGCCGGCGGCCGCCGCAGCGACCGACAATTTCGAAATCCTCGCCACCGACACGAACGGCGCCGCTTGCGCCTGGGTCAAACACTATGTCGCGGGCGATACCTTCCGCGGATTCGTCCGGATCGACGACCATTCCGGAGCACCCGCCAATATCGCCCAATTGATTGCGGTTGCAGAGTATTATGAGGCCTTCACCATCGCGATCGCACCCGTCCCGGACAGCGCCGCGACGGACGTTCCTCGCGACGTGGTCCTCGGTTGGACGCCGGGCGAGTCCGCCGCCACGCACGATGTGTACTTCGGAACGAGCTTCGAGGATGTCAACGGCGCCAGCACGTCCGACCCGAGAGGGGTCCTCGTCAGCCAGGGCCAGGCGGACGCCGCCTTCGATCCCGAGGGTCTGCTCGAATACGGCCAGACCTACTACTGGAGAATCGACGAGGTCAACGGAGCCCCCGACTACACCCTCTTCAAAGGCGAGGTCTGGAGTTTCACGACCGAGACGTATGCCTATCCAATCACCGGCCTGACAGTCACAGCCTCAAGTGCGCAGCCCGCTTCGCCCGCGAGCAATACGATCAACGGCTCCGGGCTCAATGATCTCGATCAGCACGGCGTCGATCTGAAGACCATGTGGGTCACCCCCGGCGGCCTGCCCGCCTGGATCCAGTACACCTTCGACAAGGAGTACAAGCTCCACGAACTGTGGGTCTGGAACGCCAACTCGGAACTCGAAGCGTTCATGGGCTTCGGCGCCAAGGGCGTCACGATCGAGTACTCCTCCGACGGCGCAACCTGGACCCCGTTGGAGAACGTGCCGGAGTTCGTCAAGGGAACCGGCTCGGCAACGTACACCACGAACAACATCATCGATCTCGGCGAGGTCATGGCGAAGTACGTCAAACTGACCATCAACACCACCTGGGGCGCCACAGGGATCGCCAGCCTCAGCGAGGTGCGGTTCTTCTGTACTCCGGTGCAGGGCTTCGAGCCCGATCCCACCGACGGCGCGACCGGAATCGCTCTGGATGCAACGCTGAACTGGAGACCGGGCCGCGAGGCCGCTTCGCACAAGGTCTACTTCGGAACCGATGCCGCTGCGGTGGCCGACGGGACCGTGACGGCTCAGACCGTGACCGACCACAGCTTCACGCCCGCGTCCATGAACTTCGGGACCCAGTACTACTGGAGAGTCGATGAGGTCGGCGAGGCCGGGACCTACCCGGGCGATGTCTGGAGCTTCACGTCGCAGGAGTTTGCCCCGGCCGATGACTTCGAGAGCTACAACGACGACATCGACGCCGGAACGACGATCTGGCACGCCTGGATCGACGGCGTCACCACGCTGGCCAGCGGCTCGCAGGTCGGATACACCGACTCCCCGTTCGCCGAGAAGGCAACCGTTCATGGCGGCAAGCAGTCGATGCCCTTCCTGTACGACAACGTCACCACGTTCTCCTTCAGCGAAGCGTCACGGGAATTCGAGACGGCCCAGAACTGGACCGGCAACGGAGCCGCGGACGTGTGCATCTGGACACAGGGTTATCCGGCGGTCGCCTCCGTGGCGGTCGCTGAAACCTCGGGCAAGATGAACCTGACCGGCGCCGGCGCAGATATCTGGGGCAACTCCGATGAGTTCACCTACGCCTACAAGACCCTCACCGGCGACGGCACGCTGATCGCCCGCGTCGTCAGCAACGGCGCCGGCACCAACACATGGGCCAAGGGCGGCGTCATGATTCGCGCCAGCCTCGACGGCGGCTCCGCCAACGTCATGATGGCCATGACCGGCAGCGCCGGCAACGGCGCCAGCTTCCAATACCGGCTGGCCACGAATGGCACCTGCGCCAACTCGGAAAGTGGAACGGCCCTCACCCTGCCATACTGGGCCAAGCTCGAGCGGATCGGCGCAACCATCCGAGGCGCCGTCTCCGCCGACGGCAAGGCCTGGACCCAAATCGGCACAACGGACGTCGCGATGACGGACCCCGTCTACATCGGTCTGGCCGTCACGTCGCACGTTGCCGGCGAGGATCGGACCTACCAGTTCGACAACATCACCTCGACGGGCACGATTACAGGCGCCTGGCAGGGTGCGGTCATCAACGCCCCGTTGTACAACGACGCGGCGAACATGCACCTGCTCATTGCGGACAGCGCCGGCAAGAGCGGCACGGTCACCAGCGCCACCGCGGTGACGGCGGCCGAATGGACACGTTGGGCCATCCCGATGAGCGATTTTGCAGGCGTGAATTTCGCCAAGGTCAAGAAGATGGTTCTCACCATCGGCGACAAGACCGGGACCGCCGAGGGCGGCGCCGGCATCGTCTTCATCGACGATATCGGCTTCGGCCACGCAGCCGAGTAATCCAACGGAGGCGTAGCATATCGTAGCACGCAAGCGGGGCCCGCGTCACAAGACAAAGGCCCCGCTTTCTTTTCGCACCACAGGTTCTACTGAAGCAACAAACCCTCGGCGTGCACATCCGCGCAGACAACCTCCGCTTCGTCGCAGGACATGACATCCTGGGACTCGGTCGGCGAGGGCTTGAACGAACACCCCTCGTCCACATCGATTATGACGCATCCGGCGCCGCACAGCATCATCAGCAACAATCCAACAAGCAACAGACGCTTCATCATGGCCCACCTTTCCACAGAGACGGTTCAACCTCGATCAACCGCGACAACGATAGTCATCCTTCCCAGGACCGTCAAATCCAAATTCCCGGTCTTTCGGAGGCGATCTCCGTTGCATTGCGGCTCGATATCTGTCACCTTATTAAGGCCAGGGTGGGGTCCGCAGTAACAAGTGCGTCGCACACAACGGCCGAGCCTCGCCACATGGTGAATAGTAGATCCCGAAGGGAAGTTTCGATATGGAACCCAACTGGCTGAAGTGGGCAAAGCAACTCGCGGCGTTGGCGCAGAACGGCCTGACCTACTGTGACAATCCCTATGGCATCGAACGATATGAGCACATCCGGCAGATCGCCGCCGAGATGATGTCCGTCGGCTTCGAACTCGACGTGAAAACGTTCCTCGAACTATTCCCGCGAGAGAAGGGCTACGAGACCCCCAAGGTGGACGTCCGCGGCGCGGTCTTTCGAGACGACAAGATCCTCCTGGTCCGCGAGAAGCTCGACGGCGGATGGACGCTGCCGGGAGGGTGGGCCGATCCGGGCCAATCCGCATCGGAAGCGGTCGTCCGCGAAGTCTTCGAGGAGTCCGGCTTTGAGGCCCGTGTGACGAAGCTCGCCGCCGTCTGGGACCGCAGCAAGCATCCGCACGAGCCCTTCATGCCCTTCCACATCTACAAGCTGTTCTTCCTCTGCGAGATCACGGGCGGCTCGCCCGCGGAGAGTCACGAAACCACAGGCGTCGGGTTCTTCGCGGAAGACGAGATCCCCCAGCCGCTCTCCATCTCGCGAACACTCCCCTTCCAGCTCGCCCGCATGTTCGAGCACCATCGCAATCCCGCCTTGCCCACGGACTTCGACTGATCGTGTCGTTACCCGCGACGGCGGCGAAGGGACAGCAGTCCCAAGCCCACACTCAGCATGCAGACCGCACCCGGGGCCGGGACCGCGACAGGATCGACGGGCACGCCGGTGACCGCGAGACGATATACCGCTTGACCACAGTCGTTTGTGGCAAATCCCAGCGACCAGTCCATCCCGTCAGACAGGCCCAGGACCTCGGTGCTGTCGAAGTCACCCACAAAAACCGAACCTACGTCGAGCGTAATGAGGTCCCAGTAATCGACATCGGTCAACGAGAAGCTGAACGTGACGGCCAAATCGCCGTCAAGGGATGCGCTGCAGGCCTCGATTCGCCCGTATTCGTCGTAGCCGTCGATGTCGAACAGGAGCTCGCTGCCGTCACCAAGCAGAAGGTCTCCCTCGATGTCCAGCACGCTGCGCGTCAGGGAAAGTTCCGACGTTGCGGTTCCGACACCCCCGGTCAGAAGGGCAAATTCGGCGTCCTCGTCCACCGTCAGGATCGAGTCCGCCAGGGTCAGTGAACCATGGGCAAAACTGGAAGGGTTCTGCTCGCCGACGCCGGTATAGCGGCCGATTTGGAGCAACCGCACAGACGCGTTCGTGTCCAGGAACGTCGCGGACCCGGTCGCCTGGACCGGGGAAGCCGCTACTCCCACATCGGCCGACCCGACCACCAGCCCATTGCTGCTGTTGAAGGTCCCGCCGCTATACGTCAGGTTCGCGGCGGTGACCCGGGCCGATCCTTCGCCGCTGGATTGAGCGTGTCCCACGACCACCGAGGTCAGATCCACCCTCGACGTCCCATCACCCAGAATCCGAACGTCCGCACTGCTCACCAGAGCGTTGCCTTCGTACCTCGACGACGGCACGACCGCCTCGCCGATCGTCCAAGCCCCGCTGCCGGTGAGACTCGTCCCATCCAGAAGGAGCGACGCGGACGCAACCGCCCCCCCTGCCCGGCCTGAGGTGGAACGCCCTACGGCCATCCCTCCCTCCAGGGAGGCCGAACCCCCCTCCTGCTCAACAGAGGCGCTCTCCACAATCGCGACGCCCTCATCCGCGGGGCTGGTCCCGGAGTTGTACGCCTGACCAACCGTGAGCAACCCGCCCACATGGACGCCCACCCCCTCTACCAGCACCCCCCGCGGATTCGTGACGCGAGATTCCCCATACTCCTGTCCGCTGTCGGCACTCCCCACCGTGAGGGACCCGCCAACGTCAAAGCGATGTCCGTCTTCCACTGTCAGAATCGCGTTCGCCACACTGGC
>JBDKRX010000044.1:0-8213 GCA_039683175.1 Phycisphaerales bacterium
CGATTGTGCTGCAGAATCTCGGTCTGTCCGACACGATCGGTCTGATGTGGGAGAATCTCTGCCAGACGGCAGCCCACGCGGCGGTAGAAACCTCCTAAGGATGCCCGAAAGGGCGACCAAACCCGAAATCACGAGGCCCTTTCGCCCGGACGGCCCAATGAAACATAACATATCTTATGGGACGTTTTGTGGGGGGGGGTATTTCGGCGTACTTCCGGGTTCTCCCCGTCGTTGGACTCCCAGGTGGTTCAGGCCTCGCGTGGGAACCGGCAGGCAGGTCAGAACACAGTGGCTTCTTCCGAGCGCTCACGCAGGGCCAGTGGCCTGCCCAGGATCTCGTAGTGCAGAATGGCTTTCTTGAGGGCATCCGGGTCGGTGAAGTCAATGACGTCAACGGGCTGGAGACCGGCAGGCTGTCCCGGCGATGCCGCGTGCGGCGGGATCTCTGTGAGCGGCTCGAATGCGGGTTCAATCGATTGGGGTTCGGTGAGCATGGCTGCCTGCGTGGTTTGCTGCCGCGGGGTCGAGTCTCTGTCCTGGTCGCGGACGGACCGGGACACGGGGCGCTCGTAGACCATCACCGAGTCGCCCGTGCGTCCGTGACGAATTGTGATCTTGCCGGCCGGGGGCTGAGGGGGTACTTGTCTCTTGCGTGAGGCCTTCGCAGGCGTGCCTGACGTCGTTGTCTGCTCCAACTGCCTGGCGTTGGCTGCGGCGGCCCTCTGGATCTCCTGGGCCTTGCGAGCCAGTCGGTCCAGCCAGGTTTCACGCCGACTGCCTTGTTGCCTGGCTGTCGCCTCCTGCCGAGCCCCCTTCCTGGTGCTGAGTACTTTGGCCAGACCGCCTGCCAGCCACAGAAACGCCATCACGACGATGACGAGGATATCTCCCCATTGGTCAAGGCCATGTCCCTGGGCAAGCACACGAAGCTGTGTCGAGAGTTCCCTGAGCAACCACACGCGTTCACCTCACCCATGTCATGCCTGGTCCGGCTTCTTCGGCTTGGCGATCGATTCACGCATCTGGGTGTCGGCCCCGATGTTCTTGAGCCGGTAGTAATCCATGATGCCCAGATTGCCCGCGCGGAAGGCCTCGGAAATGGCCAGCGGGACTTTCGCCTCGTTCTCGACGACCAGTGCACGCATCTCCTGCTCGCGGGCAACGGCCATCGCACGCCGCTTCTCGGCCTCGGCCTTGGCACGCCGCATATCCGCCTCTGCCTGGGCCACCTGGAGCTGGGCGCCGACATTGTCGCCGACGTCCACGTCGGCAATGTCGATCGAAAGGATCTCGAACGCCGTGCCGGCATCAAGCCCCTTCTCCAGCACCGCCTTGGAGATCCGATCCGGGTTCTCCAGCACGTTCTTGTATGCCAGCGAGCTGCCGATGGTCGTCACAATACCCTCGCCTACGCGTGCGATGATCGTCTCCTCCGTGGCGCCCCCGACGAGCCGCTGGATATTCGTCCGTACCGTGACGCGGGCCTTGGCCCGGAGCTGAATGCCGTCCTGGGCCACGGCATCGATGGTTTCCTTGCCCTTTTTGGGATCGGGGCAATCGATCACTTTCGGATTGACGCTGGTTTGAATGGCGTCGAGGATATCCCGTCCGGCCAGATCGATGGCGGTGGCCGTCTTGAAGGTCAAGTCGATGTTGGCGCGGTCCGCGGCAATGAGCGCCCGTACGACGTTGGGCACCCGTCCGCCTGCCAGATAATGACTCTCAAGGTCTTTCGTGGTCAACTGGATGCCCGCCTGCACCGCCGTGATCTTGCTCAGGACAATGGTCCGGGAATCGACCCGTCGCAGCCACATCCCGATCAGGTCACTGAGGCGGACATCAGCCCGGGAAAAATACGCCTGCAACCACAGCCGGGCAAATTTCAGCACGATCAGGGCCACCACGAGTACCGCGATGACAATGATGATCAAGACCCCCATGATGAACGGGTCGCCGCCTTCCAGCAATATTCCACCAATCTGCGACATGTATCAATCCTTTCCCTGTGCCTCGTCCGTAACCCGCACGGTCACTTGGGTTCCTTCGATACGAATCACCTTGACTTGCTTGTCCTTCTGTAGATACCCGCTTTCGGCGACGCATTCAACCCTTCGTCCGTCGAAATCGCACATTCCCACCGGGCGCATCGTCGTGAGGACCCGGCCCACATGCCCGATCAAGCGGGCCAATTCCGGCGTATCCGCAATCGCATCGCCCCGCTCGCGCACCGGCGGCGACAGAATCACTCGCTTTCCGAACCGCGTCTTCGGCAAGATCTTATACGCCAGGGCCAATAGCGCTGGCACCATCACAAGGGCGACCATCACGCCGATCCACCCGGCGACGGCGCTGTGGTGAAAGAATATCCAGATGCCGCCGACGAGGCACGCCATCGAACAGATGGTCAGCAGGCCGGCGCTGGGAATGAACACCTCGGCCACGATCAACACGGCACAGGCGACATAAAGGAAGATCGCAAACAAGAGCCACCAATCCACAGGCGTTCCCTTCCCTGAGCAGAAAGCCGGATTTCCGGCCGGGGTGCAGCAGCCCCAATCTGCTTTTTCAAGCCTTGCCGTCCTGCTCCCGATTTTTTACGACGACTCGGCTACCATTTATCTCAATTATCGCTACTCGCGCGCCTTTGTCAAGGAACTCTCCCGCGGCGACGACGTCCACGATGGCGTCGCCGAAGCGGGCCTTGCCCGCCGGCCTCAGTCTCGTGGTCGCTTCACCGGCATCCCCCACGTGCAACTGCCGCCCGGCGCTCTCCGGCGGGGCGGTCATGCTGACCTGCGAGCCGCCCCCCCTGCCGGCCGCCGCCGGGGTCAATATCAGTCCGCTCATGAATGGCAGTCTTGGCAGATACCGCGACACCATCCAGGCCAGTACGAGAAATCCTGTGAATCCCAGGGCCAGCGAGAGCACACCCGAGGACAGCGAGTCCCAGTCGCCCGGCGTATGGGGCCAGGGCAATTCGTCCGGGGCATTGCGAATCAACATGCCGAACAGTCCCAGCAGCGTCAGCGCGATCCCCAGAATACCAGCGATTCCGAAGCCCGGCAGCACGAACAACTCGATCAGCAACAGCACGATTCCGATGAACAGCAGCGCGATCTCCACCCAGTTGGCCATGCCGACCATGTACTTGCTGCCGAGCATCAGGGCAAAACAGACCACAGCCACGATCCCCGGCAATCCGAACCCGGGTGTGCTGAACTCGATGTACACCCCCAGCAGCGCCAACATGACCAGAACTCCCATGACCGCTGGAGAACTCAGCCAACTGACCATATGTTCCGACCAGGTGGGCTCCAGCAACAAGGGTCGTCCGCCGAACGTGACGCCGTCGCGGTTCGCGAGGAAGGCCAACGCGTCGTTCACATCCCGAACGACGGCCCGTGCGATGCCGTATTCCATCGCTTTGGGTGCCGTCAAGGTCAACAACTCGTCGTCCCCGTTGATCTCCTCGGCATTGGCGACGTCGTACTCGTTCGCATCCGTCGGCAGGCTGTCGCCCTCGAAGAACTCGTGCTGGCCCGTGCGGAGATTGCGGACCCGGTGCACCTCGATCTGCATGGTCACCATGGCCTTGAGCAGCAGCTCCGGGTAGTGGTTGGCTTCGGCGGCCCGCTGGAACGCCGCTCGGATGAAACTCTCGGCCTTCTCCCGCTCGACTCCCTCCAGCTTGCCGCCCATGGTGATCGGGGCCGAATCACCAATGGTGGTGTTCTCCCGCATGAGGATGTCCTGGCAGGAGACGCTGACCAGGGCGCCGGCTGAGATGGCCTCGGTGGCTACGTAGGCAACGGTGTGTCCTCGTGCCGCGACATTCTGGATCAGATACTTCGCGATGGAGTCCGCCGCATCGACCATACCGCCATATGTGCCGATCTGGTAGATCAGGTACTCCGCGCCGTCCCGTAGCGCAATCTCGGTGCGACGCTGGATAGAATAGAACAAGGCCTGGTCAATCGTACCTTCACACGGGATGATCGCCGCTTTGGCGTTGCGAGAGGAAGAAACCGCCCCGCTTGCCGAAGTCCATGGCATGACGCAAGAAACAACAACCAGAGTCGCTCGAACGATCCTTCTCATGTCTGCGATTCTACCGCCCCGCTTCGCCGTCCGCAACCTGGACCGCCAAAGCGCCTCAAAATTCTCCCCTCCGGTCTCCCTTCCGAGTCCTTGTTACGCCAGGCGGCGCAGAATGTCAACGCCGCGCTGGATGTTCTCATCGGTCGTGGCGAAGCTGATCCGGAAGTGCGTATCCTTCTCGCTGAAGACATTGCCCGGGATCACGAGCACGTTATTCTGAATCGCCCGTTTGACAAACTCGCTCCCCGACTTGCCCGGGGCCTTGGCGAAGGCATAGAAGGCCCCCTGCGGCCTGACCAACTCGAACTTGTCTTTGAGCCCGTTGTACAGCAGGTCCCGCTTGCGAACGTAGTCCTTCACAAGATCACGGACATCGTAGCTCATCGCGGCAATCGCCGCACGCTGGAACGGGGTCGGTGCGCAAACGAACGTATACTGCTGGACCTTGGTCATTTCCTCGATGACCGGCCGCAGCGACGCCGGTGCTGCGACATAAGCCAGCCGCCAGCCGGTCATCGCGTAGCTCTTGCTGAACCCTCGCATCACGAGCACGTTCTCGCAGTACTTGCCGATACTGGTGGCCGGCCCGTCGTAACTGAACTGCTCGTAGATCTCGTCGGTCAGCACGAGCACGTCCTTTTCGGCTGCCACCTTCGCCAATGCCTGGATCTCGGCCGGCGAGTACACGATGCCCGTCGGATTACACGGCGAATTCAGGATGATCATCTTCGTGCGGTTGGTGATTGCGGCGGCGATCTTCTGCACGGGAAGCCGGAAGTCCGGATAGCTGTCCACGAAGACACACTTGCCGCCCAGCAGGTTCACCACGTGCTTGTAGATCACGAAGTAGGGATCGGGGATAATCACCTCATCGCCCGGATTGACCAGCGACAGAAACGCCAGGAGCAGGCCGCCGCTGACACCGCTGGCGACGAGGACGGCAGGGTTCTTCCAGCCGAATTCCGCCGTGACCTGGGCGGCGATCGTGTCCATGAGGTCTTTTTCGCCGGCCGTCTGAGAATACCGGTTCATGCCGGCCTCGATGGCCTTGATGGCCTCCCGTTTGAGTGGCTCGGGCACGTCAAAATCCGGCTGGCCGATCGAGAAATTGACCGGGTCTTTCAACTCCCCCGCGAGGGCGAAGACCTTTCGTATCCCACTTGCATCGATCAGGCTTGTCCGATCCGCTACCACCTTCTTCATGGCTCAATCACCGTTTCCACCAGGGTGTCAACTACTCGAAAAACACAACGTCTCCATCCTATCCGAGTCGGCGAGGTTGACAAGCGAAAAATCGCCCCCGCCGACTTCCCCCGGCCGGCATGGAGGTGGTATAATGCGCGAAGAGCGGTCGATGCCCGGTCAAACAAATTGTCCGGCCGGACGTATAAAAGGCCATTGCTCATCCGTGGCGCGGTTGGGCTCTACACTTTGGAATGGAGTCGTTATGGCTGGTCTCATGCAGCACATGGCGTTTGTTTCTATGCCCGGCAGCGGCGAGTGGATCGTCATTCTCATCATTGGTCTGCTGATCTTCGGGCGGCGTCTGCCGGACGTCGCACGCAGTCTGGGCAAGAGCGTCAATGAGTTCAAAAAAGGCATGCGCGAGTTCCAAGACAGCGCCGACGACGTCGTTCGCGACGTCAACAAGGTCACCAACGAGGTCGCATCGGATGTGCAGAAGGCCTCCGGTGTGGACGACTACGGTTACCGTGATCCGAACGCGACCCCGTACGACGGAGGCCATTATGCGTCCCCCGAATCCGTCGGCACATCGGGCGCGACCCAGGACAGCACTCCGGAGCCAACTGACGCGGCATCCAGCGTCGTCGAGAGCAGTGTCCCTGATACAGCCGAAACGCCCACCAAACCGGACGGGGAGCAATCCCCCGTCGAGCCCATGAAGTAGCCTCGACAACCGAAAGGAACGCCAGGGTGAGAAGGTTCGGCTCTGCCGCCGCATATGTGATTCTCGTTGCAGCCTGCCAGGTTGAGGCGCGACCGCTCGCTTCGAACGGGCCGGTCGCCATTGAGGAAGATGGCTATACACTCGTCTGGGCGGATGAGTTCAATACGGACGGCCCGCCCGATCCGAACAACTGGGTCTACGAAAACGGCTTCGTTCGGAACCAGGAACTGCAGTGGTACCAGCCCGACAACGCATTCTGCAGGGATGGCTTGCTGGTGATCGAAGCCCGCCGGGAAAGCAAGTCGAATCCGGCGTATGACCCGAACGGCAGAGACTGGAGACGCAGCAGGAAGCAGATCGATTATACCTCGACGTGCATCAAGACGGCAGGACTGCACAACTGGATCTATGGCCGATTCGAGATGCGAGGCCGGATCGACACGCGTGCAGGCATCTGGCCGGCCTTCTGGACGCTCGGCTCGGCCCGCGGCTGGCCTGGCTGCGGCGAGATCGACATCATGGAGTACTACCGCGGGATGCTCCTGGCCAACGCCTGCTGGGCCGGCGAAAGACGATGGGCCAGCGTCTGGGACGATCTGAAGAAGCCCATTACGGAGTTCGCCGACCCCGATTGGTCGTCCAGGTTCCACACTTGGCGGATGGACTGGGACAAAGACAGCATCAAGCTCTACGTGGATAACGAGCTTCTGAACACCATTGAATTGAGCAAGACCATCAACGGAACCCCAGACAAGGCCAATCCTTTCCGCGAGCCGCACTACATCCTGCTCAACCTCGCGACAGGCGGCACGAATGGCGGGGACCCCTCATCCACCGAGTTCCCCGCCCGCTTCGAAGTGGACTACGTCCGCGTGTATCAGAAGCCATTACCGTAGTGTGACTCTGCGGACGGAGAAGCAGTCGTCGCCGGAGAAGACGAGGTGACAGGTTCGGCCGTCCTCGCTCATCCATTTCGTGGGGAAGCTGCTGGTTTCGCCTGGGCCGATGTCCCAACGCTCCGTGTAGAAGACCGTCCGCCAGGGGCCCCAGGGCTCGGGGGCCTCGTAGACGCCAAAGCCGCCCTGGTAACGCGGGCCGCGCTCGTCCGTGCTCTCCGGGAGGATCTGACACCAGAGATATCGCTTCAAGCCGGCGTTGTAGCTGATGCCCGAGCGGTAGCAGCGGTTGGGATTCACGAAGACTGCGCCGCGGTCGCGGATGTCCGTCGTCCAGAGAGGTTGGCCTGGTGCATCGGTTCCCTTGAAGAACTCGTAGGCCCCCTGCTCTCGAATTCGATCCTTCGGCACACGGGCCAGGACCATGCGGTCCGCGGGCTCGTAGGCGCTGTCGCTGTCGTGCGAGTAGATGTAGACATAGGCATCTCGCGCCCCGGCGTAGTCCCTGCCGAAGTTGAGGAACGTGGGCGCTCCGAAGCTCGTCTCAAATCGCCAGCCGCACCATTGCCATGTGCGCGCGTGGTCCTCGGACCAGGCGAGTTGTGAGTTGCCCGTGTTCCGGGCCAGCATGTACAAGACGCCATCCACGCAGAGCATGCCACTGGCCTTGGGGCCGGCCTGGCCCTGCCCTACCCGCTCGCCGGTCTCGCTGCGGATATTGACTCCCGTGAAGTCATGGGGACCGCCTACAATCTTCGCAAAACCCAGGCTGAGCTTGGCGTCTGCCTTGGGCTCGAAACCCCAGCCGTCACCATAGGCGGTGTAGAGGTTGTCATCGTCGGCCCAGGTGCTGGGCCAGTTATCGCTGCCTTCGGCCTGGCGGATTACGGTGTCAACGGGCGACCATGTGACCTCGCTGATCGTGTCACTTGGCGGATAGGGCGCTCCCGGCCATTCGCCTCGGTCCTTGACGGACTTGGCGATGGGCCCGATGAACGGCTCTATCGGCGCATAGTGCGGACTTCGCGGCCCGGGGAACGACTTGCCTGCCCGCGCAACGACGATGTCCAACGAGGGAATCACGACGATCAGGCTGTCGTACAGGCCCCAGGACCAGTAGGCGTCCCGAGGGACCTCTTTCATCGTGCCATCGGCGTTGTTCCACCAGAGTAGGCCATAGTGAGCGGAGGCATTGCCATAATCCTCGGGTTTGAGCACAGGGAGGCCGCGAATTCCGTAGGGCACGGTTCTCACGGCGTCCACGAACCATGCTGGGAGGATCTGTGTGTCCTCCCACTGGCTGCCGCGGA
>JBDKRX010000045.1:0-18705 GCA_039683175.1 Phycisphaerales bacterium
AACTATCGCACGACTGCTGATCTACCGCACCGGGCCATGGCGGGATTGTCCATGGGCGGCATGCAGTCCAAGGCGATCACCCTGGCCAGCCTCGACACGTTCTCCCACATCGGCATCTTCAGCGGGGGCAGCATCGCTCCAGCCGACATCAACGATCTGGCCGCTTTCAAGCAGAAGGTCAAGATGGTGTTCGTCGGCTACGGCAGCCGTGAAATCGACCCCGCCAACCGTCGAGGCGGCGGACGAGGCGGCTTTGGTGGTGACCCCAAGGCGAACGCCGAAGCGTTGAAACAAGCCGGCGTCAACAGCGTCTTCTACGTCTCTTCGAATACCGCTCACGAGTGGCAATCCTGGCGGCGCAGCCTGCGCGAGTTCGCTCAACTGCTGTTCAAGGACGGCTCTTCCGCCTCGCCCGCTCCTGCGGCGGCGGTGGAGCCTGCCGTGAAGTTCGTGCTGCGAGTCGATTGCGGGTCCTTTGATCCGTACACGGACAAGTTCGGCAGCGTCTGGGCCGCCGACCAGGAGCTGGAGACAGGCAAGACCTGGGGCGCGGTCTACGGCTCGGCTCTGGACCGCCCGGACGTGGGGATCACCGGCACGGATATCCCGCGGATCTACGAGACCGAGCGATACAGTATGGACTCGTATAAGTTCACGGTTCCCAACGGCAAGTACACTGTGCGTTTGCACTTCGCGGAGACCTTCGATGGCATCATGGGAGCGGAGCAACGCGTCTTCTCCGTCAGTGTGCCGGGCCAGGAGGTGCTGAAGGACCTCGACCTGTACAAGACCGTTGGGCCGCTCAAGCCCCTGGTCAAGGAATATAGAGGCGTGTCGGTGGAGAACGGCCAGTTGGTGATCGGCTTCACGCCGAACATCGAGAACCCACAGATCTGCGGCATCGAGATCCTGGCGGAATGATGAATAGATGGCCGTCTCGCCGAGTTCACGCGGCGAGACGGCCTGCAAGAACGTCGGAAAGGAATGATCCGGACGGCAAGAGAGTCGTTGCACAGCATGTGCAGCAAGCGGTGCCAGTCAGGTAAAGGAGCAAGCCGTGAGAACAAGACAGACAATCACGATGGTGTGTTTGATGGTCCTGGGGATTGGCGTGGTTTCGTGCCTGGCCGGCCAGGGTGTGCCGGCGTTGAAGGACGTGTTTAAGGACCACTTCCTGATCGGTGGGGCCTTGAACCGGCCCCTGGTCACCGGTCAGGACCCTAATGCCGCCGCGATCGCAGCGAAACACTTCAGTACGGCCACGCCGGAGAACGATCTGAAATGGCAGCTCGTCCATCCCCAGGCCAACCAGTACAACTGGGAGCCGGGGGACCGTTTTGTGGCCTTCTGCGAGGAGAACCAGATGGTCCCGGTCGGCCACACGCTCGTCTGGCACGCCCAGACTCCTCGATGGGTGTTTCAGGACGATGCCGGCGGCGCGATCGCGCGTGATGCGCTTCTGGCCCGCATGAAGGACCACATCATGACCGTTGTCGGCCGCTACAAAGGCCGCATCAAGGGTTGGGATGTGGTGAATGAGGCCCTCGAAGACAACGGTCGGCTGCGGCAGAACAGCCCGTGGGTGAGAATCATCGGAGAAGGCTCCGAGGACCAGAAGTATGACTTCATCGAGAAGGCCTTCCAGTGGGCCCACGAGGCCGATCCCGATGCCGAGCTCTACTACAACGACTACAATCTGGATACGTCCAAGGCCAAGGCCGATGCGGCGGCCGCCATCGTCAAGCACCTCCAGTCCAAGGGTCTGCGGATCGACGGTGTCGGCATCCAACTGCACGGCGGTCTGACGTACCCCAGCCCCGAGAGCCTCGACTACGCCATCACGACGCTGGCCGCCACGGGTGTGAAGGTCATGGTCACGGAGCTGGACATCAAAACGCAGACGAGAGGCCCTCGCGGCGCCGATATCAGCCAGGTCAGCCGGGAGAGCACGAGCGACCCGAACGCGGCCGCCGCGGAAACCCAGAAGAAGCTCGCGGACAAGTACGCCGAGATCTTCTCCATCCTGCTCAAGCACAAGAAGGACGTCTCCCGCGTCACGTTCTGGGGCGTCTATGACAAGACATCCTGGATCGGCGGCTCGCCGCTGCTGTTCGATCGGAACTGCCGGCCGAAGGAGGCCTTCTTCACTGTGGTGAAGACAGCCTCCTCCGCAGCGGACCAGCCAGGGGCCCGCAGGGGCCCAGGGCGAGGCGGATTCGGCGGGCCGATTGAGCTGGGTCCGGACGACAAGCCTGCCTTTGACGATCCCCCCGCGGGGTTCAGGGCCAGGCGGGAGAACATCCCTCACGGCGAGCTGACGATGGTTGAGTATGACTCCAAGACGGTCGGAACGCGCCGCAAGATGCTCGTCTATACGCCGCCCGGCTACTCCACCGACCGCAAGTACCCCGTCCTTTACCTGCTGCACGGCATCGGCGGCGATGAACGCGAATGGCAGCGACTGTGCAGTCCGGAGAACATCCTCGACAACCTTCTGGCCGACGGCAAGATCCAACCCATGATCGTGGTCATGCCCAACGGCCGAGCCCAGGTCAACGACCGCCCCGAGGGGAACGTCTTCGCTGCCTCCGCTGCGTTCGCCAATTTCGAGAACGACCTGCTCAAGGACGTGATCCCGGCCATCGAGAGCAGGTACTCCGTGTATACGAACCGCGAGAATAGAGCCCTGGCGGGACTGTCGATGGGCGGCGGCCAGTCCTTGAACTTCGGCCTCGGTCACCTCGATACGTTCGCCTGGATCGGCGGGTTCTCCTCGGCCCCCAACACCAAACCTCCCGCCGAGCTCGTGCCTGACCCGGCAGCCGCCCGGGAGAAACTGAAGCTGCTCTGGCTGGGTTGCGGCAATAAGGATGGTCTGATCCGCATCAGCCAGGGCCTCCACAACTACCTCAAGGAAAACAATGTGCCGCACGTCTGGCACGTCGATTCCAATGCCCACGACGGAACCGAATGGGCCAACAATCTGTATCTCTTCGCTCAACACATCTTCAAAACGCCCACGGCGATGGCAGAGCCTGCCGTGAAGTTCGTGCTGCGAGTCGATTGCGGGTCCTTTGATCCGTACACGGACAAGTTCGGCCATGTCTGGGCCGCCGACCAGGATCTGGAAACAGGCAAGACCTGGGGCGCGGTCTACGGCTCGGCACTGGACCGCCCGGACGTGGGGATCACCGGCACGGAGATCCCGCGGATCTACGAGACGGAGCGATACAGCATGGACTCGTACAAGTTCACGGTTCCCAACGGCAAATACACCGTGCGTCTGCACTTCGCGGAGACCTTCGATGGCATCCTGGGAGCGGAGCAACGCGTCTTCTCCGTCAGTGTGCCGGGCCAGGAGGTGCTGAAGGACCTCGACCTGTACAAGACGGTTGGGCCGCTCAAGCCCCTGGTCAAGGAGTACAAAGGCGTGTCCGTGGAGAACGGCCAGTTGGTGATCGGCTTCACGCCGAACATCGAGAACCCCCAGATCTGCGGCATCGAGATCCTGGCAGAGTGAGGAGCCGCTGTGTCGTTGCGGATTGACACGTGAAGTGCAGCACGGCATGGCGCTGGCGAGCCGACCGGTTGCCTATTCGGTTCTCGAATCCTGGGGATTCGCGGCCCCCAGCCCCCTGGGATTCACCGCTCTGGACCAGAGGCAGGAGCGAGGTGGAGGCGATGTAGCAACGCTGCTACGTCGCCTCTATCTCTGGGCCGGAGCGGTGCTTGGGTTGTCGGGATTCAGAGGAGCAAATCACTCCTGCTTGGAGAATCTCCCATATGACCGGATTCTCCTCACTGACCTGCCCTCCGCATGGTGGGCGAGGGAGGACCTCAAGCGCGCCTCACCATCTGCCGATGACCGAGGGCGATGCTTGCACCACATGGGATTCTGCTTGATTCCGAGCGACAGTGCACCATAGAATATGGGTACGATGAGACGGGAAGCGGCCTGTCGTTGGTGTTGCTGTCGAGCTTCGTGAACGCTGTCTTTGTTCGAGGAGGAGTCGGCATAGCCACAATGTAGTCCTACATCGAGACGTGTTCTTTCCCTGATCCCTCGTGATGCCCGGGCGATGGGTGTCTTCTGCATCCAGGCATGGTGCGATGGGGTCAATTCACCGAGTGCTCTGAAGGAGGAATACTATGTTGGGGAGACTCAATCGTCTGATCTTGTGCCTTGGGATGTTGTGCCTGGCGGCCCGGGCCGCCGATGCGGCGCTGGTGGGCCATTGGCCATTTGACGGAAACTTGAACGACGTGGTCGGCACGGCCCCTGGCACGTTCAACGGAGGGGGGGCAACTTACGAAAGGGGACGGGTCCGGCAGGCGGTCTCCTTCGATGGGGTGGACGACTACGTGAGCATTCCATCCCCCACAAACCCATCGGTCTACACGATTGCCGCGTGGGTCAAGCCGGCCAGAGCGAGCGCTGCAGCGGTCATCACGCGGACGAACGCCTCGGGACCGACTGCAACCTGGTCCCACCAGCTCCGAATCAACGCGACCGGCCAGTTCCATCACTACTTGTATGTGGGTGCGGAGCGTCACGTGTCCGGCACGACCATAATCGTTCCGGATACGTGGTATCATGTGGTCATCGTGGCCCAGAACGACGGGCCGATGCACCTCTATGTGAACGGCCTCGAGGAGGGGACCTCCATCAGCACCGCCGGTACGCTCTGGGCCGCCGGCGATCGGATCCACGTCGGCTCCAATTCCGGTCACGGCATGGGCTGGTTCCAGGGCCTGGTGGACGACCTGCAGATTTACGATGAGGCCCTGGCGGACGCCCAGATCAGGGAAATCATGAAGGAATTGCTTGCCCATGATCCTATTCCCGGGGACTTGGCGGTTGACGTGCCTTGCGACGCGGTGGCGCAGTGGACGGCGAGCGAATTTGCCGCTGCGCACGATGTGTATTTCGGGGCCGTGTTCGATGACGTCAACGACGCAAGCCGGGACAATCCAATGGGCGTCCTGGCCAGCCAGAGCCAGACGGCTACTGAATTCGATCCGGCCGTTATCGAGTACGGCCGGACCTACTACTGGAGAATCGACGAGGTCAATGCGGCGCCCGACTACACCATCTTCAAAGGGGATACCTGGAGCTTCACGGCCGAGCCGTATGCCTATCCGATCACCAGTCTGACGGTCGAGGCCTCTGCCGAGCAGATCACCTCGCCTGCGATCCGGACCATCGATGGTTCCGGACTCGATGAGTTCGATCAGCACGGCGCCGATTTGAAGACCATGTGGGTCACGCCCGGCGGTCTGCCCGCCTGGATCCAGTACAGCTTCGACAAGGCATACAAGCTGCACGAACTCTGGGTCTGGAACGCCAACTCCGAACTCGAACTGCTCATGGGGTTCGGGGCCAAGGACGTCGTGATCGAGTACTCCACCGACGGTGAGACCTGGACCCCGTTGGAGAGTGTGCCGGAATTCGCCAAAGGAGCTGGCATGGCGACCTACATGGCGAACACCATCGTCGATCTCGGCGAGGTTACGGCGAGACATGTCAGGCTGACCATCAACGACAACTGGGGCGCTACGGCTATGGTCAGCCTCAGCGAGGTGCGGTTCTTCTATGTCCCGGTGCAGGGCTTCGAGCCCGCTCCGGCGGACGGAACCACGGGAGTTGACCTCGGCGCCACGCTAAACTGGCGGCCCGGCCGGGAGGCCACCTCGCACGAGGTCCTCTTCGGGACCGACGCGAACGCAGTCGCCGAGGGCGCCGTGGCGGTCGAGATCGTGACCGACCACAGCTACACTCCGCCCACCATGGACCTCGCGACCACCTACTACTGGAAGGTCAATGAGGTGGGTGATACCGGCACCTATGAGGGCGATCTCTGGGCCTATACCACCCAGGAATTCCTGGTGGTGGATGATTTCGAGAGCTACACGGACGACATGGACGCCGAAGAGACGATCTGGCACGCCTGGATCGACGGCCTGACCGACAGCGCCAGCGGCTCCATCGTCGGATGGGACCAGTCGCCGTTCGCCGAGCGCACGATCGTCCGCGGCGGCAAGCAGTCCATGCCTCTGAGGTACGACAACACGACCTTCACGTTCTCGGAGGCCAAGCGGTCCTTTGACCCGGCCCAGGACTGGACCGCCCGCGGCGTCAAGGCACTCTCGCTGTTATTCGCAGGCGCCTCCGGAAACGGCGGGCAACTGTACGTGAAGATCAACAACACCAAGGTGGTCTACAAGGGTGACGCGGGGGACCTGGCACGCACCGGCTGGCAGGCGTGGAACATCGATCTGTCCACGGTCGGCGGCGTGAGCAGCGTGCGCTCGTTGACGATCGGCGTCGAGGGCTCGGGGGTCACAGGCACGCTGTATGTCGACGACATCCGGCTTTATCCCAGGGCCCCCGAGTACATCACTCCGACTGATCCAGGCGACGAGGGTCTGGTGGCCTACTATGCCTTTGACGGCAACACCAAGGACGATTCCGGCAATGGGCTCAACGGAACGTTCACAGGCGGCACTCCGGAATGGATAGCGGGCCGACACGGCGAAGCCATCCTGTTCAATGGCGCCAGCGGGTACGTCGATCTGGGCGCCGATGAGGCGATGAATCTCACCGAGGCGATGACGGCCGCCTGCTGGCTGAGAGACGACGGGTTCACCCAGGGCTGGCAGGCCATTTTTACCAAGGGTCTGGGCTGGCGCCTGCAAAGGAACGGCATTGAAGCGACTCTTGAGTGGACGTGTCCTCCAAGCCCGTACCTGTTCAGTCGCGGCACGGTGGACGATGGTGAATGGCATCACATCACGGGTACGTACGACGACCGACGTCAAGCTCTCTATATCAATGGCGTGCTGGACGTCGAGCAATCGGTGTCCGAGCCGATCGCGCCGACCTCATACCGGGTCTTGATTGGCTCTATCGACACCTTGACGGCGCGCGTCTGGCACGGCCCGATCGACGAGGCGCGTCTCTACAGGCGGGCGCTATCGGAAGGCGAGATCCTCTGGTTGGCGGATCAAACCATGCCGAGACACAAGCCGTTCTAAGGCCCGTCGCCGGGATTGGGAGTCGAGCTGAATCTCGATGTCGTCAAGCAGGCGATGTCCCGCCGGGCGGCCACGCGAGTCCAGGATGTGTATCGACTTGCGGCGGGATCGTATCTTGCACCCACAGGGTAGTGTTTGCACGGTACGGGAAACGCTCGCACGTGAAGGTGAAGCATGGGTCAAAGTGGTCGACTTCCGGGCGATCCGCCGTTGAGATTGCCGGCCTGCCAGTTTTCCGGCAAAGCCGGATCTGCGGTCACGTCCACAATCTCCAGCGAGGGACCGCTTCCGTCGGCCAAGACCGGCCAGGGTGCCTCTGTGCCGTACGTGAATTCGACGAGCGTCTCCCCTCCCGTATCGACGAGCTTGATGTGTTCGCCGGCGTTGGAGAGTCGCCCCGCGTACTCGCCGGCGATCGGCAGACCAAGGCCGTATCGCGCCTCAATCGCGCCAAGATTCTTGACGACCAGCACGCATTGGCCGGGGGCCAGCCGCGTCTGGTTGCTGCCGGTGAAATCGAACTCAATGCCCTCTACGAAACGGACTCCCGCGAGATCAAGCGGGCTGGTTCCCGGATTGACCAGCTCGACAAACTCGAAATCGTTCTCGTCGCCGAAACCCGCCGCCTGCTCAGCGGGGGTTGGGTCGCAAGGGTGATAGTGCAATTCGGAGATGGTCAACGCCGACAGGCCCACCGAGAAAGACGCTTCGCTCAGAGCGCTCCATTCGAATCCATCGAAAGCCCGTGCCTTGATTGTCGTCGTCTCCGACAACACAATGGGGCTCACGTACGTCTGCGCTATGGGCTGCTCTCCGATGACCAGGCGCTCCGCGACGACGACCTCGGCATTGATGAGGAAATCGGAGCTTCCCGTCGAGACATTCAGGCCGTGGATCGCCAGGAGGTTCTGGCCCGGCTGAAGGGCATCGACGAACTTGCTCACGTCGAGACTGCTGAACTCCACGGCGGCGGAATCATCATGTCCGGCCGTCGCGGCGGAGTTCCATTGGACGTTGGCCGGTGCGTTCTCCGAGGCGATGAGAACCCCGTTCAGATAGGCGACAAAACCGTCGTCGTAACGCATCCGCAGGGTCATGAAGTTCAGTCGCTCCACCGTCTGTTCGTCGAGATGGAATGGAATGCGGATGAATACGGACGTTGTGGTTCCTCGCATCGGCGCATCGACATCGATGCCAATCAGCGCGTCGTAGTCGGTACTCGTATCGTAACCCACGCCACCGGCGCCGGATACCCAGGCCGAATCGTCGACGCCGTTGGCCGTGTGCCATGCGGAGCCGAGGGCGTTTCCGCCGTTGGTGGCGGATGGCACAAGCACCTTCTTGGGGCTGTTGCTTGTGACCAGGGTCCTCCGCGAGAGTTCCTTGACCTGGACGGGCATGATCGGGTCGGTGCCGTCCACGGTGTAGTAGATCGTCCCCGCGGTCGCGTTCAGGGACAACTCGAATCCCTGGTCCACACGCCCACCCCACTGGCTGAAGACAGGCGCATCGACGTGAGGATAGAGGCCGGCATTGCGGAACTGCTCCAGAACAATCTCCGACCGCAGGGGAAAGTAGCTCGTCAGGAGACTATCTCGCTGCTTGGCCCAGTGCTCGTCCCGAGTATACGGCGTGTTGCTGAGCTGATCGCCCCAGCGGGCGGATTCTCCCACGATGGCCTGCTTGACCAGATCAGCCAGCGCCGCAAAACGTGCGGCGGGGCGGTTGTCTTCCGGGTGCGCCGGGTCCCAGGCGGGATTGTCGGGGTTCACATACAGGGCCCCGCCATTGAAGAAGTACCGGTGGACATGATCGGCAAACAGCGTGCGGAATTGGGCATTGGCGCGCAAGGCGGCATAGGGGCGCGCCACCGCGCTATTCACGCCGGTGCAGTCGGCATTCAGGTCTGAGAGGGCGGTTTCCGTGTCCCAGGGATAGAACTGGAAACCGTCGCCGTTGTCGCGGTTGCGTCCCACCCACCAGTTGCGCCCGGGCCAGTCGCCGTTGCCGACGTAGAAATTGAGGATCATGTAATCGATCATGTTCTCCACGTCCAGCAGATCCTCGTACTCGGGATTTCGCGTGCCGTCCGGGTTGTTGCCCTGGATGTGCTGATAAACGCTGCCGTTGGAGACGTCGCCATTCAGCATGGCCAACAACCGGTTCCATGCGTCGTAGTTGCCGTCGGGGACGGAGTCCTGATTGATGGCGTCCCAGGTGTCCTTGTCGCCTCCGCGATAGGAAGCGGAGAAGGCGGCGTCGGGACGTTCCGCCGGATTGTACAGTCCCCAATAGAAGCCGTTGATGTAGAGGTGGACAAACGTGCTGTGGGAGGCCACGTTGCCCATGGCTCGGACCGTGTCCATGGCGAACGCATCACGGATGTAGAGGGCATTGCCGCCACCGTAGCGCCAGGCGTCGTTGCTGTTGGCCCGCAGGATGAAGTTGTCGAACTCATCCGCAGCGTCCGGCCCGAAGAGGGGATAGCTGAGCTTGGGGGCTCCGTACTCCTCACGGAAGATCAGCCGAAACGACTTCTTCAAAGTCAAATCAAACCGTCGAAAGGCGCCGCCTTGAATGCGTATGCCTGCATCTTCTTGGAATCCCTCGGCGCCATCCGGATAGATCAGTTCCAGCGAGGCCGGCCGCTCCCAGTTGTCACCGCGACTGGTTGGGTTCGAATAGATGCCCTGCGGCCCGAACATGTCATCGATATCCATAACGATGGACATGGACGGCAGCGATTGAAGATCTTCTGTGATTGTCGCGGCATATTTCCCGCCGAAACTGTCCTGGCCGGCCGGACCGATCACACGCCGGTCTAGGCCGTAATCCGCAGATTGGCCGTTCCAGCTTGCGGGAAGCCCGGCTGCAATTGCCGTCGCCTCGTTCTGTGTCGCGATGTCCGCCAGGAACAGATACGTGTGCGTCACGACACGCGACGGCCGCCATCCGTCCAGAAAAGCGGCTGCACGCAGCGTTGTCGTCCGGTCGATGGAGATGGGGCCGACGTATTCGTTCCCCGTGGCGGTCGTCGGCGCGCTGCCGTCCAGAGTGTAGCGGATGGTCGCACCGTCGGTGGGGCATGCCATCGTCACTTCAAACGGAGCGTCGTAGAAGCCCCGGCCTCTGTCGACGAGCGGGTCGGATACCAGTCCCAGACTGATTTGGCCGTTTGCGCTCCCCGGAGTGGGTGATTCGAAGTAACCGTTGTCTCCGAGGATCACCTGTGTGTTCTCGAGCTGGGCCCAGATCAGGAAATCCGGGCTGTCGGCAGCGTCGTTCAAGGCCTGAATCGCCAGGACATTGATGCCGGGTGTGACCAAGTGGGCGAATTCGTTCAGGTTGAAGCGCTGGGAGGTCATGGCCAAGTCGTGTGTGCGATCCGCGGTTGCCACGGAATTGTGGGCCAAGATTACCGGGGCTTGGGACCGGGCGACTTCCACGCCGTTCAAGAAGGCCACGAATCCATCGTCGTAACAGACGTGCAGGGCGAGCCAATCCAGCGGCTGCGCTGCCTCGACGGTGAACGGCATCCGCAGGTAGACCGACGCGCCACGTCCGTACAGGTCTGTTTCCACGTCGGTGCCGATCCGGTCTGCAAACACCGCTGCCGGTCCGCTGCTCCCGAGGAACTCCACCTCGGCAATCTGCATGGCGACTGCGGTGTTGGCGTTCCGCACGGTGGGGAACAGGAGCCGATACTGGGTGTAGGCCTGGTCATTGGCGAAGGTGATTTCCACCGTGAAGAACCGCGAGGGGAAGGTGGGTATGCTCCCGCGGGCAATCTCCACAAAGCTGGCGCCGTCGTTGGACCCGAACAGCGTGAAGCTGGTGGGATCTCTTTCCACTGCGTCGTTGGCCGAGGTCAGACGCAGGCCGGTGATGACGGAGGGTCCGGTCGAGGGCGTGACGGTGAATCCGGCGTTCAACTTGTCGAAGTTGAGATACTTCGTCTGTGGGTTGTTGTCGATCGCTTTGTCGAATTCTTCGTTTGCTGGCGAGTTGAACGACGTGGGTTCCATGGCGTCGCCCAGCTGGGTGACATCTTCCCGCGGCACCTCCGGCGTCGGGGTACGGTCATACCCGATTCCCAGGGTGGCCCACGCCCAGTTCGAGTCATCGAAGCCCGGATTGACCCAGTCCATGCCCAGTTCGTCGTCTGCCGGCAGCCACATTCTCGCGGCGCCGGAGCCCGAGACCAGCAGCGTCGTCTCCACGTCCATCCTGACGCCATACGAGACGTCCCCGATCTGCCGGGGGTACTCCGGAAGGAACTCCGTGGCGATTGTCATTCCATCGGGGCCGACGAGAGCCAGGTACTCTCCATCGCGATCCAGCTTGAAGCTCGTGTGCAACTCGCCCTCGGGAGCCGTGCGGTTCTTCCCTGAGGCGAAGACCCGAAGGAAGCCTTGTCCGCCAACGACAACCTCGGGGAATTGCCATTGCGTCAGGTCCTTCATATCGTTGGTGAGATACCAGCCGCCAATCGAAACAGGATCGTGGCCCGTGTTGTAGATCTCGATCCAATCGCTGAAGTCGCCATCCTCATCCTGTATGCCGAGATGATTCGCGGCCATGAATTCGGTGATTATCAGCTCCTGCGCCGGCGCAACCGCCTGGGGCAAGATGGCAAGACAGGAAAATGCGACCAGCAGCAGGCGTTGTTTCATGGTGTGACTGTATACTTTCATCGTTACCTTATGATACAAGACTGTGCATGCGAAGTCAACGAGATCGTCACTGCGAGGCTGTCTCACGCGACTCTTGATGTTGCATCATCCGCAGTTCCGCAGGACGTTTATCCGCCGGACCTTCGCTTTTTACCGGCCAGGAGGTAGAATGGCCGGTGCAGCCCGGTCCCGCGGTCCCAATCGCTACGTGGGTGTCTGGGGCCGCGACGTTTTGGGCAGGAAAGGGATATCTGGCTATCGGGGGACTGATCATGGCTTCATCCGTTCGTACGAGAATGCTGGCGTTTGTCGTTCTGTGGCTGCCTGGCATTGTGTCGCCATCGAGTGCAGGCGGAGCAGATTCCTTCGAGGACCTGAGGGGTTTCTCCTGTTCGAGCGGGCATGACGCCCAGGCTTGGACGCCGATGGCCGGCAGCCAGGCTGTTTCCGTGGTATCCGTCGGGGGCAAGGCCGCCTTCAAAATGCCCTGCAATTTCCGTGGGACAGACATCGAGCGGGCGTCGTGGGACCATCCTGTCGAGCAGGACCTTGCCATGTGCCAGGGGGTGCAGTTCCTGTTCTACTGTTCCGATCCATCTCCCGTGGCGAACTTCGTTCTCTACTTGCGCAGTGGAGATGGCTGGTATCGATGCGCCTTCGATGCCCCGGCCGCGGAACAGTGGGCGCCGATCCGAGTCTCCAAGGCGGATATGGACGTCGAAGGCCGGCCGGCGGGATGGTCGAAGATAGACACCATTCGCATCTCCGCCTGGCGCGGCCAGGACCGGGATGCAGAATTCCATGTCACCGATTTCGCGTTGTTCGGCGGGGGCGCGAAGATTGTCATTGTGCGGGGCGATTCGGCCGCAGAGCGTGCCCCCACGGAGATGGGGGCGGTTCGCGAATATACGAGCGTCATGGCAGGTTTGCTCGAGCTCGCGAATCTGCCGCACCTGGTCCTGAGCGACAGGGATATCACCGCCAAGAGGCTGCGCGATGCGAAGCTGGTTGTCCTGCCTCATAACCCGGCCATGCCGGACGAGATAACAGAAGAAATTGCCGGGTTCCTCAGGGCCGACGGCACGCTGCTCGCCTGCTATCACCTGCCGGGAAAGCTGGCATCGCTGACGGGGATTCAGACCGGCGAGCACGTGCGTCAGCCGTACGATGGCTACTTCGCCTCGATCCGGCCGAGTACGCAGCCGCTCAGGGACATGCCTGCGATCACACGGCAGGCGTCGTGGAACATCCAGGAAGCCGGGGCTGCTGATCCCAACGCAAATGTAGCTGCCTGGTGGTATACGAACCACGGGGACTCAACGGGGAAACCGGCGATTGTCGCCGGCGCCAAATGCGTCTATCTGACGCATGTGCTGCAATCGGACGATCCGGCGAACAAGCTGCAACTGCTTCTTTCGATGGTGGGGCATCTGGTTCCGCAATTGTGGTCGGATGCGGCGCAGGGCAGTCTCGATCGGATAGGCCGGTTTGGCCCGTACGACGGTTATGAGTCGGCAAAGCAGGACATCGCCAGGCTGGATGCCGGCACGGGCCGTGCCGGCGCAGCGCTCGCACGAGCGGATCAACGGCGTCGCCGCAGCCTTTCACTCCTGTCTGAAGCGAAGTGCGCCGAAGCGATTGCCGCGGCGGAGGAGTCCCGTCAGGCACTGCTCGAAGCCTATTGTCTCGCGCAACAGCCATTGCCGGCCGAGCATCGGGCATTCTGGTGTCATAGTGCCTTCGGTGTCGCGGGCATGAGCTGGGATGAGGCCATCAAGCAGCTTGCAGACAATGGATTCACTGCGATCCTCCCGAATATGCTATGGGGTGGCGTCGCGTTCTACCGCAGCAGTGTCCTTCCTGCTTATAAGGACCTTGAAGACCAGGGGGATCAGATCGAGCGTTGCGTGGAAGCCTGCAAACGCTACGGCGTGGAATGCCACGTCTGGAAGGTCAACTATAACATGGGCTCGGCCACCGACGATGCGTTCGTCCAAAAGATGCGTTCCCTGGGACGCGTGCAGGTCAGTTATGACGGTTCGGTCAACGAGAGGTGGTTGTGTCCGTCTCATCCGGAGAACCAGAAACTCGAGATCGCGTCCATGCTGGAGGTGGCCCGCCAATACGACGTGGACGGCCTGCACTTTGACTATATCCGCTATCCCGATAGGGATGGGTGCTTCTGTGAAGGATGCCGCAATCGCTTTGAAGATACCCTCGCCAAGAGGATCGACAAATGGCCTTCGGACACTCGGGAGGATCCGGAACTCGCACGGAAGTGGCTCGATTTCCGGCGCCGGCAGATCACATTGGTTGTAGCGGAGGTGGCGGCGCAGGCCAGGCAGATCAGGCCTGGGATCAAGATCTCTGCGGCTGTTTTCGGTAACTGGGTGGTGGATCGCGACGGGGTGGGCCAGGACTGGAAACTATGGTGTGAAAAGGGATATCTCGATTTTGTCTGCCCCATGGACTACTTCTCTTCCAGCGCCACCTTCGAACGCGCGGTTGTGAACCAGCTTGAATGGGCCGGCACCGTGCCCTGCTATCCGGGAATCGGCCTGAGCGTGTGGAAGGACCCCGCGGACATAGCGAAACTCATCGAGCAGATCGGTGTCACCAGAAGGCTCAAGACGGGTGGCTTCACCGTATTTAACTACGACCCGAGGGAAGCCCGCGAGGTGCTGCCTCTCCTGGGCAAAGGTCCGACGAGAGTGGAGAGGTAGATTCGCGTCTGGTGCATCGTCAAGAATGCCGTTGTCGCCGGTGCTCCGATTTGTTATAAATAGGTTCACCGGCTGGGGAGGTTCCCCATGCATGCCGTAGTCACGGAGGTAAAGGTTCCCAGTTGATCGTGGAGGACACGAAATGAAAAGGCTAATAATGTGGGTATTGGGCATCGTATCTGTCTTCAGCACGACGGCTCTGGCTGTGGACATAGCAGTCTCAACCCAAGCGGGCTGGTTTGGGCAAACTGCGGCTGACCGCGAAGCGCAGGAAATTGCCGACAATGTAACGGACGCTTCCGTGGAACTATTCACATCCACTCAACACGCTGCCCTTGCAGCCTGGGTAATAGCCCACACCGGTGATGGCGAATCGGACCTGTTGATTCTCTGCGGACAGTTCCCAGACACCATTTATCCAGCAGGCAACACAAAGCCTGACGGCTCGATCGCCGAGTTGTTCCTGGATGATGGCAATTGCATCGTCAACACCGGCGACTGGATATTCTACGTCGTGAATGGCGCTGGAACAAACGCCGGCAGTGGATTACAGAACATGATGGATATTCCCGGCGTTACCGTAGCGGGCGAGGACGATACGGCTGTCACCGTCACGGCCGAGGGGCAGTTGTACACTCCCTCTCTGCTGAACTTTTCAACGGACCGCCCATTCCATCTTGATACGCTGGCAAACGACTGGAAAGCCGAATTGGTTCTTGCCCAAAACGCGGCCGGGACCAGAGCGGATCCCGTTATCGTTGCCAATTCCGTGACTGGCGGTCGCATAGGCATCTTCTACCAGACAGCCAGTCAAGACAATGATCCGCGCGGCGAAGTGATCAGTGAATGGATCAACAATTGGTATCTCCCCACCGTCGCCGTTCCGAAAGTGGGTTCGGAGCCGTTGCCTGAAGACGGAGCCGTTGACGTTCCCCGCGATGCCGTCATGAGCTGGAAGCCCGGCGAGAACGCTGTGACGCATGACGTCTACTTCGGAACAGCCTTCGAGGCTGTCCAGGACGCCGGCGCAGCCGATCCAAGAGGCGTCCTCGTCAGCCAGGGCCAGACGGACACCCTGTATGATCCGGAGGGTCTGCTCGAATACGGCCGGACCTACTACTGGAGAGTCGACGAGAGCAACGACGTTCCGGGCAGCACCGTCTTCAAAGGCGATGTCTGGAGCTTCACCGCGGAGACCTATGCCTATCCGATCACCGGTCTGACGGCTACAGCCTCCACTGAACAGTCTGCTTCGCCCGCGATCCGGACCATCGACGGCTCCGGACTCGACGCGCTCGATCAGCACGGGGTCGATCTCAAGCAGATGTGGGCTACGCCTGGTGGCCTGCCCGCTTGGATCCAGTACACATTCGACAGAGAATACAGAGTGCACGAGCTGTGGGTCTGGAACAGCAACTCGGAACTTGAACTCTTCATGGGCTTCGGGGCCAAGGACGTTACGATCGAGTACTCCTCCGACGGCGAGACCTGGACCACGTTGGAGAACGTGCCCGAATTCGCCCAGGCGACGGCCTTGCCGACCTACACGGCGAACACCATCGTTGATTTCGGCGAGGTCCTGGCGAAGTACGTCAGACTGACCGTGAACGCCGCCTGGGGCGCCACGGGGATCACGGGCCTCAGTGAAGTCCGGTTCTTCTATACCCCGGTGCAGGCCTTCGAGCCTGATCCGGCGGACGGCGCCACAGGAGTTGCCGTCGACGCGACGCTGAACTGGCGGCCCGGCCGTGAAGCCACCTCGCACCAGGTCTTCTTCGGGACAGACAGCAACGCGGTCGCCGAGGGCGCGGTGTCCCCCGAGACCGTGACTGACCATCGCTATGCGCCCGACGCCATGGAGTTCGGGACCACCTATTACTGGAAGGTCAACGAGGTCGGCGACGCCGGCACGTTCCAGGGTGATCTGTGGAGCGTCACGACCGAAGAATACGCCGTCATCGACGATTTCGAGAGTTACAACGACAATATCGACGCCGAAACCACGATCTGGCACGCCTGGGTTGACGGCGTGACCACGAAAGCCAGCGGCTCGCAGGTCGGATACACGGACGCCCCGTTTGCCGAGCAGACGGTCGTCCACGGCGGCAAGCAGTCCATGCCTCTGCAGTATGACAACACGATCTCGCCGTACTTCAGCGAGGCGTACCGCGAGTTCTCGCCTGCCCGGGACTGGACGGTCGGCGCCGCCGACACCCTGGTGCTCTACTTCCAGACCACGGGACCGGATTTCAGCGTTCCGAGCGTTGCGACCTCGCCAGCCATTGACGGTACGGTCGATGCCCTGTGGGCCAATGCCCCGATGCTGCCGGTCTCCACCACGATTGACGGCGCCGCCGTGACTGATCCGGCGGACGCATCTTGCCAATGTCGCGTGCTGTATGACTCCGCCAACCTGTACGTGTTGGTCGAGGTCAACGACGATCAGCTCCATAACGACTCCGCGGCAACGTACCTCGACGACAGCGTCGAGGTCTACATTGATGGCGACAACACGAAGGGACAGTCGCCGCTGGCCGGTCTTGCACGCCAGTACACGTTCGGCTGGTCGGACACGGTCATCGCCGGCACCAACACAGACACGATGGGCGTTCAGATCGCCCAGACCAATACGCCCACCGGCTGGTGCATTGAGATCAAGCTGCCCTGGCAGACCTTGATTGGTGCGGGCGCGCCCGTGGGCAACCTTATCGGCATCGATTGCTTCTACAACGATGACGACGACGGCGGTGACACCCGCGAATCCCAAATCGCCTGGCACTCCCTGGTGGGAAATGACTGGCAGACCCCCGCCAGTTGGGGTACAGCGATGATCGACGCACCAGGGGCTGGTGACAGTGCCGACCAGTTCTCTGTGGCGGTTCAAGATTCCTCCAATCACAGCGTCACCGTCACCTACCCGAGCTCGGAGATTATGAGTGCCGGTTGGACCGAATGGAGGATCCCGCTGAGCCAGTTCAGCTCCGCCGGTGTCAGGCTCAACGCGGTGAAGAGACTGACGATCGGCGTGGGCGACAAGACTGCCCCGAAGGCCGGAGGGGCCGGCATCGTCTTTGTCGACGACATCGGCTTTGGACATCCTGCCTCTGCCAACGATTAGTATCCGTTTCGAGAAGATGCCTATGTGATGGCTCCGGCGGGAGATCCCCGCCGGAGCCCACGTCACGATCAACCTGCGTTTGCCAAGCGGGCATCGGACTGCCTTGTGTCGGCTGAATCCGCTGTGAAAGCTCAGTGAAAAAACGGGCATCTGGGACAGAGATGTCAGGGTTCCGGGGGTGCCTCACTTGCCATCTGAGGACGGAAAGGAGGCAGACTCATGAAGCATCCGGCAAGGCTGAGAACACGGCCGTCGCAGGACGGCAGGACATCTGTCCATGTGCTCAACGACCTGGACGAAGACGGAAAGTGTAGACGGATCTC
This sequence comes from Phycisphaerales bacterium, assembly GCA_039683175.1. Taxonomy (GTDB): domain Bacteria; phylum Planctomycetota; class Phycisphaerae; order Sedimentisphaerales; family Anaerobacaceae; genus PLanc-01. The sequence continues at coordinate 17,873 of JBDKRX010000045.1, forward strand.
GTCGGCGCATGCCGACCGCCGCAAGGCCGAGAAGCAGAAAACACAGAAGGAGCAGGAACCGCGGATGAGAATCGTCGCACCCGAATCGATGAGGTGCAGCCAAAGCACAGCTTGCCCGAGACCTCGGAGTGGCGGGGAAATGGGCCTGCTCCAATTCTCGTCTGAAGGTCGTCAACAACTTCCGGCCGCAGTTCATCGCGATTCGCACACGGGCGGGCGTGGCCACTGGCAGGTTTCACGACCTCAGGAGCACGGCCCTGACGAACTGGCTTGCCATGGGTTTCGAGGAGTACGAGGTCATGCGACTGGCCGGACGCTCCAAGCTTGAAACTACGAGGCAGTTCTACTTGGCAGTCAGACCGGATGCAGTAGACCGTGCCCGGATGGCTTCCGAAGCCTCACGCAAGGGTGATCCTGTTGCGCACCTGTTGCGCGTCCCCTCCGACGCAGACCAACAAAAAAGGCTGACGCACATAAGTGCTTGTCAGCCTTAGTCTTACCCAACGAGGCCGAAGGGTCTCGAACCCTCAACCTTCGGATCGACAGTCCGACTTGGCGGTTTGTAAGTATTTGTAAATAAATCACTTATGCTTATCAGATAAGGACTTATGATGCTGGCCGAGAGCTGGCCGAGAGCCAATCGAGGGCCAACCGTGCCCTGTCGGTGCAGATTTTGGTGCAGTTCACCGGCTCATGTAATCCACTTATACGGATTAGGATTGATTTGTGCGCGGTATCCATTCGGTGCGACAGATCGAGCGCAGGTGCTCAGGGGTCAGTTGGTTCCACGCGATGCCCGAGGCGGTCAGCAGATCGTCATAGTCCCGATAGAC
>JBDKRX010000046.1:0-10467 GCA_039683175.1 Phycisphaerales bacterium
GCGGCCCGCTTCGTCCTGGCCCATCCGAACATCGCGGCGGGCCAGTGCTACCACAACTGCGGCGGCATGATCCTGCGAGGTCCCGGCCGCGAAGGCGGCGAGATGAAGGAGGCCGACAACCGGCTCCTGCAGATGATCGCCGATCGAGGCGAGAAGATCCTGCCCTACTACCGCTCGATGATCTCCTGGCAGGACCTCTACACCACCTGGGGCGACGAGGACACCTGGCTCTACGGCGCTCGCGGCATCCTGGCGTACACCTGCGAGATGTGGACGGCGCAGAATCTCTATAAGACCGATGGCGACCCCTCGGAGGAACAAGAAGCCGACTTCATTCGGCACGTCCTGCAGGACGACGGCGTCGTCGCCTGGCACGAGTTCAATCACCCCACGTACGGGCAGATCGAGATCGGCGGCATGAAGAAGGAATGGGGCCGGCTCCCGCCCTCGTTCCTGCTCGAAGAGGAACTCCATCGCAACATGGTCTTCGCGCTGTACCACGCGAGCATGATGCCCCTGCTGCGAATCGCCGACGTGGCCGTCGAGCCGCTCGCGAGCCGCCAGTTCAAGCTCTGGGTGACAATCGAGAACAGCCGGCCGATGCCGACGCGGACGGGCCAGGACATGGACCACCACATCAGTCCGCCGGACCTCGTCTCGATTCAGGGCAGCGATCTGAAGGTCCTGTCGAGCGGACTCGTAATGGACCGATTCTTCAAGCAGGTGCGGGCCGTGGAGTCGCGTCCCCAGCGAGTGGAACTCGACGCCATCGAAGGCATGGACGCAACGCGCGTGCAGTTCATCGTCCAGGGCAGCGGCTCCTTCACGGTCACCGTCGATTCGGCCAAGGGTGGCCTGCTCCGCAAAGACGGCTCACTGCCATAGACCGTGCCTGGACAACACATCAATCCCGGCATTCATCCGTTTCGATGGCTAACAAATTATTGACTTGCAGGCGTGATGCCTCTCCTTTACACTCGGGCAATGATGAAATACCGACACGTACTGATGCTGGATCCCTGCTTTGGGGATGCCACCGCCACAATGGGTGTATTCCCCCCCACCGGTGTGGAGTATATCGCCGCAAGCCTCAAGGGACGGGTCGGCAAGATCACCCTGCTGGACCTCCGCTATGAGAAGGCCTACCAGAACCCCGAGGCCCTGAGCCGGTTCATCCGGGCCGAGATCGACCTGGTCTGCATCGGGATTCAGTGGGATTCGCGATTCGAGAAGATCTGCGACTTCATCTCCCAGTTGCCCGACGAGGTGACCACGGTCGTCGGGGGCCGCAAGGCCACGGAAGAGGTGGAGTACCTGTTCACCCGCTGCCCAAACATCGACATGATCGTCCGGGGCGAGGGCGAAGAGATCATTCAGCAGGTCGTCGCCGGCGTTCCGTACCCCGAGATTCGCGGGCTTTCCTACCGAAACAACGGGGCTGTCGTCCACAACGAGAACCGCGAGCTGCCGGACCTGGCCCACATCGCGTTCCCCGACCGCTCGCTGCGAGGGCACGACTACTATTGGTCCCGCAATGGAATCCGCCTGAGCCGCCACACGTTCGACACCGTGCTGACGACGCGCGGGTGCCCGTTCAAGTGCAAGTTCTGCACGTTCAGTCTGAATCCCCTGGGCCAGAAGCGTGAATACACGGAGCGGTCGCTCGAATCCGTCATCGAGGAACTCAAGACCGTCACCGCGGACATCGTTCTCTTCAGCGACGACAACCTGTTCACGAACCTCAAACGTTCCGAGCAGCTCTGCGACCTGATCCTCTCGAATGGGATCAAGAAGACGTTCATCGTCCAGGCCCGGATCGACATCGCCAGGCACCGCCGAATCCTCGACAAGGCCCAGCAGGCGGGCTTCAAGGTCTTCCTGCTCGGCGTCGAATCCCCGCACGACCGGATCCTCACGCAACTGCAAAAAGGCATCACGCAGCAGCAAATCCGCGAGGCCTTCGCCGTCCTGACCCAGTACGATTTCTTCTTGCACGGCTACTTCATCTACGGCAACATCGGCGAATCAGAAGAAGAAATGCTCTACATTCCGAAGTTCGCCAGAGAGCTGGGAGTGGACACGATCAGCTTCCACAAGCTCCGGATCGAGAAGTACTCCCCTCTCAAGGAGGTCGTGGAATCCACGCCGGGGTACTATTACACCCGCATCGGAGGCCACGTGTACTCGGACAAGTACGGGCCGGCAGAACTGAAGCGCATCCGCAATCGGATCCGTGCTGACTTCTACAACCCACGACATCTGCTCGGCATCGCTTCGAAGGCCCGGCGAATCGGACTGGTCACCGGCCGGGATGTCGCCGGATCGCTTCTCAAGCTGCCCATTGTCTTGCCGCGTGTGATCTGGGACAGCATGTGGAAGAAGAGCCGCAAACGCAAATCGCGTCGCACGGTCCCGGTGGCCACGGAACAGGCTCAGGTATCCCGCTCCGTATGACCGCCTCGGCGTTCGAACAGGCGGAGTTATTCTTGCGGATCTTCGCGGACCTTCAGCCATCCGGAATCGCAGATGCGGCGTACCTGTTTGCAGAGACCGAACCCAACCAGGAATCGGTCTTCTTCGCAGCCAGGGACCTGATCGAGCAAAAGCGAGTCCGCAGGCTCCTGATCTCCGATTGCACACCCAAGAGCGGCTACATCGGCGCCGCCGCTTATCGCGCCGCGATGGTCGCAGCCGGCATCCCCGCCGGAGCGATTGAGGAAGTCCCGATGGAGCCGACGGACATCTTGCACACGCGCATCGAATCGGACGCAGTGGTGCAATTCGCAAAGGCAAAGGGCTACAAGCGTCTGCTCGTCGTATCGGTCCCGTTCCACCAGGAGCGGGCGTTCCTCAGCATGGTAACCGTCGCTCTGCGGGACTATCCGTCGCTCAAGCTGTACAGCCACCCGGGCAAGCCGCAGCGGTGGGACGAGGTCGTGACGCACTCCCAGGGAACGCTCCGGGGCACACGGATCGAGCTGATTGCCGAAGAACAGAAACGAATCGACGCGTACACCGCCAAGGGCGATCTGCTCCCCCGTTCCGCTGTCTTGGACTATCTCCGCACACGGGATCGAGCATGAGGCCCTGTTGACGAATTCTCATGCGGCGAGTACAATCTGCCGATAATCGAATAGCAGTTGCAGCTTGCTATGCCGTGATCAATCGCCGAATCCGGCCGTCGAGAGACCGTCCGGAGCGGGGGACCCAGGTTCCTGGGGCAAATCCAGCCTTCCTGGCTGGGCGGGGCAACTCGGCTCCGAGCCCGTCAGCTAACCTCGCAGGCGTTCGAGGAAGTCGATGGTGTAGTGCGTCGCATGCCATCTCTGGCCCGACGGTCGGGCCGGCCTCGCCGTGCCGGCAAGTGCACAGGGAAAAGGAGCACCGACCATGCGGGCTTTCTGTGCCCTCGGTTTTTGTTTGCGCCGGTTCTATGCGCTGTCACAACGTGCCGCGGCGTTCGGCTGTGACAGATGGATGGCCCTCAAGCCGGCCCAGCTCGTCACGTGTGGTTTCCTCTCTTACGCCGTCCTGGGAACCGCGCTGCTGTCGCTGCCTTTCGCGAGGGAGACTCCGGTTCGTCTGATCGACAACCTCTTCAACGTGGTCTCGGCCATTTCCACGACCGGACTGACAACGATCAGCGTACCGGATTCCTATCGTTTCTTCGGAGAATTCGTCCTGCTCACGCTGTTTCAACTGGGCGGCATCGGCTACATGACGACCACCTCGTTCATCATCCTGGCTTGCGGCCGGCCGCTCTCGGATATCCGTGTCGGCGTTTTCAATGCGGGTTTCTCGCTACCCCAGGGATTCCGCGTCGCTCGTTTCATTCGGCACATCGTGATCTTCAGCCTGGTCATCGAAGCGGTCGGGGCGACGTTGTTGTACTTCGAGTTCCGCTCCTATGGAGTCGCACAGCCCCTCTGGTCGGCCGTGTTCCACTCCGTGTCGGCCTTCGCCACCGCAGGGTTCAGTCTCAACAACAACAGTCTGGAGGACTTTCGAGCCAGCGGAATCGTCAATATGACCATCGGCGCGCTGTGCTACCTGGGCGCCATCGGTTTCATCGTGTTGCAGGACGCCTACCTGGCGGCGCGCTATAGGCGCCACAGAATCACGTTCACCTCGAAGGTGATCCTCATCATCACCGCCCTCGTCCTGGCCGTGGAGATGCCGCTGTTCCTTGCGTGCGAGCCAAGCCTGCGGTCGATGCCCATCCGCGAGCGGATCTACGCCGCGTTCTTTCAGATCATGGCGGCCTCAACCACTTCCGGCTTCAACTCAATCCCCATCGGAAAGCTCTCGGCGGCCTCCCTCACGTTGATCGTCGTCGCCATGGTCATCGGCGCCTCGCCCAGCGGCACCGGCGGAGGCATCAAGACAACGTCGCTGTCCGTTCTGTTGGGCGTCACCGGCAGCACGCTTCGGGGCCGCTCGACAATCACGTTCTTCCGCCACCAGATCCCGACACATCGTGTCGCCACGGCAATCGCGTCGGCTACGCTCTACATTTGCGTCCTGGCAATCGGCGTCTTCCTGCTGAGCCTCACGGAGAAACAGGATTATCTCAAGCTCATCTTCGAGACGGCCTCGGCCCTCGGCACGGTCGGCCTGAGCACCGGCATCACGGGCGAGCTGACGGACCTGGGCAAATGGCTCGTGACCGCGATCATGTTCATCGGCCGGGTCGGCCCTCTGACCCTGGGTTTCGCCTTGATGCGATCCGCCTGTCAAGATATCGAGCACGTCGAAGCCGACCTCGCCACGTGACGAAGTCCTGGCATGAGCACGGACACATAAGCTTGATTCCCGTCGGAAAATCGGATAGCCTATGGGGTGTGTACCTCGTAAGTTGGAGATGAGCGATTCGTGGTGAGGGACAGAGCGAATGGATGGAGAAACGTCTACGATCACCCAGAAACATCTTCTTCGCGGCAGGCTCAGCCTGACCATCGACGGCAACAAACTCATCAGCGAGCATCGACAGGGCCTATCGCTCTACACGTACCGATTTGATCTGCGTGGCCTCTTGCCGGACCCGATACGGACCAAACAAGTACCCATCTGGAGAATCATCGGTGCGGTGCTCATAGTCGGGTTGGGCATGATGTACATAGTCATAGGGATCATCAGCTTCACCGACAGACTGGAGGAGGCGGCTGCTATGTTCACTGCGGGAGGCATATTCCTGGTTCTCGGGGCTGCGGCGTCAAGCTCCGCCGCCAAGCACAGCGTGAATGCGCTCTTGTTCCATGGGCCCAGCGGGCAGGCAGTCCTCTGGCCGGGGCTTCCCAACAGTGAAGCATTCGATGGATTCGTGGCTGTTCTGATCGAGCGAATCAGGGAGGCCCAGGACTATGAACAAAGTCTCCTGCGGCACCTGCGACGAGCCGACATCATCAATGATTGGCAATATGACCAGGCGATGGAGTTCCTCCGGAAAGGCAGCCGTCCGGAAGCACCATAGACTCAGAGTGAACGTCTCTGCACGAGAAGCTTGAGATTCGGTGCAGTCTCAGGAGCGAGAATGCCTCGCGAGTTCAGGATCGAAGCGAGGCCGACAGTAAGGAACGATACGAATGGACGACGCGACACGCGTGATTACCCAGAGGCGATTCCTTCGCGGCAGACAGACTTTGACTCTCCATGGCGATCTTCTGAAACTCGAATACAGGAGGGGTCTGTCGCTGCAGGAGTATCGATTCAACCTCCATGGCTTCCTGCCGGACCCCGTACGGATACGAAGAGTACCGATCCTAAGGATTGTTGGCCTCATCCTCCTCGGACTGCTGGGCTTGTTCCTGATACCGTTCGGGATCGCGGCGGAAGCAACCGGGATGGGTACAAGGATGGGGGGTCTCAGCGCGATGGGATTGATCCTCCTGATCACCGTGGGCGTTGTCTGGGTCCCAACCGCCAGGGAGATGATCAACATCGTTGTGTTTGAGGGGCCTGGCGGACGTATGATTCTCTGGCCCAACCTCCCCAACAAGGACGAATTCAACACATTTCTTGCCGCGATGATTTCCCAAATCAGTCGGCTCCAAAATCGTGAGAGCATCCTCCTGCGACAGCTTCACCAAGCTGGCATCATCGATGACTGGCAGTACGACCAAGCCACGGAGCTACTTCAGAGGAACCTCGATCCCATGGACAAGTAAGAACACATAGGGCGGGGCAAGCCCACCCTATGTGTCACTGAACTCATTCGTCAGAGCCGCTGCATTCCCTTTTCCTCCCACGAAGCCGCGGCGTCACGCCATCAGCTTCCTGAGCAGGGCCCGCTGGAAGTGGAGGCGGTTCTCGGCCTGGTCGAAGATGACCGAGCCGGGGCACTCGCAGGCCTCGTCGGTGATCTCGAAACCGCGATAGGCCGGCAGACAGTGCATGATCTTCACGTGCCTCGGGGCCGCCGCGACCAGCTTCATATCGACCGCAAAGCCTGCGAAATCGCGCCGGCGCTTCTCTTTCTCGTCTTCCTGGCCCATGCTCACCCAGGTATCCGTATAGATTACGTCCGCATCGGAGACCGCCGCAAAGGGATCGCGCACCTGCGCCGTGCAACCGGCCGTGAACGAGTTGGCCTTCTGGATCGTCGCATCGTCCAACTCGTAGCCGGCCGGCGAGGCGACGACCAGCTTCATATTCAGCCTGCCGGCGGCATACGCCAGCGAGCGGGCGACGTTGTTCCCGTCACCGATGAAGGCGATCTTGATCCCCTCGATCCGGCCGAAGTGCTCTCGGATCGTGAGGCAGTCCGCCATCGCCTGGCACGGGTGCGACCAGTCCGTCAGCGCGTTGATCACCGGGATGTCCGCGTACTGGGCCAGGTCGATCACTGTCTGGTGCTCGAACGTGCGGGCCATGATCCCCTGGACGTAGCGGCTCAGGACGCGGGCGATGTCCTTGATCGGCTCGCGTTTGCCGATGCCGCCGATGTCTTCCGGCTTGACGTAGATCGTGTAGCCGCCCAGGTCCGTCATGGCGACCTGGAAGCTGATCCTCGTTCGCAGGCTGGGCTTCTCGAAGAGCATGGCGAGCGTCTTGCCCATCAGACACAGGTCCCGCTTGCCCGATTTGTAGAACGCCTTGAGGGAGCTGCTGGCATCGAGCAGCTCGTGAAGCTCCTGCGTGGAGCACTCGGCGATGGCAACGAAGTCATTCATGGTCAACCCTCAGCTAAGACGCTATCGAAGATGTCCACCGCTTCGTCGATCTGCTCTTTCGTGACGATCATCGGCGGCATGAAACGAATCACGGTGTCGTGCGTGCAGTTGATCCTCAGGCCCCGCTCCAGACATTTGGCGACGTACGGGGCGCCGGGCCGGGTGAGCTGGATGCCGATCATCAGGCCGATGCCGCGAACGTGGTCGATGGCGGCGTGCTTGTCCTTCAACGCCCGCAACCGCTCCTGGGCATACTGGCCCATCTCGGCGGCTTGTTGCAGGAGGTTTTCCTCCTCGATGGTCTCGATGGTCGCGATGGCCGCGGCACAGGCCAGGCAGTTGCCGCCGAAGGTGGAGGCGTGCTTGCCCGGCACTAAGCAGGCGGCGATCTCCGCGCGAGCCATCATGGCGCCGATGGCGACGCCGCCGCCAAGGGCCTTGGCCATCGTGATGATGTCCGGCTCGATGTCCGAATGCTGGTAGCCGAACCACTTGCCGGTCCGGCCGATGCCCGTCTGGACCTCGTCGAGGATCATCACGGCTTCTTTCTCATCGCACAGCCGGCGGATCGCCCCCAGGAACTCCGGCGAGGCGACGTTGATGCCGCCCTCGCCCTGGATGGGCTCGACCAGGACGGCGGCGACCTCGTCCGTAAACGCGGCCTCCAACGCCTTCACATCGTTGAACGGGATGTACGTGAAGCCGGGCAGCAGCGGCAGGAAGCCTTCGTGGTACTTCGGCTGCGCCGTAGCCGTCACGGTCGCGAAGGTCCGGCCGTGGAAACTGCCCTCGCACGTAATGAATTTGTACTTGCCCTGGGCGGTGTAGAGCCGGGCGAGCTTGAGGGCCCCTTCGTTGGCCTCGGCGCCGCTGTTGCAGAAAAAGCACTTGCCGCCGAAGCCACGCTGGCTGAGCATCTGGGCCAGCCGGCCCTGCGGCTCCGAGTAGAACGTGTTGTCCACGTGGATCAGCTCGCCCGCCTGCTTGCGGATGGCCTCGACGACTTTCGGGTGACAGTGGCCGATCCCGCTGACGGCCCAGCCCGGGAACATGTCGAGGATCTTGTTGCCGTCGGCATCCCACATGTAGCAGCCTTCGCCCTTGACCATCACGCGGGGCAGCCGGCCGTAATTGGCGATCACGTATTTCTTGAATAGTTCAATGGTTTCCTGAGTTGTCATGGATATCCTCTTGTCGATTCTGGTACCGATTGTTGTCGTCAGTGCATCACGTTGCGAGGATGCAATGCCTCAGAGGTCCCTTGAGCCCTCGCTCAAGGAGACAGCCCTCCCGTCGGCCGACTTCAACAAATAGTATATTCTTCATCAACACAATCACACCTTGGTGGATTTCGTCCTGGATGGGGGCTCAATCCCTGATGATCTCGGTGCCGATGCCCTTGGCGGTGTAGATCTCCAGCAGGAGCGAGTGGGCGATTCGGCCGTCGATGATATGCGCCTTCTTGACGCCCGCCTCCAGGGCGATCATGCACGCCTCGACCTTGGGGAACATGGCGTCGGTAATGATGCCGGCGTCGATCATCTCCTTGATCTGGGCCTGATTGAGACTGGAGACGCGGCTCTCCGGGTCGTTCATATCGCGCCGGATGCCGTGCGTGTCTCTGACCATGACCAGCTTCTCGGCCACGACGGCTGCGGCCACCTTGCCGGCGGCGGTGTCGGCATTGACGTTCAGCTTGCCGCCGTTCTTGTCCATGGCCGTCGAGGAAATGACCGGGATCGTGCCGTCGGCGCACAGGGTGTGGAGCAGCTTGGCGTTGACCTCGGTGACCTTGCCGACCAGGCCCAGGTCAATCTTGCGGCCTTCCTCGCCGGGCAGGCGGAGCATCTCGGCCGTCAGCACGCAACTGCTGAGCGTGTGCAGGCCCATCGTCTTGCAGCCGAGTCCTTCGAGTCTCTGGCAGATCGGCTCGTTGACCGTTCGCACGAGGACGTGCTCGACGATGTTCAGCGTTCGTTGATCGGTGTAGCGCCGGCCCTGGACCCAGACCGGCTCCAGGCCCGCCTCGTTCATGGCGCGGGTGATGGCCTTGCCGCCGCCGTGGACGATGATGACGCGCATGCCCACCGTGGCCATGAAGGCTACGTCGTGAAGCAGCCGTCGTTGGGCGGCCTCGTCGTCGAGCACGCTGCCGCCGAGCTTGACCACGACCACGCGGTCGCGAAAGCTGCGAATGTAGTTCATCGCCTCGATCAGGGCGTCGGCTTTTGCAATAGCTTCTTGCACGAAAGTACTCCTTGGATTCCCAAAGAAACAAACTTTCGATTGTATGGCCGGACTTTCCCGGCGTCAATAGCGATATGCGAATTCTTGGGAAGAAATAGGATACATGGGACGAATGGGACTCATGGGACCGGTCCTATTGGTCCTATCTGTCCGATAGGTCCCATTGCCCTATCACGCCAGCCCCTCCGGCGTGGATTGCCCGTGGAACTGGCTGGGGTTCAGGAAAACCTCGCCGCGGACCTCCTCAATGATGAGTTGGGCGATGGCCATGCCGGGGCGCAGGATGATGGTCTGCGGGCCCAGGTTGATCATTTCGAGCGTGAGCGGCCCGACCCAGCCGGGATGGACGGTCGGGGCAGTGAAGTGCACCATCAGGCCGCAACGGGCCCGGCTGCTCTTGCCCTCGATCCGAGCGGCCAAGTGCGGCGGGCCCCTATCCACCGGCAACTCGACGCGTTCGAGCGTCCTCCCGAGGATGAACTGGTGCGGCTTGAGTGGATAGGGGTCGTCGCCGGTCAGCAAGAACCGTTGCGACCGGCCGGCGATCACCTCCGACAGTACCCCCCGCTCGGTCACATCGAAGTGCTCCGGCCCGGGCTGCGGCACGCTGATCTCCTGGAACAGCCGCAAATCCACGGCATGGGTATCGTAGGGGCAATACTCCCCCGCCTGCGGACGCCTTGGCAAAGGCTCCGGATCGATCACCAGCCGCCCTTCATCCAGAGCCCTTTGAATCTCGATGTTCGATAGGATCACGTCGCCATCCGTCACTCAGTATCCATCTTCAGTACAGCCGCCGGTCCCGCCGGCCCCTGACCCCATCAATATATCCTGCGTTCCGTCCTGATACCAGAGGTGTATAAAGGAGGATTTCGGCTCGGCACAAAAGCGGGATGACCAGACGGCGAGCGCGTTTGCAGTGATGCCGTAAGCTCGACTTCTGCCGTTTTTGAGGGGTCAGGCGGCTTGGGTGAGTTGGTCGAGCATCCAGTTCCTGAACTTCGGGGATAGGTTTTTGAACATTCTGCAATAGGGAGGGTCGTGAAAAAGG
>JBDKRX010000047.1:0-3824 GCA_039683175.1 Phycisphaerales bacterium
TGTTCGATGCAAAAACCGACGCACCGACGATGAACCAGCCGAGATTACGGCCGGCGAGGAAGTAGTCGTCGGCGGTGTTCTTGCTCTTGAGGATGACCCACCAGGCCAGGCCCAGCAAGATGCCGAAGTACGCGGCGATCGCCACCCAGTCCGCCGTCCCCAAGACCTGCCCCATCACCACTTGCATCGTGTGCATAAGCCAATCCCCTGCCAAAAGTCACGCGCGTCACTCGTTTCAACGACCTGCACAAACGATCTATCGCGGCTGCCATACCTCCTGCGGGCCTTCACTACCTTGCTTCTCAACACACCGAGGCCGCACCAGCCACGACACAAGAACCAGCCTGTAATCCGCACACCAGGTTGCGGGATGAAACCGCATCCGCCAGAATCCGAACAAATTCTTAGTTACCCGCCCCGTCCATGAAATCAAAGATAATCTTGCGTTTTATTTTAACCAAAATGCGAATATCCCGCCACGCCACCGTCGCCTGCTCCCGAAGTCGTGTTGAAACAAGCCATGACCTTCTCCAGGAAGCAAGGGGATTCCGTACGTCCGGACCTTGTCAGCGATGTCCTCAGCGACCTTCTCCAGAGATCGACGGGGCTCCTCTCTGCTGTCTCCGCGATTGGTCGCATCGGAATCCAGGCCGGATGATGGCCCCGAACCTGGCGCCACTGTCTCGTAGTCACCTGGGAAGGCTCGGACGCGTCTGTACTCGAACGATCCATCCGCGTCCGGCGACCACCGCCTGCCCGCCCACCCGTGCCGAAGCATGTCAATCTCCCACTGTATCCGCATTCGCAACTTGGTTAAACAAAAACGCAATTATGTATTGTTTCACGATCTTTCACTGACGATAATGCACTTAGGTGGCCTTGGGTCCGTATAAACTTTTTGGGGTGTTGCCATCAGGGCGGCATCCGGATTCCAGCACACGACACCGGCAAGAACGAACACGGCATTTCAGAGGCGACGAACGTTTTGGAGTGATGGTCATGAAGGCGAAAAAGGCGAACGGGTTCACATTGATCGAATTGCTCGTGGTCATCGCCGTAATCGCAATCCTAATGGCAATTCTCATGCCCGCCTTGAGCCGGGCCAAAAACCAGGCGCGAAAAGTCACCTGCGGCAACAACCTCAAGCAGCTCGGCACCACTCTCCACATGTACGCCAACGACTTCGACGGCAAGCTGCCCCTCAATTTCGGCGGCTACTGGCTGTGGGACATTGCCTACAGCACCACCGACTACATCCTTGCCGCCGGCGGCGAGCGCAGGATCTTCTATTGTCCCTGCGACCCGAGCAAGAACGGCGATATGGCCATCTACTGGCAGTTCGGCTCGGAGCCTTCAATCAACGCTACGGTCGAGCAAGTCGTCGAGCCCACGTCAAAGACCGATCGGCAAAACACCTATCGGGTCACCAGCTACTTCTGGCTGATGGACACCGTGAGCGGCAGGGCTGCGACGGACAGGCCTCTGGGCGTTCCGGATGGTTGGAAATGGCCCAAGAGCCTGACGGTCAAAAACCCCGGCGGCACCGAGCTCATTCTTGACGCCACGCTCAGCACGACGGAAGACCCCGACACGGCGTCCTTCGTCGAAATCACTGCGGGCGGCATGTGGTCCCGATGGCAGAAGTTCGACCGCACCAATCACGTCACCGACGGAGACCGCCCCGACGGCGCCAACATCATGTTCGTCGATGGGCATCTCGATAGCCGTCCGTTCAGCAAAATGATCGTTCGACGCACCACCAACCCGATCCACTGGTGGTAGCGGTTACGTGAGTGAATTCGTCTTGCTTCATACAGGAGGATCGGCCATTACCGGACGATGACGCAGACTTCGGTTCGACGGAGGCGAACGGGGCATGTTGAGTCATCGATAGGAGGACAGGGTAGGATGGGTCTAAGCTTGTGTGTCAGCGGGGCACAGGGCTGGAAGCTTGCGGATCGGTTTTCGGTCCGTGACCACCAGGGGGACCGGTGGCAAGTCTATCCTCATCCGAACCCATCAAACCCAACACCCGTCGTCCCGATCCGGCATCCGCGTCTCTTCGCTCCCCTCCCCCGTCAGAGCCCGCATACAAGAGATAAATCAGCCAGATTGCGTCATGTCCGGCGCATTCTTCATGGCATACCGTTATTCGATCCGATGAGAATTGCAGTCGCACGAGCGACTCTCCGGCGGCCGACCGCCGCTGAGGGACCGCCCGCGATTGCACCCGTGACCCCAGGAACATGAAGCCAGTCCAGTGGATTGGCTATTGAGGCGATTGTGTGGCATTCTGGGTAAAGATGGAGAATATAGCAAAAAGAGAGGACTTCGCTGAAGGAGAAACGCTATGAGCAAGAAACTGATTTGTCTGGCTTTGGCTCTCGTAGTACTGGGCTCGGCTCTCGCCAACGCCGGTGTGGGACCCGTCGGATGGTGGAAACTCGATGAGACGACCGGGACCACCGCGGCGGATTCCTCCCGCAGCAAGAACCATGGCACCTTCATGGGCGAGCCGACACCGACGATCGGCCAGATTGACGGCGGCATTCTCTGCGACGGCACCAACGACTATGTCGCCTTGCCCATCGGCTCGATCATCAACTCCTTAGGCAGCGCGACGTTCACCGTCTGGGCCAACTACACCCGGTCCGGCGGCAACTGGCAGCGAATCTTCGACATCGGCACCGGCGAGACCGTGAACATGTTCCTCACCCCGGCCATCGGGGGATCGAACTCAGGCGTCATGCGGTTCGCCATGACGATCGGTGGCTCAGGAGCGGAGTCGCAATTGAGCGCTCCCGAACAGCTTGCGACGGGCTGGCACCATATCGCCGTCGTGGTCGACGCCGAAGCCATGGACATGGAAATGTACCTGGACGGCGTGTCCATCGCCACGGCTGCGACAGCCCGGCTGCCCAAGGATCTGGGCAACACCACACAGAACTGGTTGGGACGTTCCGAGTACGGCGCCGATGCCTATTATAGCGGTTCTCTCGATGAGTTCCGGATCTACGACCGGGCGCTTACCCCGGTCGAGATCAGCGACGTCATGGGTGGCGGACTGACCGGCATAACTGCCGGCGTCCCGAACCCCGCCAACGCCGCCACGGACGTCCCTCGCGACGATGACCTCAGTTGGGCGCCGGGCGAGCTGGCCGCGACGCACAACATATACCTGGGCACAACCCTCGACGAGGTGAAGAACGCCAGCGTGACCAATCCCGCCGGCGTACTGGTCAGCCAGGGTCAGGACGCCAACAGCTTCGACCCCGGCCGGCTGGAGCTGGGACAGACCTATTACTGGCGCGTCGATGAGGTGAACGCGGCCCCCGACACGACCGTCTTCAAGGGCGCCGTCTGGTCCTTCACCGTCGAACCCTTCTCCTATCCCATCGCCGGCGTCGTCGCCACCGCCTCCGGGTCCAGCAAGGCCAACATGGGACCCGAGAAGACCGTCGACGGCTCCGGACTCAACGACCTCGATCAACATGACACTGACTCCACCCACTCCTGGCTCAGCGGCAAGGGCGATTCCGCCTGGATCCAGTTCGACTTCGACGGCGTCTACAAGCTCGATAAGGCCCTCGTCTGGAACTGCAACCAGGCCCTCGAATCCCTCCTCGGCGTCAGCGCCAAGGACGTGAAGGTCGAGTACTCCGCCGACGGTGAGACCTGGACCCTCCTCGGCGACTTCGTCTTCCCCCAGGCCCCCGGCACAGAGGACTACGTTGCCGACACCGTGCTCGAGTTCGCCGGCGTCGCGGCCAAGGCCGTCAAGTTCACCATCACGAGCAACTGGGGCGACCTCCTCGACCAGTACG
>JBDKRX010000048.1:0-43502 GCA_039683175.1 Phycisphaerales bacterium
CGTACTGGTCGAGGAGGTCGCCCCAGTTGCTCGTGATGGTGAACTTGACGGCCTTGGCCGCGACGCCGGCGAACTCGAGCACGGTGTCGGCAACGTAGTCCTCTGTGCCGGGGGCCTGGGGGAAGACAAAGTCGCCGAGGAGGGTCCAGGTCTCGCCGTCGGCGGAGTACTCGACCTTCACGTCCTTGGCGCTGACGCCGAGGAGGGATTCGAGGGCCTGGTTGCAGTTCCAGACGAGGGCCTTGTCGAGCTTGTAGACGCCGTCGAAGTCGAACTGGATCCAGGCGGAGTCGCCCTTGCCGCTGAGCCAGGAGTGGGTCGAGTCGGTTCCGTGCTGATCGAGGTTGTTGAGCCCGGAGCCGTCGACGGTCTTCTCGGGTCCCATGTTGGCCTTGCTGGACCCGGAGGCGGTGGCGACGATGCCGGCGATGGGGTACGAGAAGGGTTCGACGGTGAAGGACCAGACGGCGCCCTTGAAGACGGTCGTGTCGGGGGCCGCGTTCATCTCATCGACGCGCCAATAGTAGGTCTGTCCCAGCTCCAGCCGGCCGGGATCGAAGCTGAGGGCGTTCTGGCCTTGACTGACGAGCACACCGAGCGAATTGCCCCTGTCGGCGGCGCCGACGTCGGCTGAGGAGGTTCCCAGGTACACGTCATGCGTCTCGGCAAACTCGCCCGAGGTCCAACTCAACACCACGTTGCGAAGAACGTCGGTGGCCTTGTCCGGCGGGTAGGGATCGCGGCTGATCGCTATGTCGCCCACCATGATCCTGGTGATCTGGGCCGCGGTCAGCGCCTCATTGTAGATCCGGAAGTCGTCGAGCATTCCGTTGAAATAGGGATCGGAGTACTGGGATCTGCCCAGCCAGTTGAGCGTGGTGGTGCGCAGGTCTCTCAGAACGTACAGGGTGGAAGCGTCCGCGACGATCTCGCCGTCGAGGAGGATCTTCAGGTTCATTGCGGTCGAGTCGATCACGACTGCCACGTGGTGCCAGCCCGTGGGCAGAGCGCCGCTGCTGACCGTCACGTCGGTCCATGTCCCGGTATCGGCGGTGATCGCGGCATGCATGAGTCCGGCGCCATCCTCGGGACAAAGATAGATGTAGTTTGCGGTTCCGGTGCCGAAGTCGAAAACACGCTGCCAAGCGCCTCCTTGGCCGGACCAGTTAGCCCAGACGGCCAGTGTGGCGTCGCCCAACGAGGATACCAGCGAGCCGATGGGCAATTCCACGTAGTCGTCGGCTCCGTCCAGGAGCACGGCGCCATCCATCCGGCCTGTTCCCCAGGTCGGTCCGTTGATGAGCGTGCCGTGATTGCCATTGGCGGATGAGTCGGTCGCAGTGGTTCCCGAGGTTTCGTCGAGTGCCCACCATCCAACCAACTCGGCGTGGGCGGCGCCCGAAAACACAAGGCTGAGAATCCAGAGAACGGACAATGAGCAAATCAGTCTCTTGCACATGATGCTCCTCCTTCGAATTCGTATTCCATGCTGGCGAAAGACACTCGGCCCTTGGCCGCAGAGTGCTGGAAAGACCGCCTATGTAGAAACCGAACCTCGTTCACTCGACAGGATTCATAGTGGCACAAATCCCGGAAAAAAGCAAGCCGAAAGTCGCCTGCGGATACGCGAGGAGCGCGGACGACTACGCAGGTTTCCATCTCGATTCGCATTCTGGTGTGCGTGGGGGAGAATCGTGACGACCACGTGCTCCGCCGGCGGCCTTGCGGTTACCCCGAGCTTGGGGCGCCGCCCCTTGGCAGCGGCAGGGCCGTCGTGGTATGATGATCCTTGCTGTCGGTTGTCGAGGACCGCGATGTGTGGGCATGTCGCGGGCGTTTGAGCGGCGGCTATAGGTTCCATGATGAGAGGATACGCATGAAGACGGAGAATTCGAAACTCACGCGAAGGCAGTTGATCGGCAGGGCGGCGGGGGCAGCGGCGGCGTTCACCATCGTGCCGCGATGCGTGCTGGGCGGGGCGAAATTCGTAGCGCCGAGTGAGAAGGTGTATATCGCGATCGTCGGTTGCGGCGGGCAGGGCCGGACCAACGCTCGCGGCCTGTTCGGCGAGAAGGATGCTCAAATCGTAGCCATCGCCGATCCGAGAGATCAGGCGGATTACGAGCAGTGGTACTACACGGGTGTTGCGGGCCGGCTGCCGGTCAAGGCCGAGGTCGAGAATCGTTATTCGCAGGACAACCCGCAGTTCAAGTGCAAGGACTACGTCGATTTTCGCGAGATGTTGGACAAGGAGAAGAACATCGACGCCGTCCTGTGTGCGACGCCGGACCACTGGCATGCGTTCGTCTCGCTGGCGGCGATCCGTTGCGGCAAGCACGTCTACTGCGAGAAACCTCTGACGCACAACATCGCGGAGGCCCGTGCGGTGGCCAAGGTGGCCGCCGAGGCCGGCGTCGCAACCCAGATGGGCAATCAGGGCCGTAGCGACGAGGGCAACCAGATCACCTGCGAGCTGATTTGGGACGGCGCGATCGGCGAGGTCCGCGAGGTCCACGCCTGGAGCAACACCGGCGGCTGGGCCAGCGGCCGCGGCCGGCCCACGGATCGGCCCGAGGTCCCCAAGGGCTTTGACTGGCAATTGTGGCTCGGTCCCAAGGTGGACCGGCCCTACCACCCGGCGTATGCTCCCTACAACTGGCGGGGCTGGTGGGAGTTCGGGACCGGCGCGGTTGGCGATATGGCCGTGCACAATCTGGACCCGGCGTTCGCGGCGCTCAAGCTGGGACATCCGATCAGCGTCGAGGCGGTGAAGACCGCATTCGTCGATTCCGAGGTCATCGCCGAGGACAACCACATGGTCTGGGAGTTCGGGGCCGAAGGGGGCCGAGGGCCGGTGACGGTCCATTGGTACGACGGGGCACTGGAGCCGCCACGACCGGCGGAACTCGAGCCGGGCCGTCGCATGGGGGAGGGCGACAACGGCATTCTGATCGTCGGCAGCAAAGGCACGATCATGGGCGGCGGCTGGAGCAAATCGCCCCGGATCATTCCGGAGTCGAAGATGAAGGCCTATGGCCGGCCGCCGCAGAAGCTGCCGCGCAGCCCGGGCCACCATCGCAACTGGCTCGATGCCTGCAAGGGCGGCCCGAAGGCGTGCAGCGACTTCAGCTATGCCGCACGCCTGACCGAGTTCGTCCTGCTTGGCGACGTTGCGGTCCGGGCCCGGCAGAAGATCCTCTGGGACGGCCCAAACATGAAGGTCACCAACGCCCCCGACACCCAGCGTTTCGTGCAGGAGCCGTATAGACCGGGCTTCGACTTGGCCACGGCGTAGACGATCTGCCTTTTTCCGTCGTGGCTCTGTGCTTCTTCTGTGAGAATGTCTCTTGACGGTTCCGTGGAACCGCGGTATATAGCAGACAGTTCTGAAATAACGGAACAGGGTGAAAATCCCTGGCGGGCCCGCCGCTGTAACCGGGGACCATCGCCTCACGAAGTCACTGTTCTGCACCAGCAGGATGGGAAGACGAGACGATGGAGTGATCCGGAAGCCAGAAGACGGTTTCAGACGCAAAGGATCTCGGTGCAGGTCGGCCCTGATGGATTGTCGAAAACCAGGGGGGCTGATCGGGAAAGACCATCCGTTCTGATGCGCAGCATAGCGGGCCTTGATATGGAATCCATATCAGGGCCCTTCGCATAGGGAGCGGCGGTTTGTCCATCGGCCCCAGGCGTCGGTTCTTCCCGGCAATTCGAGTTCCCCTTGCGTTCTTTCCGGCGGCAGGCTCCTCCCTTTGATATGAATGAAAGGATGGAAAGCATGCCGACCGTGATGGAGCGCCCCGTGGCCACATTCCTGACCATTCGCAAGCGCAACGGACAACACGTCCCCTTCGATGCGAACAAGATCACCGCCGCCATTCTCAAGGCGGGCCAGGCAACCGGAGAATTCGACGGACAGACTGCTCGCAAGCTGATGTTGCGAGTGCTCGCGATGGCGCAGTTGTCTCTGGCGGACGAGGTGCCGACCGTCGAGCGGATTCAGGATATCGTCGAGGAAGCCCTGCTGACCTCCCCCTTCAAGCGGACCGCCAAGGCCTACATCCTCTATCGCGACCAACACGCGAAGATTCGCGAGATGGTCGAGAAGGCGGACCTCGACCTGGTGGACCAGTACCTGGACGGGCTCGACTGGCAGGTCAAAGAAAACAGCAACATGAACTACTCGCTCCAGGGGCTCAACAACTACATCTCCAGCGAGGTCAGCCGGGTCTACTGGCTCAACCGGCTGTACTCGCCCGAAGTCCGCGAGGCCCACGTCCAGGGCGATTTCCACATTCACGACCTGGGATTGCTCTCGGTGTACTGCGTCGGCTGGGACCTGCAGGACCTGCTGGCCACCGGTTTCTGCGGTGCGCCGGGCAAGGTGGAGAGCCGTCCCGCTCGCCACTTCCGTACGGCGCTGGGCCAGGTCGCCAATTTCTTCTACACGCTGCAAGGCGAGGCGGCGGGAGCGCAGGCGTTCTCCAACCTCGATACCCTGCTGGCGCCGTTCATCTGGCACGACGGCCTTTTGTACGACGAGGTCAAGCAGGCGATTCAGGAGTTCATCTTCAACCTGAACGTGGCGACGCGGGTCGGGTTCCAGACCCCGTTCACGAACGTGACGCTCGACCTGACGCCGCCTGCGACCCTGGCGCAGCAGCCGGCGATTATCGGCGGTGTGCCCATCGATCGGACCTACGGCGACTTTCCCGAGCAGATGGAAATGTTCAACCGGGCATTCATGGAGGTGTTGGCCGAGGGCGACGCGAAGGGGCGGGTCTTCACGTTCCCGATTCCGACGATCAACATCACGCGGGACTTCGATTGGAATGACCCCCAGATGCAGTCGCTGTGGAAAGCCACGGCCCGCTATGGGATCCCTTACTTCGCCAATTTCGTCAATTCCGAGATGTCCCCGGACGACGCGCGTTCGATGTGCTGCCGACTCCGGCTGGATGTCTCGGAACTGCGCCGCCGGGGTGGGGGACTCTTCGGCGCCAACCCGCTCACCGGCTCGATCGGCGTGGTCACGATGAACCTGCCTCGCCTGGGCTATCTGGCGAACGACGAAGCCGACTTCCTCTCGCGGCTGGACCACCTGATGCACCTGGCCAGGACCAGCCTGGAGGCCAAACGCAAGGTGCTCGAGACCTTCACTGACAAGGGCCTGTATCCTTACACGAAACACTATCTGCGAGCCGTAAAGCAGACCCGGGGTGCGTACTGGGACAACCACTTCTCGACGATCGGTCTGGTCGGAATGAACGAGGCATGTCGAAACCTGCTCGACTGCGACGTCGGCGCTCCGGCGGGGCGGGCCTTCGCGCTTCGCGTCCTCGATTTCATGCGGAAGCGACTGGAGGAATTCCAGAAGCAGACGGGCCATCAGTACAACCTGGAGGCCACGCCTGCGGAAGGGACTTCGTTCCGGCTTGCGAGCATCGACCAACGACGATATCCCCAGGTGGAAGCAGCCAACGAGCTCGAGGTCGCCGACGGCGCCAAGCCGTTCTATACGAACTCCTCGCAGCTTCCGGTCAATTTCAGCAGCGACCCCTTCGAGGTGCTCGATTTGCAGGACGAACTCCAATGCCGCTACACCGGGGGGACGGTCCTGCACTTCTTTTTGGGCGAGGCGGTCTCGGACCTGGAAGCCCTGAAATCGTTCGTGCGGACGGTTTGCGAAAAGTACCGACTGCCGTACTTCTCGCTGACGCCGACGTTTTCCATCTGCCCTGAGCACGGCTACCTGTTGGGCGGGCAGGCGAAATGCCCGGGGTGCGGGCGCGAGACCGAGGTGTTCTCACGGGTCGTCGGCTATCTGCGCCCCGTCGCGCAATGGAACGACGGCAAGCAGGCCGAATTCAAGGTCCGCAGGCCCTTCTCGCTGGAGTCCGGATCGTGGAAATAGGCGGATTCGAACCATTTTCGTTGTGCGATTTCCCCTCGCGTCCCGCGGCGGTGGTGTTCACGCAGGGGTGCAACTTCCGTTGTCCGTTCTGTCACAATGGCAGTCTGCTCGCGATGCGGCCCGGCTTGATTCCACAGCGGGAGATCCTGGATCGTCTATCCCGGCGGCGAGGTCTGCTTCCTGGCGTGGTCGTCAGCGGGGGCGAGCCATGCCTGCAATCGGGCCTCGCTGCATTCTGTGCCTCCGTGAAGCGCCTCCGCCTGGCGGTGAAACTCGACACGAACGGCAGCCGGCCCTCGGTGCTCAGAGAATTGCTGGCCGAGGGGCTGATCGATTACGTGGCCATGGACGTCAAGGCCCCGCCGCGGTTGTACGCGAGATTGGCGGGCGTGGAGGTCGATTGGAGCGTCATCGAAGAGAGCATAGGCGTCCTGGCTGCCTGCAAAATCCCGCACCATTTTCGCACGACCGTCGTCCCCTCGCTGCTGTCCGAGAAGGACCTGGAAGAAATCGTGAGCCTCCTGCCGGCGAGCGCAAAGCATGTCCGGCAGGACTTCCGTGCCGATCTGGCGAGAGATCCTGCCTTGCGAGCATCGACGGATCACATGAAAACACCAAGAGCAGAGGAAGGAGTCGTTTGTGTCCATTCGACCTGATACCTGGATTATTCACATGGCCCGCACGTGCAAGATGATCGAGCCTTTCGAGGAGCGGCAGGTGCGCGTCCGTGACGGCCGGTCCGTCATCTCCTACGGGACCTCGTCCTATGGATATGACGTGCGGGTGGACCGTGTGTTCCGCGTCTTTACCAACGTGTACGGCGCCGTGGTCGATCCGAAGGCGTTCGATCCGCAGGGCATGGTCGAGGTGGAGAGCGACATCTGTTTGATTCCGCCGAATAGCTTCGCGTTGGCGTTGTCGATCGAGCGGTTTCGCATTCCTGCCAACGTGATGACGATCTGCGTGGGCAAATCGACGTACGCCCGGTGCGGCATCGTGGTGAACGTCACGCCGTTCGAGCCGGGCTGGGAGGGCCGGGCGGTCCTGGAGATCTCGAACACGACGCCGCTGCCGGCGAGAGTCTACGCAAACGAGGGCCTGGCCCAGGTGCTATTCTTCGAGTCGGATACGCCGTGCGGCGTGTCCTATGCGGACCGCGTTGGGAAGTACCAGAATCAGACGCAGATTACCCTGCCGAGGCTGTGAGCGGCAGCGTCGAGGAGTATGCGGGGACACCATGAAGAGGAAACGCGAGATACTTCGCTGGATCGGTCGGAACATCGGACTGGTCCTGATCCCAATCCGCAGGATGTACTCCGGCGATAACCGAATGCGTGAGCACCACAAAGAGCCTGAGTCCCATGGTTCGTCGTCGCGCATGATGGAGGGTCTCAGGCCTGCGCACACGCGGGACCGGATCGGGCCCAGCTCTCTCCCCTTTGATGCGCTGGAGCCTGAGCCGCAGCAGATACAAATGCCTTTTCACATACAGATTTTGGAGGAACGATCATGAGCGTGCGAATAGCCAATCTTGGGTTTCCGCGGATCGGAGCCCATCGGCAATTGAAGAAGGCCCTGGAATTGTACTGGGCAGGCGTGCTGACCGCGATGGAACTGCGCGACGCGACGAGGGCCGTCCGCCGACTGAACTGGGAACTGCAGCGCGACCTGGGCGTGGACTTCATCCCCAGCAACGATTTCTCGCTCTACGACCACGTCCTGGACACCGCCGCCATGCTGGGAGTGGTCCCGTCCCGGTTCCGGTACGCGGGCGGCCCGATGGACCTGGACACTTACTTTGCCATGGCGCGGGGTACCGAGACGGCCAAGGCGATGGAAATGACCAAGTGGTTCGACACCAACTATCATTACATCGTCCCGGAGTTGGAGGCGGACCAGAAGTTCTGTCTCGGATCGACCAAGGTCGTCGATGAGTTCGTCGAGGCCAAACAGCTCGGCATCCTCACCCGTCCGGTACTCCTGGGTCCGGTGTCCTTCCTGCTGTTGAGCAAAGCCCGGACTCCCGAATTGAAGCCGCTGTCGTTGTTGGACCAGATCGTGCCAATCTACGTCTCCATCCTCGGTCGGCTGGTGGCATCGGGCGCCGCGTGGGTCCAGATCGATGAGCCGGTCCTGGCGCTCGATCTGGATGAGACGACAGCCGCTGCGTTCGTCCGCGCATATGAATCGCTGGCCCCGACGACGGGCCGGCTGTCGATCTGTCTTGCGACGTACTTCGGGCCCCTCCGCGAGAATCTCGATCTGGCTCTGCGTCTGCCTGTTGCCTGTGTCCATCTGGACCTGGTGCGAGGTCCCGAACAGTTGAAAGACGCCCTTGCGAAGGTCCCCGACGACAAATCGCTGTCGCTCGGCGTGATCAACGGGCGAAACGTCTGGAGGAGCCGTCTTTTGGAGGTCCTTCCCTCCCTGGAGGAGGCCTTGCGCATCCTGGGACCTGAGCGGACGATCCTGGCGCCGTCGTGCTCGTTGCTGCACTGTGCGGTGGGCCTGAGCGCCGAGCCGGACCTGACCAACGAGGTGCGCGAGCGGCTGGCTTTCGCGATGCAGAAGCTTGAGGAACTGTCGGTTCTGAGAATGGCATTGAATCGCGGGCGGGACGCGGTCCGAATCGCCGTCGAGGAAAACGAAAACCTGTTCGAGCGAATCGCCGGATCACGAAGCGTCCACGATCCGCAGGTGCAGGCCCGTATGGACCGGCTCTCGCCTGCCCTGTTCGCCCGCAAGAATCCTTTCGGTCAACGGCTGGCGCAGCAGCGGGAGCGTCTGGACCTGCCTGTGTTGCCGACGACGACCATCGGTTCATTTCCGCAGACGCCCGCAATCCGCCGGACCCGTGCCGCGCTCAGACAGGGCCACATCACCTGGAAGCAGTACGAAGCGGAAATGTGCCGGCAGATCAAGCAGGCCATTCACGTTCAGGAACAGATCGGTCTCGATGTGCTGGTCCATGGCGAACCGGAGCGCAACGATATGGTCGAGTACTTCGGCGAAATGCTGGAAGGATTCGCTTTCACCCGCGACGGCTGGGTCCAGAGTTATGGTTCTCGCTGCGTCAAGCCGCCGATCATCTATGGCGACGTCCGCCGACCGAAATCCATGACCGTCCGGTGGACCTGTTACGCACAGTCCTTTACGGCCAGACCGGTCAAGGGCATGCTGACCGGGCCGATCACCATGCTGCAGTGGTCGTTCGTGCGGGAGGATCGTCCCCGGCGTGACGTGGCGTTTCAGATCGCCCTGGCCATTCGCGACGAGATGGCGGACTTGGAGGCCGCCGGCGTCAAGATCATCCAGATTGACGAGCCCGCGTTGCGAGAAGGACTGCCGCTGCGAAAGGGGGACTGGCCGGCATATCTCGATTGGGCGGTTGGGGCGTTTCGACTGGCCACCAGTGGCGTCGAGGATGCCACGCAGGTCCATACCCATATGTGTTACGGTGACTTCAACGACATCATCGAGGCCATTGCGGCGCTGGACGCCGACGTGATCTCCATTGAGGCTGCCCGTTCCGGCGTGGAACTGCTGAACGCGTTCTCGCAGTTCGAATACCCCAATCACATTGGACCGGGGGTGTACGACATCCACAGTCCCCATGTGCCCTCCGTGGAGGAAATGGTGGAGGCGATCACGAAACAGACGACGGTCCTGGATGCTGGGCAACTGTGGGTGAATCCGGACTGTGGTCTCAAGACGCGCCAGTGGGCCGAAGTCAAACCGGCGCTGACGAACATGGTCGCTGCCGCTCGGCAACTTCGCTCGCAACTGGCGGATGACAAGTCGCTTCCTCGCAAAGCCATCGACTCAGGCGGGAGAAACGTGAATCAGGCAGATGAAAGGACCGGGGAATGAACGCGACGATCGATGCGATGCAAGTCCCTGCCGCCGGGGCCGGGCGAGCACGACTGGAGCGAGGCTACGTGCAGGTGTACACGGGCGACGGCAAGGGCAAGACCACTGCCGCCATCGGGCTGGCGATACGCGCCGCCGGAGCGGGGCTGCGTGTCTTTTTCGCCCAGTTCATCAAGGGCCTGGCCTACAGCGAAATTGAGGCGTTGGGCCGATTTGCAGACCTCATCACGGTCGAGCAGTTCGGCCGGGGTTGCTTCATCCGCGGCGAACCCCAGCAGGCCGATATCCAGGCTGCGTGCCACGGTTTGGCGAGAATCGTCGAAGCGATCCGGGAAGGCGATTACGACCTGGTGATTCTCGACGAGGCGATTGTGGCTGTCCAGTGCAGGCTGTTTCCGGTCGAGCGGCTGCTGGAACTGATCGCCGACAAGCCCGAGCACGTCGAATTGGTCCTCACCGGCCGATATGCCTGCAACGCCCTCCTGGAGAAAGCGGACCTTGTCACGGAAATGCGGGAGGTCAAACACTACTACCGCCGGGGGATTGGCGGCCGGCGGGGGATCGAGATGTGATCCCGTGAGATAGGCTGGGTCTCAAAGGGATTTCCGGCGTTATTACGCAGATGGTCTGAAACTTTCATCCGGTTGGCTCGTCTAACTGGATAAGGGGCGGTTTGTCTGTGCGCCCCGAGTGAACGTGTGAATCGAACCACAGGAGCGGATGATGGGTGTGAAAACTCGACAAGGGCTGTTGGCGGAATGGCGCAACGGCGGCGTCCGACAAGTGGGCCGCAGGCTCTGGCGCGATTGGCGATTGGCTATCCTGCTCGTGATCTTCGTCGTCGTGCCGATAAAATCCAGCCTGGCGGACTGGAACTGGGTCCCCACCGGCTCCATGAACCCCACGATCCTCGACGGCGACCTGATCTATGTGAACAAGCTGGCCTACGACCTGCGAATCCCGCTGACGCTGCACCGGCTGGCCCGGTGGTCCGAGCCCGAGCGGGGCGATATTGTGGTGTGCCTGTCGCCCGAGGACGGCCGACGGCTGGTCAAACGGGTGATCGGCAAACCGGGAGATACCATCGAGATGCGCCGCAACGTCCTGCTCCTGAACGGCAAGCCGCTCGACTACAGCGAAACGAACCTGAATTACGCCGAGCGGATCCCCCAGGACCATGCCGCCGGGAGCCGATTCGCCATTGAGAAACTGGATGAGACGGTTCACCCGGTGATGAGCATTCCACGCATCGCGGCGATGCGGGATTTCGGACCGGTGGTGGTGCCCGAGGGCCAGTACTATGTCCTCGGCGACAACCGCGACCTGAGCCGGGACTCGCGCTACTTCGGCCTGGTCCCCCGCGAATCCATCCTTGGCCGGGCCAGCGCGGTCCTGATCTCCTTCGACATCACCGACAAATACCAACCCCGGATCGGCCGGTTCTTCTCAGGCCTCCAGTAGGGTGCATACCACGCACCGCTCACCTGGGGGCCGGCCCCCAGACCCCCGGCATTTGACGTTTTGAGCCAGCAGCATGGAATGAAGAGTGAGCCCAAATCACTGCTGCCGGCGCGTCACTCAACTGCGTGAGAAAGCCGGGTTCCTCGACACGCCGTCGTGAATCGCAGACTTGCGATTCCGCCATGCTATTGGTTCAATGCGCAAAATGCCGGGGTTTCAGGGGCAGAGCCCCTGAGATCAACCACTGATTTGTGTCTGAAACATGGTCTGATGCATGTTGTCTGCCTGTCCCTGCGCGATATACTGTGCCTCTGGCATGTGCCCCAGGTCTGGAGCCAGTGGAAGTGCCGGGCAGGGAAACGTCGAAGCAACCGGAGGTGACGAGTATGAAAAAACAGCGACCTCATCAGGGAGTGCAAGGCATCTCCTCACTGCAGTTCAGCCGCCGCGAATTCTTGCAGAGGACGGCGCTGGCTGGAGTTGGGCTGGCCGTGGGGGCGTCGGGAGTTGGGGTGGGCGAGAGCGGTGGGGGGAAACTGCCGATGCGGGTGCTCGGGCGGACCGGGGCCAAGGTCACTATCCTGGGGCTGGGGACCGCGCCCATCGGCGAGGCTCGCGGGGATATGGGCGAGGCCGTGAAGATCTTCAGCGAGGTCATCGACCGCGGCGTCAATTACGTCGATACCGCTCGCATCTATGGCATTGCCGAGGAGGCTTTGGGGCAGGTGCTGCCTTCGCGACGAGACAAGGTCTTTCTTGTCACCAAGTGCTGGACTGACTCCGGCGAGCAGGCCCAGAAGATGTTCGAAGAATCGCTGCGGATGCTCAAGACTGACCACGTGGACCTCGTGCACATCCACAACGTGGGCAACAAGAACCTCGACAAGGTTCTGGGGAGCGATGGTATCCTGGAATACTTGCTCAAACAGAAGCAAGCGGGCAAGACGCGGTTCATCGGGATGTCGGGCCACGAGCGGCCGCCGCAATTCCTCAAGATGCTCGAAACCGACCAGATCGACGTCGTGATGGGCGTGATGAATTACGCGGACCGCAATATCTACGACTTCGAGGGCAAGGTCCTGCCCGAGTGCCGCAAACGCAACGTGGGTGTGGTGGCGATGAAGGTCTACGCCGGCATCAAAGGCGGATTCCCGAATCACCGCAAAGCCTGGGTTGGCTGCAACACGCCGCCGGAGAGGATGGGCAAGGCGTTGGCCTACGCGTTGGACCTCGAAGGCGTCAGCGTCGCCAATGTGGGTCCCTTCACGCTGGAGCAGGCGATCCGGAACGTCGAGCTGGCGAAGCAGTACAAGCCGCTGACGGACGCCGAGCGGGAGGAACTGCTGGCCTATGGAAAGGAATTGGCTTCCACGCTCGGTCCTCGCTACGGTCCCGTTGCGTGACATTGGGTGGTGACTTGACACTGAATTGGAGAGATGACGATGGCTCATGGGATGACGAGACGGGCGTTTTGCGGGTCCGCGATAGCGGCGGGCGTAGCTGTTGGCTGGATGGAGTCTTCCAGCGAGGCGGCTCAGTCGAAGGGAGTAGCCAAGTTCTTCAAGAATCTCTCGCCGGGCCATTTGGGCGTCCGGGCCGATCAGCGTCAGACGCTCGACTACGCGGTCAAATACGGATTCGGCGGGATTGTGCCGAGCGAAAGCGAATTCGAGAACAAGTCCGCCGCCGAGGTTGGTGACTGGCTGGCGAGGATGAAGGAGAAGGGTGTTCGATACGGCGCCGCCGGGCTGTCGGTCGAGTTTCGCAGGGACGACGGCAAGTTCCGCAGCGATCTCGCCCAGTATCCGAAGCGAGCGGGCCTTCTGAGGCAGTTGGGCGTGACTCGCGTGGCGACCTGGCTGTTGCCCGGGAGCAATGAGCTGACGTACCTGGAGAATTTCAAGCAGCACGAAGTTCGGCTGCGTGAGGCCGCCAAGGTGCTCCAGGACAACGATATTCGGCTCGGTCTGGAGTTCGTGGGCCCCCGCACGTCACGGGCGGCGTTTCGGTTCCCCTTTGCCTGCGCGCAGCGGGATATGATGGAGCTTGTGACGGCCATCGGCACAGGCAACGTCGGTCTGCTGGTGGATAGCTGGCACTGGTACACCTCGCACGGCACAGTCGAGGAGTTGGTGCAACTCTCCAACAAGGATATCGTCCACGTCCACGTCAACGACGCCCCTTCCGGCGTGGCGGTCGATCAGCAGGTGGACAGTCGTCGCGGCCTGCCCGCGACGACCGGCGTGATCGACATGAAAGGGTTCGTCAACGCCCTCGTGAAGATCGGCTACGACGGCCCGGTCGAGGTCGAGCCGTTCGACCAGGAGTTGCGGAAACTGGAGCCGGAAGTCGCGGTGCAGAAGACGGCAGAATCGCTGGGTCGCGTCTGGGAACTCATCACGGACTGAAGAAAGCACGAAACACGAATCTCGAGATCCGAAACAAACCCGAGCGATCGAGATTCAAAATGACTGAAACGCTGACACACCGCGGATGATCCGTTTGGGATTTTCAGATTTCGGTCATTTGAATTTGCTTCGAGTTTCGAAATTCGGATTTCGAGTTTCCGGCTATCTTCGTCGTCGCAGGCCGACTCGCAGCCGCCGGCCGCCGGCCTTTCGGGCTCGGTGCAACGGAGAAGGTTTCTCCACGGGTTTCGGGCGGGGCATCTCGGGGGGGGCCCAGTCGAAGCCGGGACAGGTCTCAAACTCGAACTGGCGGTCGATGAACTTCTCGATCTGGCGGAAATTCTGCTCTTCGTCGGGTGAAACGAACGTGATGGCGTCGCCCATGGCGGTTGCGCGTCCGGTCCGGCCGATGCGGTGGATGTAGTCCTCGGCGTAGGCGGGCACGTCGAAGTTGATGACGTGCGAGATGCCCTCGATATCGATCCCCCGGGCGGCGATGTCCGTGGCGACCATGACCCGGAACTCGCCTCGTTTGAAGCCCTCCATCGCGCGCTGGCGCTGACCCTGGCTGCGGTCGGAATGCATGGCGACGGATTTGATGCCGGCGTGTTCCAGCTTGCGGTGGATCTTGTCGGCCCCATGCTTGGTCCGGGAGAAGACCAGGACGCACTCCATCCTCTTGTTGTGGAGCATGTGCAGCAGCAGGTCGATCTTGGCCGTCTTGTAGACGGGATAGAAATGCTGCGTGATCGTGTCGATGGGATTGCGCGGCACGCCGATCTGGATCATTTCGGGATCGTGAAGGATCCCGGCGGCGAGTGCCTTGACCTCCGGCGAGATTGTGGCCGAGAAGAGCATCGTCTGACGCTCCGTCGGCAGGGCGGAGATGATCTTCCGCACGTCGAGGATGAATCCCATATCCAGCATGCGGTCGGCCTCGTCCAGGACGAGGACCTCGACGTGTTTGAGATCGATGGTGTGCTGCCGCATGTGATCCATGAGGCGGCCGGGGGTGGCCACAACGATGTCCACGCCACGATGCAGGGCCGTGAATTGGCCCTTGATCTTCACGCCGCCGTAGATGGCCACGGTGCGAATGGGCGTGAATCGCCCGTACTCGCGGATGGACTGCTCGACCTGTGCGGCCAGCTCCCGCGTT
This sequence comes from Phycisphaerales bacterium, assembly GCA_039683175.1. Lineage (GTDB taxonomy): Bacteria > Planctomycetota > Phycisphaerae > Sedimentisphaerales > Anaerobacaceae > PLanc-01. Next base: position 14,816 of record JBDKRX010000048.1, read on the forward strand.
GGGGTGAGGATCAGGCACCGGACCACCTTCTTGCCGGGCGCAGGCTCATGGCCGAGCCGATTGAGGATGGGCAGCACGAAGGCTGCCGTTTTGCCTGTGCCGGTCTGGGCACAGCCGACGATGTCTCTGCCGCTCACCGCGGCGGGAATGGCCTTGGACTGAATCTCCGTCGGGGCCGTGTAGCCGGTCGCCAGGATTCCCTGGACCAGCGGGTCGGAAAGACCGAATTTCGTGAATGGCATGGAATGTCCTTAACAATAGAATGTGAGCCGCAGAACGGGTTGCCAAGGAAGTCCGAAGCACGAAATCCGAAATCCGAAACAAATCCCAATGAACGAAATTCAAATGATCGAGATGCTATCGCGATCCGGACAGTCCGTTTGTGATTTCGAATTTGGATCATTCGTGCTTGTTTCGGATTTCGAGATTCGATATTCGGATTTGCTCCCGTGTCGTCCTTTGCGGCTGAGTGTGTGTTCTGTTATTTCCTGGCCGCTTGCTTTTCGCGGCGTTGGTTGATGATCTCCTCGGCCAGCCTGACCGGGACGCGGGCGTAATGCGACATCTCCATCGAGAAGGTCGCCATGCCTTTGCTCAGGCCGCGAACGATCGTGGCATAGCCGAACATGCTGGCCAGCGGGACCTCTGCTCGCACGACGGTGCAGGTGTCGCGGGCCTCGGTTTCATGGATAATGCCCCGACGGCTGTTCAGGTCGCCGACGATGGCGCCCTGGTACTCTCGCGGCATCTCCACCTCCACCTTCATGATCGGCTCCATGAGGCAGGGCTTGGACCTGCGGAACGCCTCGTTGAAGGCGTCGCGAGCTGCGATGCGGAAGGCCATCTCGCTGGAATCTACCGCATGGAACGAGCCGTCGTCAAGGCACATCTTGCACCCGACGACCTCGTAGCCCGCCAAGGGGCCTTTCTTCATGGCCGCCTGGAAGCCCTTGTTGACGGCGGGGATGTATTCGCCGGGGATGCGGCCGCTGGTGATGTTGTCCTCGAACTCGTAGGGGTCTTCGCTGCCGGGCGGCAGGGGGATCAGCCGGCCGACGACGTGGGCGAACTGGCCCGAGCCGCCGGTCTGTTTCTTGTGGCGATAGTCGTACTTGGCTTCGGCGGTCGGCGCCTCGCGGTAGCTGACGCTCGGCGCCCCGACGGTTACGTTCGCTTTGTACTCGCGGCGCATCCGCTCGACGTAGACGTCCAGGTGCAGTTCGCCCATGCCCGCGATGACGGTCTCGCTGGTCTCCGGATCGGTCGAGACGCGGAACGTGGGATCTTCCTTCATGAATCGGCTCAGCGCCTTGGCCATGCGTTCCTGGTCGGCGTTGCTGGCCGGGATGACGGACAGGCTGATCACCGGGTCCGCTATGAAGATGCTTTCGAGGGAGTAGTTGACACCCTCGCCGCAGAGCGTGTCGCCGTTGGCGCAATCGACGGCCAGCAGAGCGACGATATCGCCCGGCCCGGCGTCGGGGATGTCCTGCCGGTCGTTCGCGTGCATGCGGACGATCCGCCCGATGCGGAGGGTCCGGTTCGTCCGGGCGTTGCGGTACTGCCCGCCCTTGGCGACCCGACCCTGGTAGACGCGGAGGTAGCTCAATTGCCCGAACGGCTCGTCGGTGATCTTGAAGACCATCGCGACCAGGGGGGCTTCCGGATTCCCGTCCAGCGGCGTCTCGGTGCCTGCGTTGTTGTGGTCGCGGGCGAAGTAGGAGCGGTCCAGCGGGCTGGGCAGGTAGTCGCAGACCGCGTCCAGCAGGGGCTGCACGCCCTTGTTCTTGAACGCCGAACCCATCATCAACGGCACGATGTCCCGGTTGATCGTCGCTTCGCGGATCGTCTGGCGGATCATCTCCGTATCGACGGGCTTGTCCTCCAGGAGCAGCTCCATCATTTCGTCGTTGAACATGCTCAGGGCCTCAAGCATCTCGCGTCGGGCCTTCTGGGCGGCGGCCTCGTAGGCCGCGGGAATAGGATTGCGGGCGACGTCCTCCCCATCGTCGCCCTCAAATGTGATGGCCTCCATGGTGATCAGATCGATCACGCCCTGGAAGCTCTCGGCGATTCCTATCGGCAGTTGGATGGGCACGGCGTTCAGGCCCAGCTTCTCGCGGATGTCCCGCTGGACCCGGTCGGGGTCCGCGCCGGTGCGGTCCATCTTGTTGATGAACGCGATCCGGGGCACGCGGTAACGCTTCATCTGCTGATCGACGGTGAACGACTGGCTCTGGACGCCGCCGACAGCGCACAGGATCATGATCGCTCCGTCCAAGACGCGGAGCGACCGCTCCACTTCGATGGTGAAGTCCACGTGGCCCGGCGTATCGATCAGGTTGATGCACTTGCCCTTCCATGCGACCTGGGTCGCGGCCGAGGTGATCGTAATGCCTCGCTCTCGCTCGAGCTCCATGTAATCCATGGTGGCTCCGCCCTTGCCATCGCCGTCGTGAACCTCCTGCATGCGGTGAATCCGCCCGCAGTAAAAGAGAATGCGCTCGCTCAGAGTCGTCTTGCCCGAGTCGATGTGCGCCGAGATGCCAATGTTGCGAATCTTGCCGATCTTTTCCATAACTCTTTAAAAAACCGTCATTTACCTGCTGCTCGCCCGTGTGCCGAACGGCACTGCAACCGGGCGGGGGGTGCCCACCAGGGTCCCCATCCATCTCTGTATACCTCGCCTATCGGTCAGTGATCCATCGTGAACTCGGAGCACTACCGTGAGTGTGGTGACTGGTAGGCAGCCGTCCCTCCCCGGCCATCACCAGATGCGAGAAAGCACAGAGTATACGCTATCATCGGATGAAAGGCAAGGACAATTGCGTTAATTTTACGCAAATTCGCCAGCGAGGTTCACCGCCGAAGACAGTACCGTCCAGGCTGCATCTGTGCATTTTGACCGAGGAGTGCACAATTTGCAGGGATCACCTTGTCTTTTTGCCTGGGATCACAATGGATGGTGCGTACACGAAAATGCGTGAAAGTCGGATGAGCCCGATTTCCCCGTTTTTTTTTGGATTTGCTCTTGCATCCCACCGGCCGGGACCTATAATGGGTAATACGAAGGCGGATCAAGTATTGCCGTCTCTTTATACTTGTTCGCTATCATATTTTATAGGTCATGTCATATCGGTCCGGCCTTCGCGAGAGTACCGGTCGCACGTATAGGGAAAGTCATCTTAGTGTCAATCTTACTTGTGTCGTGCCCTTGAGTGGGTGTGCGCTATGCGTGCCCCGCTGAAGGGGTAACCACGACCTGCGTGCACCGGTCCCAAATCCCTGGATAAGTGGCTGAAGGTACGTGCCTTCGGCCGGTCATTGTCTTATTATCCAGAATCGAGAGGGACGGCCATGGACCGCATCAGAAGGACCATTGCGAGGGGGATCGTCTGCGCTCTAACGATCCTGTATTGTGCCCACACCCTGTCCGGCGTCGAATTTGCCGGCGGCACGGGCGAGCCGAACGATCCCTACCAGATCGCCACGGCTGAACAACTGATCGGCATCAACTCGGACCCCAACCTGTTCGACAAGCACTTCGTGCTCACCAAAGACATCGACTTGGACCCGAACCTGCCGGGCAGGGTGACGTTCGACGCCTCTGTGATTGCCCGGCCCGACTACAGAATCAGCGGCCAGGCCGAGCGCCGCTACATAACGATCATTTCTAATCCCTTCACGGGTGTGTTCAATGGGGCCGGCCATGTCATTCGCAATCTGGTGATTGCTGGATCGGAAGAGGACGCCCACCAGGTCGGCCTGTTCGGGTCTGTCGGCCACCAGGGGTCTGTGACGAACCTGAGGATCGAGAACGCGTATGTCGCTGGCGGATCGCTCATCGGACTCCTCGTCGGCACCAACAACGGCACGGTGTTCCGCTGTGCCGTGGATGGCGTCGTCGTCGCCACCGGGATGGCCGGCGGGATGGTGGGCTCCAACCACGGCTCCGTCGTGGGCTGCAAATCGGCCGCGACGGTTGCCGGAGGGTCCCTTCTCGGCGGGTTGGTCGGGGAGAATTGGGACTGCATCGAATCGAGCTATGCGATGAGCCGGATCACCTTCCGCTCTGACACCGGCTACGGCCGGCTGCGGTCGTCGGGTGGGCTTGTCGGGCGAAACACAGATACCATCGACTTCTCGTATGCCGTGAGCGTTGCGACCGATCCGGACAACCCCATCAGCGGACTGGTCGGCGAGAACTCGGGGTGTGCGTACCTGAGCTACTGGGATACGCAGGCCAGCGGCGCCCCCTCCAGCGAGGGGGGCCGGCCCAAGACGACAGAGCAAATGATGGATGTCGATACATTTCGAGGCTGGGGACAAGCAGGGCTCTGGGTCCTCGACGATGGCACGGACTACCCGCGTTTGGACTGGGAGAACGCGGGTGGCGCCCCCATCGTGGACGCGCTCCACAGCTACGCCGGCGGCTCAGGCGATCCCAACGATCCGTACCAGATCGCCACGCCGGAGCAGTTCGTATCCATCGCCTATTACCGCAGCGACTGGGACGAGTGCTTCGTCCTGACCGCCGACATCGACCTGAAGGACATCGACCCCGCCCTTGTGTACCCCATTGGCACAAGGGAGAGACGCTTCGAAGGTGTTTTCGACGGCGAGCACCACACGATCGCCAACTTCCGCCCGATGCCCGACGGCGGCTCGTACGTCGGCGTCTTCGGCTATGTGTACGGATTCACTCCCACGCCCGAAATCAAGGCCCTTCATCTGACCGACCTGAATGTGCAGGGTGTCTATGCGACCGGCGGGCTGGTCGGATTTCTCTCACGCGGCAGCATCGAAGCGTGTTCCGTCAGCGGTACTGTATCCGGGGACATGTGCGTCGGAGGTCTCGTCGGCGACAGCCAGGGACAAGTCATCGCCAGCTTCAGCGAGGGTCTCGTCACCGGCCGGCATACCGTGGGTGGTCTCATGGGCCGCCAGTATGCAGACCCGTCTACTACAAGCTGTTACTCATTTGCCGATGTCGCTGGCGACGAGGATGTCGGAGGCCTCGTCGGCGAACACAGGGGAGGTCTCGAATACTGCTACGCCGCGGGCCGGGTCACAGGAGCCGACGGCATCGGCGGCTTGGTCGGCGTCGTGGACGGCGGCACCATCTACCTGTGTTACTGGGACGCACAGGTGAATGCGCATCTCGACAACCGGGGCGGCCAGGGTAGAGCCGCATCCGAGCTGATGCAGGCAGAGACCTTCCGAGGCTGGGGCACGCCTGGTCAATGGACCCTCAACGACGGTCTCGACTACCCCCGGCTGGCCTGGGAGAACCTCCCTGGGGCGCCGCTCGTGACGCCCGCTGAGCGCTACGGCGGCGGCTCGGGCGAACCCAACGACCCCTACCAGATCTGGACGCCAGAGCAGTTCCGCGACCTCGCGTACTACGCGCCCGACTGGACCTGCGATTTCGCCCTGATGGCGGATATTGGTCTGCACCGCATCGAGACGGCGCAGATCGTGCCCATCGGCAACGCATTGCATCCGTTCACAGGGACCTTCGACGGCAATCACCACAGGATCTGGGGATTCCGATGCGTGCGTCCGGATTCTGACGATGTGGGAGTCTTCGGTGTGCTGGGCCGCAAAGCATCGACGACCGCACGACGCGCGTCTGTGTCGTCTGAACCGCTCGCCGGTGCCGTCCTGCGTCTGCACGTCATTGTCACTTCCGAGCAGATCGAAGGGCGCTCCTGTGTGGGGGGCCTCGTGGGCGCCAATGGGGGCACGGTTGCGGAGTGCTCCACAAACTGCGCAATCGTCGGGACTGTCTATGTGGGCGGTCTGATCGGGAGTAATAGCGGTACAGCCAACCAAAGCTACGCGATCGCGTACGTCGACGCCACGTCGCAGGCTGGTGGTCTGGCAGGCGACAATGCCGGCACCGTCGAATCCTGCTACGCTCGTGGGACTGTCGTCGGAGGATACGATGTCGGCGGGCTCCTCGGCGTACAGGATAACCACGCACAACTGACCACTTCGTATTCTGTTGTTCACCTCGACCTGAAACCGGACAACCCAGGCAGGTCTCTCGTCCCGTGCTTTGGCGGCCTGGTCGGCAGAGACGCAGGCGAGATCGATGCCTGTGTCTGGAACACTGAGGTCGCAGGCACAAGCGATGGCGTCGGCAACCTGGACCCCGACCCGGCCGGGGCAGTCGCCGCGTCCACCGAGTCCATGCAATCGACAACCCTATATGCAAGCCTGCTCTGGGATTTCGAGAGTACCTGGACGATCTGCGAAGGGCTGGACTATCCCCGCTTGCAGTGGGGGGACGTGGACTGCAATAGTCTGATGATGGAAGGGAAACGGTAGCGGAGGAATTGCCATGAGTGCGACGTTTGCGACATCGAAGTGGTTTGGAGGGGTGATGGCGACTTGCCTGCTGGCGGGGGTCTGCGCGGGCGTGGAATTCGCCAGCGGGACGGGCGAGCCGAACGATCCCTACCAGATCGCGACCGCGGAGCAACTCTGCTCCATCGGCTCGGACCCGAACCTGCTCAACAAACACTTCGTTCTTACGGCGGACATCGACCTGGACCCGAACCTGCCCGGCGGGCGGGTGTTCTCCCGCAGTCCCATTGCGCCAGGCGAGGAACCGTCCCCCACGCGGCGCAACGACCCATCGATAGCCATCTATGCCGGCTTTGGGGGTGTCTTCGACGGTGACGGCCACATCATTTGGAACCTGGTCATTCACGCCGAGAACGAACCGAGGGCGGGCTTGTTTGGCTACGTGTGCTCAGGCGGGCAGATCAGGGACCTGGGGCTTGAGGGCGTCAGTATTCAGAGGCCGTCGGTGGACACACTGGCGTTTACCGCCGGTGGCCTGGTGGCCATCAACGAGGGTGGCACGATCCTGCGCTGTTACGCGAATGGAGCCGTTGCCGGGCCGGAACGGATCGCATTACCCGACGGGATCGACAAGGACCAAATCATGGCCCTCGCCGTCGCCAGCGACGACGAGATCGGTGGTCTGATCGGGGTCAACAGCGGGTTGGTCAATATGTGCTACTCGATCGTGGATGTGAGCGGGACCGGTGCCATTGGCGGACTCATCGGAGACAACAGCCTGGGGCTCGTCTACTTCAGTTTCTCGGCAGGGCGGGTCCGTGGCATCGGCTGGTTGGGCGGGCTGGTCGGCCGGAGCGAGAGCAGCACGTTCTCCCGCGCCGCCGGGATTACCCAGGATGACCCTGGCACCGCGATCCGCTGCTTCTGGGATGTCCAGACCAGCGGCATTCTCGACAGCGCCGCGGGCGAAGGCAGGTCTACAGTGGAGATGATGTCCGGCTGGACGTACCTGCCTTGGACTCATACCGGCGTGTGGTGGCTTTACGATGGTCACAGCTATCCCCACCTGCGGTGGGAGGTGCGGACAACAACGGCGACACGAGGCTCATCTGGGGGGACCTGGCATGGCTGGATTGACAGAGGACAGTTGGGCTACGGCGGCGGCAGCGGCGATCCCAACGATCCCTACCGGATCGAAACAGCCGAGCAGTTCCTGACTATCGGGTGCCATCCCGAGGATTTCGACAAGAGCTTTGTTCTCCTGGCGGACCTCGACTTCAACAGCATGGATCACAGCCAGGCGCTGCCCATCGGCTTCGATCGCGTGCCCTTCAATGGCCGGTTCGACGGCCAGTCTCACTGCCTGTCGAACCTGACGATCTCGCATCCCCGTGCGCTGGGCGTCGGCGTCTTCGGCCTCGTGGGCGATGCCTCGGTTCTTTCATACAACGACGAGATCGAATATGAGATTGGCGGCGTCTCTCACGCCACGAGATCCTCGGCCGGCGCGGTCCCTCCTGCCCCCACGTCGGAGAGTGTCATTAAGGATTTGCACCTGCGCAACGTGAGTGTCGTGGGACGTCAGTATGTGGGCGGTCTGATCGGACTGGGCCTGGCCGACGTGGTCGATTGTTCGGTGAACGGGCGGGTCGCCGGTATGGCGACGGTCGGCGGGCTCGTCGGCCGTCCGTTGGGTGGCGCCATCGCCAACTGTTGCACCGAGGTGCAGGTCGGCGGAGAGTACGACGTCGGTGGATTGCTCGGGATGACGGATCTGCCGGTGAACGTGTCCGACTGCCAGGGCAGCGGCATCGTGACGGGTCAGTTGTGCACGGGTGGCCTGATCGGCTACGCGTTGCGTGGCGCCATCTGCCGGTGTGCTGCCCGGGCGGATGTCTCCGGACGGTACAGCACGGGCGGGCTCCTCGGCTCTGCGTGGGAGCCGACCGTCACAGTGTCCTGCTGTCTCGGTGCCGTCACGGGCGAAGTGAGCGTCGGCGGCTTCGTGGGGGCCGCGGGGAATGCCACGATCCGCGACTGCTACTGCCGTGTTGACGTGACGGGCGGGGAGTATACGGGTGGATTCGCCGGCACAGTAGGTCGTCTCGGCGACATCGATCGCTGCTACGCCGCGTCGCCCCTGACAGTCTCCGATCCAGATCCCAAACTGCCCTCTGCCGGCGGGTTCGCGGGCTACGTGAATGAAACGGGCTTCGCAAAGGTCGACGAACCTCCCATCAATGTCGCAGCATGTTTCTGTGATGTGGATGTCTCGGGTGTGGCGGAGGCTCTCGGCAATTGGCCGTCGGTCCCGGACAACGCGGCAAGTCTGCCCACCGCCGAGATGCAAACCGCGGCGACGTTCCTCGATGCCGGCTGGGACTTCGAGAATACGTGGACGATCTGCGAAGGGATGGACTATCCGCGGTTGCGGTGGGAAGACGTGGATTGTGACAGTGCGACGACCGATGATGGTCAATTGTAGCGGAGGAATTGCCATGACTGCGACTTTCGTGACATCCAAGTGGTCTGTGGGAACGATGGTGGTTTGCCTATTGGCGGGGGTCTGTACCGGCGTCGAATTCGCCGGCGGCACAGGCGAGCCGAACGATCCGTACCAGATCGCCACCGCAGAGCAACTGATCGGCATCAACTCGGACCCCAACCTGTTCGCCAAGCACTTCGTCCTCACGGCGGACATCGACCTCGATCCCAGCCTGCCTGGGGGGCGGGTCTTTCGCGGGGCAGTAGTGACAGTCACAGGGGTAATCAGCCGCGGGCCGGTGTCCAGCCGCGGTGGGTTCGACGGCAGCTTCGACGGCGCCGGCCATGTCATTCGGAATTGCACGATCTGTGCGGAATCCGGCGGATCGAACGCGGCCCTGTTTCACCGCGTCAGTTCGCAGGGACACGTGCGCGACCTTCGCCTGGAAGAAGTGACGATCCTCGGCGTCGCCGATACCTACAGTGGCTGCTACGCCGCTCTGGCGGGGTGGAACGCAGGGCTTATCACGGATTGTTCCGCGACCGGGTTGGTCATAGCGGGCGACAAGGCCGATCTGGCCGGAGGACTTGTCTGTCAGAATGCAGGAATTGTGCGTCGCTGTTCTTCCGGATGCGATGTTTCCGGCGGCGTCGCCGGCGGTCTGGTCGGGCAGAACGATGCGTCAGGCCGGATCGAGTTCTGCTCGGCCGATGGGATCGTCTTCGATTCCGATGCCGACACGACCGGCGTCGGCGGTCTGGTCGGAGTGAATCTGGGCATGGTTCGAGGTTGTTCCTCGGGCGGGTACATCGTGGGCGATAGCGCCGGCGGAGTCGCCGGAAGTAACGCCGGCACTATTCGTGAGAGTTGTAGTCTGGAGACTCTGTTCGATGGCCAGTCCTGCGGAGGGATTGCCAGCCTGAACTCCGGAACGATCCTCAACTGCTACTCGATTGGTTCCGTGCCCGGAGACGGACTGTGCCAGAGCAACGAGGGGACTATCCTGTCCTGCTACAGTACGACAGCCTCTCGGGTTGCGCCGTCGGGGCGAGGGGCAGCACGCGGCAGGTCCGTCTTGATCCAGGCGAGCGCTATCGGCGACATTCGATACGTCTACTACTTAGACGCCGGCAAGGCGGACACGCCGATTCGATCCTCCGTGTCATCTTCATACGGGATGCCTCTGTCGCCGTCGCAGATGGCGCAGCGAGGCAGTTTCGTCGGATTCGATTTCTATGGCGATGCCAATGACGGCGCCGAGGACCATTGGTTCATGCCGGCGGATGGATACCCTGTGCTCTCCTGGCAAACGGAGCACACGGGGTTGACCGGAACGCCGGACGTGGCGGGCCTCAGCGCCGAGGAGGCCCAAACCCTGCTGGAACAGGCGGGCTTCGCGGTTGCAGGCGTGGATCGTGACTACTTCTCGCCCCAAGGACAGGTTGTTCGGATATCCCCCGCCGCGTATGTCTCGCCGGGGACGCCCGTGAGGCTCCTTGTGGGCGAGGGATCATATGATTTCACGGAGAATGCAGGCGACGGAAGCGAGATGAATCCATTCCAGATCGAGACTGCGGGCCAACTTGAGAGTCTCCGCGACCGGCCCGACCTGTGGGCGAGCCATTTCGTCCTGACTGCGGACATCGATTGGACGGGTCGCACGGTGTCGGGCGCTCTGATCGACTCGTTTGGCGGCACGTTCAACGGCGCCGGGCACTCCATCCGAGGCTTGAAGGTCCAAAGACCTGAATCTGCGTCCGATCCGCTCGGACTGTTCGGGACGATTGCGGAAAGCGGCGTCGTACGCGGCCTGACGCTTCAAGGTGCGACCCTTGACGACGACTCAGGCGGGATCATGGTCGGCCTGCTGGCTGGCGAGAACAAGGGGGCCATCCAGGGGTGCCGTGTTTGGGGTCGGATCGGCACGTTTGGCAACGAGTGCGGCGGGCTCGTCGGGTTTAACTTGGGACAAGTCCTTGACAGCCGATTCAGCGGCTCCGTGTGGGCGTATGAAGGCAGTCGCAGGACCGGCGGCTTGGCCGGTGAGAACTGTGGCCTGATCCGGGGCTGCTGTGCCCGGGGGGGCGACGTGTACGGAGACGAGCAGGTCGGAGGTCTTGTCGGCCGCAACCACGGCGACCTTGCCTCCATTGAGGCCTGCTACGCACAGGGGACCGTCCTGGGCTCAGATCGCGTCGGTGGTCTGCTCGGCGAGAATGGCGCCCACGAGGGCCTCAGGAACGTGCGTTTCGAGCCCGGCGAAGTCCGCGATTGTTACGCGGCCTGTTCCATGCCGGCGCGAACTGGGGCGGGAGCCTGCATCGGAAGCGCCAACCCGGGTACCGTGCAGGAACGGTGCTACTTCCTCGCCCCCGAAGAGGGGGACGGGCCGGACAATGGTTGCGGCACGGCGTTGACTGACTCACAAATGAAACAGCAAGCCAGCTTCGCTGGCTGGGATTTCGAGGGTACCTGGACGATCTGCGCGGGCGTGGACTATCCCCGCCTGCAATGGGAGGGAATCGAATGCGACGAGTAGCTGCCATCTCGATTGTCTTGACTGTAGGTCTTGCTATGCCGACCCGCGCCGTCGAATTCGCCGGCGGCACGGGCGAGCCGAACGACCCCTATCAAATCGCCACCGCGGAGCAGCTCTGTTCCATCGGTTCGGACCCGAACCTGCTGAGCAGACACTTCGTCCTCGTCAACGACATCGACCTCGACCCGAATCTACCCGGCGGCAGGGTCTTCGATACGGCGGTGATCGCACCGACCACATCATCCAATGGGACATACAGATCATCCAATGGGACATACAGAGGCACACCGTTTTCCGGCGACTTCGACGGCGCCGGGCACACGATCTCGAACCTAACGTTTGTCATGGAGCAGCCTTCTACGTACCTCAGCCATCTGGGCTTGTTCGGCTGCGTGGGCGTCGAGGGCAGGGTTTCGCGCCTGCACGTGACGAACGCATGCATTTTCCAGTCCGGCGGTCTGTGGTACAGTGGTCTTCTCTGCGGTGAAAACCACGGCGTCATACGCGACTGCCGCGCCAACGGAAAGATTTCCTATTCCAACTACGCCGGCGGCGTGGGGGGGCTCGCAGGGTGTAACGACGGGTTTGTGTTCCGCAGCACCGCCGACGCCGAGCTTCTCTTTGTGGACTGGGGGACAGTCCAGGAACTCGACCTCCTGTCCTTTGGCATTGCCCCGATGATCCTGATGCGCGGCGGCGGGACGGGTCTCTCTATGATGGCTCCGCGATGGCTCGGGGCCTTGGTGGGGGCCAACTCGGGGATCATTGCGGACTGCTATGCTACTGGCTCCGTGGTCGGTTCGGAGTACTCGTCGGCCATGGGCGGCATCGCAGGCGCCAACCAGGACAAAGGTATCGTTCTGAGATGCTATTGCGCGCTCGCCGGCGGCGCCACGCAAACGTGCGTGGGTACTGTCGTCGGGGGCACGGTCGCGAACAGCTACTACCTCGGTGACTCCGCGACATCTCATTCGGAATCGGAGTTGGGTACTGCATTGCCCGATTCCGAGATGAGGCAACAGGCCAGCTTCGTCGGATTGGATTTCGCAGGTACGGTGGAGGACGGGACCTCCGACACATGGATTATGCCAACGGACGGAGGCTATCCAGTCCTGGCTGAAGAACGCCCGTTCGATCTGATGGGACAGGGAACGGAGAGCGAGCCGTACCTGCTTGGCTCGGTGCAGGATCTTGGGCTTATCACGCAACGTCCGGATGCACATTACCGGCTCACAGGTGACATCGACTGTTCGGGTATTGTCTGGCCGGCGATGCTGACGCCGTGGTTCGGCGGCGCACTGGATGGCGCAGGCTATGCGATTTCGCACGTGCAGTTGACCACGACGGGACCTGGCGGATTGGTGGGCAGGGTCGCGGAGCAGGCTGCGATTCACGATTTGCGCCTCGATGACGCGAATATCCCCGCATCGAGAAGCTCCTGGTACGTAGGCGCCCTGGCCTGCATCAATGCCGGCACCATTCTGAACTGCGGCGTTACCGGGCGGATCGGCGGCGATAGCGATGTGGGCGGGCTCGCCGGGTGCAATACAGGCAGTGTGACGACGAGTTTCAGCAGGGGGATAATCGCTGGGGGTTCCTGTGTTGGCGGTCTCGTGGGCTACAACGAGGGCGGCAGCATCACCGCAAGTTACAGCAACAGTGCGGTCAACGGGATTGGTGAGAGCATCGGGGGTCTTGTGGGCTATCACCGCGGGAGTATTGTCGCCAGCTACAGCAGCGGCGCGGTCAGCGCGGAGAATTCTTGGGCGGGCGGACTGGTCGGTTGTTCACGACTCTACGGCAGCGTGACCGCCAGTTTCTGCGACAGTGAGGCCTCACATGAGACCGCGAGATACGAGGGGACGAGCAAGACGACCGCCGAGATGCAGACCGCGGCCACGTTCCTCGATGCCGGCTGGGACTTCGAGAATACGTGGACGATCTGCGAAGGGATGGACTATCCGCGGTTGCGGTGGGAAGACGTGGATTGTGACAGTGCGACGACCGATGATGGTGAATTGTAGCGGAGGAATTGCCATGACTGGGACTTTTGCGACATCCAAGTGGTTTGCGGGCATGATGGCGGTTTGCCTGTTGGCGGGTGTTTGTGCCGGCGTGGAATTCGCCGGCGGGACAGGTGAGCCGAACGATCCCTACCAGATCGCCACCGCCGAGCAGCTCCGTTCCATTGGGTCGGTCGCGACCCTGCTCGACAAGCACTACATTCTCGTCAACGACATCAATCTGGCTCCAGGGCTCCCCGGAGGAAAGGTCTTCAGCAGGGCGGTGATCGCGCCGACCGCTGACGAGACCGAGCCGAACGCGGTCTTCCAGGGCATGGCCTTCTCCGGTGTCTTCGATGGAGACGGTCACACGATCTCGAATCTCACGATTCGGGGTGTGAACTATCTTGGACTCTTCGGCCGGATCTGTGGCTCGATCAAGAACGTGGGGCTTGTGAACGTTGCGATCGTGGGTTCGGGTCACTGCGTCGGCGGCCTGGCGGGGTACAATGAAGGCACGATAGCCCAGTGCTACAGCGTTGGCGCAGTGGATGGCCAGGACTACGTCGGCGGTCTTATCGGAGCCGCCACCGGCGTCGCGACTCAATGCCACTGTGATGGCACGGTCACAGGAAGCCAGCGTGTCGGCGGTCTTGTGGGCTATAGCAAAGGCAGCATAGTCGTCAGTCACAGCACCGGGATCGTCGATGGCAACTGGTCCGTCGGCGGTCTTGTGGGCTTCAATTACGGCGGTATCACCGCGAGCTACAGCACCGGCGCAGTCACGGGAACAGGCGATTATGCCGCCGGCCTCGCGGGCACCAACCGGGGCAGCATTGTCGCGAGCTACAGTACCGGCGCAGTTGCGGGAGGAAGGGACTACGTGGGTGGGCTCGTGGGTGTCAACGGCGGTTGCGTTGCCGCGAGCTACAGCACCGGTGCGGTTGTGGGAAGACGCTATGTCGGCGGCCTCGTGGGCAGCGGCGGCAATATCGGCACAAGCTACAGTACCGGTACCGTGCATGGCGTTGGCGACGATGTTGGCGGCCTCGTGGGGGTCGGCGGTACCGGCATTACTGCGAGCTTCTGGAATACCGAAACCTCGGGTATGGCTACGAGCAACGGGGGGACAGGCAAAACGACCGGCGAGATGCAGAGTATTGGGATTCTTCTGACTGGTGGGTGGGACCTCGTCGATGAGACCCTCAACGGTGCTTGCGACTACTGGCAGATATCTCCGGGTGAATATCCCCGATTGTGCTACTGTGGCGGGAACGGTCCTGTGATGCCGGAAGGATCGGGGACGGCCGGGGAACCGTATCTGATTCGAGATGCGCGGGACTTGGGCGCTGTCTGGTTCAAGCCGACAGCCTCCTACCGGTTGGAGGCATCTGTGGATCTGTCGGGGATCATATGGTCCACGGCAGTTGCTCCCTGGTTCGATGGGACCTTCGACGGCAATGGCCATGTGGTCAACAACCTTTGTATTCAGGGTAGCGCCTACCTTGGACTATTGGGGATCTCCGGCTCCAAAGCCACGATCTCGAAGCTTGGCCTGGAAGCGGCGAATGTTGCGGGCGCCGGCGACTATGTCGGCGGCCTCGTAGGGAGAAACTACGGCAGTATCGCCGCAAGCTGCAGCCGGGGTGCGATCTTCGCCAGCAGAGGCTATGTCGGCGGTCTCGTCGGGGAGAACTGTGGCAATATCGCCACGAGCTACACCCGCGGCACGGTCGGCAGAACTGAAACCAATCGGTTCGTTGGCGGTCTCGTGGGCTACAACGATGAGGGCCATATTACTACCAGTTACAGCGTCTGTGCAGTTGCGGGCTATGACTACATTGGCGGACTGGTGGGGGGCGGATCATCCAGCCGCGTGACCGCCAGTTTCTGGGACATCGAAACTTCGGGTCAGACCGCGAGTGCTGGTGGTACGGACAGGACGACGGTTCAGATGCTGACGGCGGAAACCTTTCTCATTGCCGGCTGGGATCTTCTGGATACCTGGACGATCTGCGAGGGGGTGGATTATCCCCGCCTGCAGTGGGAAGGGATAGCCTGTGACAGTGCGACGACCGATGGTGAATTGTAGCGGAGGAATTGCCATGGCTGCGACCTTCACGACATCCAAGTGGTTTGTGGGAACGATGGTGGTCTGCCTGTTGGCTGGGATCTGTGGCGGCGTGGAATTCGCCGGCGGGACGGGTGAGCCCAATGACCCGTACCAAATCGCCACCGCCGAGCAACTCATCTCCATTGGCTCGGACCCGAACCTGCTGAGCAGACACTTCGTCCTTGTCAGCGACGTCGACCTGGACCCGGACCTGCCGGGCGGACGAGTATTTGATAGCCCAGTCGTCGCGGGTGGTCAGGAATGGCCCGACGGCGTCGACCCGAATTTCACCGGGACTCTCGATGGGCGGGGCTTCAAAGTGCGCAATCTGACAATCTGCGCTCCGGCCGACGGAGACTCTGCCCTGGGTCTGTTCGGGCGAATCGGAAGAGGCGCCCAGGTTCAGAATCTTGGCATGGATCGAGTGTTGATCAATAGAGAGGGTGGGGCGACCCCGGCTGGCGGACTGGCGGGGGTCAATTGGGGACTCATAAGAGCTTGCTATGCGACGGGCTCGGTGACGGGCGGCGAGAGAGTCGGAGGTCTGTGTGGGGAGAATCGGGGCGGCATCAGCAGTTGTTATGCGGGAGTGGCTGTAACCGCGGAACGATTTGCCGGCGGGTTGGTGGGGTACGCTGCCATCGGTGCTGCCACTCGCCGGGTGGGCGGCGACGCCGGCAGTGCTGCCAACTGCTATGCGAGGGGGAGCGTCCAGGCCCGCGAAGGCGCCGGTGGCCTGGCCGGCGGGGGAGGCGGCTACGCCAGTGCCTGTTTTTGGGATGTCCAGACCAGCGGACAGAAAACCGGTGCCGTAGGTGCCGGCCTGATGACGTTCCAGATGATGGATGCGTTCACCTATGCGAATGCCGGGTGGGATCGCGATGCGAATTGGGTGATAGACAACGGCCGGGATTACCCTCGTCTGGCATGGGAAGGAACAAAGGGCCAGCCGATCCGCAATCAACTGTCCTACCGCCTTGAGGGGACCGGTACGCCGCTGGATCCATACCACGTCGCCACGGCCGAGCAGTTCGCTCTGTTGGGCCTCGTGTCAGGTCCCTTGAACTCGCACTTTGTCCTCGATGCGGATCTCGATCTGACGGACATGCTGGTGCGGCCAATCAGCAGTTTCAATGGCTTCCTTCACGGAAATCGGCACATCCTCCGGCATCTCACATTCGAGATCGGCGAACCTGTGGTGCAGGCGTCTGAGACTTACGGCCTGTTTGCTGATATCGGGCGGGGTGGACGGGTGAGTTGCCTGGGATTGGAGGATGTCTCCGTCAGGGTGGCGGAGGGTTCTCACACGATCGGGGTTCTTGCCGCTCGCAACGAGGGCGTTGTCACGGGCTGCTATGCGACGGGTGTCGTACACGCCGGACAGCACGAGTCTACCATTGGGCTCATAGGCGTCAATGCAGGAGTGTTGGCACGCAGCTATGTGCGGCTGGAGGTCCGCGGCTCAAACGCGATCGGTTGTCTCGTAGGGAGAAACAGCCGTCCATACGGTTCATCCACGAGGGGGGAGCCGGCGAGAACGACCTATTGGGGGCTGATCCTGGAGTGTTACACAGTCCTTTGCACACTCCAAGTTGACGCACGGGACTACCTGGCGGTGGTGAACGACGAGTTGGCTTCGTCTCTGAATAGCTACTGCCTGACCCCATGGGAAGCGGAAGAGCGGAACAGCTTCATGGGCTGGGATTTCGCGGGTTCATCCTCCGATGGCACGGCGGACCGCTGGTATATGCCGGACGCCGATTATCCCGTCCTGAGCTGGCAGGTGGACGTGGATGGATATCGACCGGTCCCGGACATTTTCGACCTGCCTCTGGACTGGGCTACGACGGAGCTTGAGCTGGCCGGCTTCGTCGTGGGGCGAATCCTCTATGACTATCATTCTGCGATTCCGAAGGAGCGGGCCATCCTGACGTCTCCGGTTGGTCTGGCGCCCGTCGGCAGCACGGTTGACATCATAGCCAGCCAGGGGGTCTACACTCTGCCCGCGGCCGCCAGTTCGTCGAGCTACTCCCCCGTGCTTCTCTCGTATGCCCAGCTCGATACCCCCGGCCAGATCGAGTGCCTCGCGGGCAGGTTTGCGGGCGATGCCGTCGTAATCCTGGGGGGGGACATCGATATGACCGGATGGGACGTGCTTCCGCTGTCCAGTCAATCATCTAACCCACCATACCAGACTTCCCTGTCGTCCTCATTTGGCGGAGTCTTCCTTGGCGATGGTCACACCATCTCCCATCTCACGAACTGCTGTGGTGAGGGTTTCTTCGATCAGATCTCGCCCGACGGATTCGTTCAAGAGCTTCGCCTGGAAGATGTTTTCGCATCAAGCTCCAAAGACACGTCAGTCGGGGCACTGGCAGCGGAGAACCTCGGGATTGTGCTGCATTGCGGCGTCTCCGGTGCGGTGGTCGGCTCCGAGAGCACGTCGAATCTGGGGGGACTCGTCGGCGTCAATTCCGGCCTCATCGAGGGGTGTTCTGTCGATGCGGCGGTTTGCGGCTCGCAGAGTGAGCAGTCGGACCCGAAGGCCGGACCACGCAATGTCGGCGGAGTGGTCGGCTGCAACAAGGGCGATCTCATCGATTCCCATGCGCGCGGAGAGGTCTCAGGGTTGGCGCGCATCGGTGGTCTGCTGGGTACGAACGATGGCTCTGTCATGGGCAGCTACGCTGCCGTGCATATCACAACCTCTGAGCAGAAGAACGTCGGCGGATTGGTAGGATACAATGGATTCAGTCGCTCTCGCGGTGGCCAAGGCGCTCCGCTGCCTGTGACGGACTGCTATTGGCTTGGCGCTGCTGACAGCGAGGGACTGGACAACGGGCACGGTATGCCATTGTCCGACACGCAGATGAAACAGCAAGCCAGCTTTGCCGGCTGGGACTTCGAAAATACGTGGACGATCTGCGAGGAGATGGACTATCCGCGGTTGCGGTGGGAGGGCTTGGAATGCGAGGATGGGCAGTGAGATTTTTGTGAACAACGGTTCAATACCGTGCGATATAATAAATACTATTCATTTGTGGGAGTCCTTGTTATGAGAAGGGTACGAATCCTGATTGTTGCGGCTTTGATCGGGGTCTTGGCCTGTGCGGCCACTGCCGGCGAGCGCGATGACCTCTGGAACCAGGTGGACAAGGCAATCGACAGCGGCCTGCCCAAGACCGCCATCGACCTGCTGGAACAGATCATCCCCGGCGCCCTGGAGGACGAGGCCTGGGCCGAGGCGACCAAGGCCATCGGCCTCCAGATCGTCTATGAGGATTGGATCCAGGGCCGCAATCTGGAGACCGCGATCACCCGCCTGGAGGCGGAGATTGCGACCGCGCCGGAGGCGATGAAGCCGGTCATGGAGGCGATCCTCGCCCACTGGTTCTGGCAGTACTTCGAACTCAACCGCTACCGATTCGTGCAGCGGACCGCATCGGGCGAGGCGTCGGGCGAGGACTTCACGACGTGGGACCTGGCCCGCATCCTGACCGAGATCGATACGCACTTCACCGCGGCCCTGGCGGCCGAGGACCAGCTCAAGGCCATTCGGATCGCCGAGTGGGACGACCTGCTCGAAGGGGGGACCACGCCGGACACGTATCGTCCGACGCTCTACGATTTCCTGGCCCACGAGGCGCTGTCGTTCTACAGCGCAGGCGAGCAGGCGGCCCTCGGCGAGAACGCCTTCGAGATCATGGCGGATAGTCCGATCTTCTCGCCGGTGGCCGAGTTCCTCGCGTGGGACCCGGTGACCACGGATACGGACTCTGTTCTGCTCAAGGCGATTCGGCTGTATCAAGACCTGTTGCGGTACCACCAGAATGATGCCGATGAGACAGCGTTTGTCGACGCCGACCTGCACCGTCTGGCCTTCGGCTACAACCAGGCGGTGGGCGAGAAGGACGATCTGTACATGGCGGCCCTGGAGCGGTTCGCCGACGAGTGGGAGGGCAACGAGATCGCTGCGAGGGCGATCTACGCGTGGGCCTCTGTGCTGTACGACCAGGGGGAGTACGTCAAGGCTCGTACCCTGGCCGAGCAGGGGTGGAAGGTCTATCCCGCCAGCTACGGCGGCACCCAGTGCTACAACCTGATCCAGACCATCGAGGGCAAGTCCGCGTCGATCAAGACGGAGAGGGTGTGGAACGATCCACTGCCGGAAATCCAGGTCACGTACCGCAACGTGACGCCGGTCTACTTCCGGGCCGTCAGATGGGACGACCTGTCCCGTCCTTCCTGGGGGAACCTGAGTTCAGAGCAGCGCGCCGCCGTGCTGGCGGCGACGCCGGCCCTCGCGTGGAGCGCCGAACTGCCTGCCACCGCGGACTATCAGACCAGGACGGAGATCCTGCCCGCGCCCGATGGCCTGGAGAAGGGCCAGTACTTCCTCATCGCCAGTCACGACGCCTCCTTCTCAGATCGCGACAACCAGGTCAGCGTCGCACCCGTCTGGGTCAGCGACCTGGCGCTGGTCGTTCGGACGCTCAGCCAGGAAGGTGCGGTCGAGGGGTTCGTACTCGACGCCGGCAGCGGCCTGCCCATCGCCGGCGCGAAGGTCACGCGCTGGATGTACAACAGCACGAGCAACGGATACGAGCCGGCCGACGACACGCAATCCGACGACAGCGGCATGTTCCGCTTCGCGCCGGAGGCCACCAGGTGGGTGCATTTTCTGATCGTGGCCCAGCACGGGGACGACCAGTTGACCGGCGCGAGCACGTATACGACCACGCCGGGCTACGACGATCCATCGGCCTACGAGCAGACGGTCTTTTTCACCGACCGCTCCATCTATCGACCGGGCCAGACGGTCCAGTACAAGGGCATCTGCATCCGCGTGGATCAGGCGAAGGACAGTTACCAGACCCTGTCACATCGGCAACTGACCGTGGTCTTCTGGGACACGAACGGGCAGGAGATCGCCCGGCAGACTCACACCTGCAATGACTACGGGTCGTTCAGCGGCAGCTTCACAGCGCCCGAGGACCGGCTCACCGGCCGGATGTCTTTGGCTGTAACCGGCGGTCCCGACGGCTCGACGAGCATCAGCGTCGAGGAGTACAAGCGTCCGAAATTCTACGTTGAGCTGACCCCGCCCGAGGAGGCCCCGCGTCTCAACGAGCAGGTCGTCGTGCCGGGCGTCGCCACCGCGTACACCGGCGCATCGATCGGCGGCGCCGAGGTCGAGTGGCGCGTCGTGCGTGGAGTGCGGTATCCTGCGTGGGCCTGGTGGTCCCGCTGGTACGCGACAGGCACATCGCAGCAGATCGCCCACGGCACCGCGGTCACCGCCTCCGACGGCTCGTTCAGCATCGAGTTCACCGCCAAGCCGGACCTGTCCGTTCTCGAAGAGGATGAGCCCGTCTTCCAGTACACGGTCTACGCCGATGTCACGGACACCTCGGGCGAGACGCGGTCCGCCAATCGGACGGTCAGCGCGGGCTATACCGCGCTCCAGGCAACCGTCAGTGCGGCCGACTGGCAGACGCCCGCCAGTCCGGTGGAGTTCACCATCACGACGGAATCGCTGGACGGCGAGCCCGAACCCGCTCAGGGCACGGTCCGAATCTACGCACTGAAGGAGCCCGAGGCGGTGGTTCGGCCCTTGCTATTCTCGGGCAGTTCCCGGGTGAACGCCTCCGATCCGCAGACGTGGGAACTTGCGGGATTGGTCGATGAGCGGGCCTTCACGACGGATGCCACGGGCTGGGTCGCGGTCTCGACTACGCTCGGGGCAGGCGCCTATCGCGCTGTGCTCGAAACGCAGGACCGGTTCGGAAAAGCCGTCACGGCGCAGGAGACGATCACCGTCGTGGACCCCGAAGCGACTGACTTCGCCGTGCGGATTCCCAACTACTTCGAGGCGCCGACGTGGTCGGTCGAGCCGGGCGAGACGTTTATGGCTGTCTGGGGCACCGGCTACGACGCCGGACGGGCCTACGTCGAGATTGAGTGTCGCGGCGAGGTCCTCCGCGCCTGGTGGACCGAGTCCGGCCGGACCCAGGAGACCATCACTCAGGAAGTCACCGAGTCCATGCGGGGCGGCTTCACCCTCCGCGTGACTTACGTCCGCGAGAACCGGGCCTATGTGAGCCAGCAGATCGTGAACGTGCCCTGGACGAACAAGGACCTGTCCATTTCCTGGGAGCACTTCACGTCGCTGTTGGAGCCGGGACAACGCGAGACTTGGACTGCGGTCATCACGGGCGAGGACGCCCGCAAGGCGGTCGCCGAGATGGTCGCGGGCCTGTACGACGCTTCGCTCGATCAATACCTGGCGCACGACTGGCTGCATACGTTCTCCGGCTTCCGGGCCGAGAGCAGCCGGTTGAGCAGCCAGTTCGAGAATAGAGCGATGTCGTTTTCGACCATTTACTACGGTTGGTCGGCGGACTATCTGTCGGCGTCGCTGACCTATCGCCACTTCCCCGACGCCATCGTGACGTTCTATTATTCGTATTGGAGCCGGGGTGGGACCGGCGGTGCAACCCGGGGCGGCGGCACGCCGGAGGCCTCGACAGACGATTCCGCGGACTTTGCCGACGGAGCGAAAACGAACGACGAAGAGGTCGCGGCCGATTCGAGTGTGGATCTGAGCACCGTCACCGCCCGCACGAACCTCAACGAGACCGCGTTCTTCTTCCCGCACTTAGTGTCCGACAGCGAGGGCGTGGTCCGGATGGAGTTCACGATGCCCGAGGCCCTCACCGAGTGGAAGTTCCTCGGCTTCGCCCACGATACCCAGATGCGCAGGGGCTACCTGACCGGCACGACCGTGACGGCCAAGGACCTCATGGTCGAGCCGAATCCGCCTCGCTTCGTCCGCGAGGGGGATGTAATCGAGTTCACAGTCAAGGTGACAAACCAGTCCGCCGCCCGTGTGCAGGGCAGGGTCGCTCTGACGATGTCCGACGCCTGGACCCTGGAATCTCGTGACGAGGCCCTCGGCAACAACACGCCGGAACGCGACTTCGACGTGCCCAGCAAGGAATCCCGCACGCTCTCCTGGCGTCTGACGATCCCCGACGGCTGCGAGTTCCTCATCTACAAGGCCGTCGGCGCCACGACGCGTCTGAGCGATGGGCAGGAGGGCTATCTGCCCGTGCTCAGCCGGCGGATTCTCGTCACCGAGTCGTTGCCTCTGCCGATCCGCGGACCCCAAACGAAGGAGTTCGAGTTCACAAAACTGCTCCAGTCCGGGGCATCGGACAGCCTGATCCATCAGAGCCTCACGGTCCAGATGGTCTCGCAGCCCGTCTGGTACGCGGTGATGGCGCTGCCCTACTTGATGGAGTACCCGTACGAGTGCAGCGAGCAGATCTTCAATCGGCTGTATGCCAACTCGCTGGCCGCGTACATCGCCAATTCCGACCCGAAGATCCGGCGGATCTTCGACCAGTGGAAGGCGACGCCGGCGCTGGACAGTCCGCTGGAAAAGAACGAGGACCTCAAGAGCGTCACGCTGGAGGAGACGCCCTGGGTCCGCCAGGCCATTTCCGAGTCCGAGGCCCGGCGCAACGTCGGCATTCTCTTCGACGAGAACCGCCTGAGCAGCGAGACCTCGAACGCTTTGTTCAAGCTCAAGCAGATGCAGTACAGCGACGGCCTGTGGCCCTGGTTCCCCGGCTGCTCCGGCAGCGAATACATCACGCTCTATATCACCACGGGCTTCGGACGCCTCCGCCACCTTGGCGTCGACACGATCGACGTCAGTTGCGCCGTCAAGGCCCTCAACGCCCTGGATGCATGGATGTACGACTGGTACCATTACATCCTCAAGTACGGCGATCCGAACGAAGACAACCTCAGTCCGACGATCGCGCTGTACCTCTATGGTCGCAGCTTCTTCCTGGCGGATCAGGCGATTGCCGACGAGTACCAGGATGCGCTCGATTTCTGGCTGGCCCAGGCTCGCACGTACTGGCTGTCGCTCTGGCGGCAGTCGCAGGCCCATCTGGCCATCGCGCTGAAGCGGTTCGGCGACACGGAGACGCCCGCCGCGATCATGAAGTCCATCAAGGAGTTCAGCGTCACGGATGAGGAGTTGGGCATGTTCTGGCGCGACACCGAGCGAAGCTGGTGGTGGCACCGGGCGCCGATCGAGACGCAGGCGTTGATGATCGAGGCCTTCGACGAGGTCATGGGCGACGCCCAGGCGGTCGAGGATTGCCGGGTCTGGCTGCTCAAGCAGAAGCAGACGCAGGATTGGAATACGACGAAGGCGACGGCCGACGCGATCTACGGCCTGCTCCTTCGCGGGACGGATATGCTGTCCTCGAACGCCCTGGTCGAAGTGGCCCTGGGCGGCGTGTGGATCGAGCCCGAGGACGTGGAGGCCGGCACCGGCTTCTACGAAGAGCGATTCGTCCGCAGCGAGATCGAGCCCGAGATGGGCCGGATCACGGTCAAGAAGGTCGATGACGGCGTCAGTTGGGGCTCCGTCCACTGGCAGTACCTCGAAGACATGAGCAAGGTCACGCCCTACGAGGGTACGCCGCTGACACTGAGCAAGGCCATCTACATCAAGGAGACGACCAGCGAGGGCGAGGTCCTCGTCCCGGTCGCCGGCCCGGTCTCCGTGGGCGATGAGCTGGTTGTGCGGATCGTGCTGAAGGTGGATCGCGACATGGAGTACGTCCACATGAAGGACCAGCGCGGCAGCGGCACCGAGCCGGTGAACGTCCTGAGCCGCTATCGCTACCAGGACGGCCTGGCGTACTACGAGAGCACTCGCGACACCGCGACGCACTTCTTCATGGACTATCTGCCCAAAGGGACCTACGTCTTCGAGTACAGCAGCTTCATCCAGCTCAAAGGCGAGTACCAGACCGGCATGGCCAGCATTCAGTGCATGTACGCGCCGGAGTTCAACAGCCACTCCGAGAGCTTCGAGTTGGAGGTGAGGTAGGGAAGAAGTCTGAAGTGTGAAGTTGGATGTTTGAAGTATGACGACAAGCCCGGGTGGTATCGGCAACTGGCCCGCTGCCACCCGGGCTTTCTCATTCCCGAGCGGTCACATCCCACCTTTGTCTTTCACGGCGGTGTTGCCAGCGAGAATAGAGGAAACTCCATGTGCGCGGGAACCGAACGGTTCCTCGTGGGTCTATAATAACTGACCACATGACATGGAAAACCCCGAACAGGTTTTCGGTGTCGTCCCGGCGCGGCGGATGGGTGGAGGCCGCCGCGACGGGAGACGCCAATACGGGTTCGTTTGCGGAGAACAGCGAGGATACGGATTTCGCTGCCTCTGCGGCGGGTTCTTTCAGAGACTCTTGTGAGAGGAGACAGAGCATGGAACGACGAGAATTCCTGACGAAAGCGACAGTGGCCGGTTTGGCATCCTTGGGTGGCGGGGCCCTGATGGCCCAGGACCCGGCGGCCCGGCGCCCCGGTGAGAGCGACGTGGCCCATCGGACTCGGCTGGCCCAGATGCGGGCGGCGCGCTCGGCCGAGATGGCCGCTAACGCGGAGGACGTCAGTGTAGTAAAGTTCATACGGGAGTATTATGAGTTGCGGCGATATGAGATCGAGACCGAGGAGCAGAAGGCCGGCATGGACCGGTTTCTCAGCGAGGCGGCAATCCCAGCTCTGAACCGGCTGGGCATCAAGCCAGTGGGCGTGTTCTATCCGAATGAAGGGATCAGTCTAATCTACGTGCTGCTCGTGCACATAGGGATGGCAACATTTGCCACGCTCACCGAGAGATTGCGTGAGGACCCAGAGTTCATGGAGAAAGGGGCCGCCTTCATCAATGCTCCAGATAGTGGCCCGGCGTACAAGAACTTGGAGGTCCAGTTCATGGGGGCCTTTGACAATATACCACGGCTGGAGAGGCCGGTGGATGGGCCGGGTCGGATCTTCCAGTTGCGGACCTACGAGAGCCCGAGCGAGAAGGCGGGTCCCAAGAAGATCGAGATGTTCAATGCGGCGGAGATCGCCATCTTCCGCAAGGTCGGACTGCACCCGGTCTTCTTCGGCCAGACCCTGGCCGGCACGAAGATGCCCAATCTCACCTACATGCTCGGTTTCAAGGATATGGACGAGAGCAAGGCCAACTGGAAGGCGTTCGGCGCCGATCCTGACTGGCAGAAGTTGCGGGCCATACCCGAGTACGCGGACAGCGCGATCCTGCGAAAGGGCGGGATCACGAACCTGTACCTCAAGCCCGCGAGCTATTCGCAGATGTGAAGAAGTTTCAAGTTTGAAGTTTGAAGTGGGAAGGCTCTGCGCCCAGCCCACTTCAAACTTGAAACTTCACACTCTCCTTACGATCCGCTGCTGTTGAGGCCGATCTGGACGTTGCCCGTTGACTCGTTCGTGATCCGCTCTGCGCCGGTGAAGACGTTCTCGGCGATGACGGCCCGCCGGACCTCTTTGCCCAACTGGATTTGCGGGCGGTCCTGGCGGAACTCGCACCCGCGAATGAGCACCGTTCCGTTCTTGGCCTGGATCGCGGGCAGAGTGCCTTCCTTGCCTCCCCACTGGGTGAAGGTGCAGTCGCCGAAGCCGACGGTTCCTGTGCCGGCGATCTTGGCGATCTGATTGCAGGGACCCCAGAAGGCGCAGTTGACGAAGCGGATCGTCCCTTTGTTGGCCTCCATCACTTCGATCATCGTTGGGTCCGGGCCGTGGAAAGAGACGAACTCGCCGTTGGTGATCAGCAGGCCAAAGGGCGCCGATTGCTCGACGACGAGGGCGGTCCAGCAGTCGTCGGCGCCGATGCCGAGGAAGTTGCCGTTGCAGACGCCGGTGCCACTGGCAGCGAACTTGTAGCCCACCTTGTATCCGAAGCAGAACGTGTTCAGCACGTACTCCCAGTCGGAGCGGGCGAAGATGAAGGCCTCGCCGTTGGCCATCTGCCACTGGAACAGGCCGGGCTTGGTGCTCCACCAGGGGTTGAAGTGCACGTTCTCGATCCGGCCGATGTCGTAGATCGCATCGACGTAGATGCCCCGGCGGAGAGGCTGGCCATGTACGTTGCGGATCAGGTGCCGTTCGTTGCGGGTCGCGTCGATGCCGTTATAGGGGTTCAGCAACTCGACGTCCAGGACCGCGGGATTCTTGCCTCGCATGGCGATCGCCCAGGGGTACGCCTGGGGTGCGTTGTCGATGATCTGGTTCGGATAGTAGAGCACGACGCCCTTGAGCGTGCTGTTCGTATTGAGCGTGAGGAAGGCGGCCCCGTCTTCGTTGCCTGTGCCCTCGGTGACGAGGAACGTGGTCCCGTCGTCGGTGGGCTTGGGTAGACCTTGGTCGCGGAGTCCGTTGTGGGCGGGCACCGACTGCCAGACGCCGGCCAGCGTCACGGCATTGGGCACGTTCAGATGCCCTGCGAAGAAATAGTTGCCTCGCGGGGCCAGGACGGTCCCGCCTCCCGTCTGTGCCGCGGCGTCGAGGGCCTTCTGAAATGCGGCGGTGTCGTCCGTCTTGCCGTCCCCGACGGCGCCGAAGCTGCGCACGTCATAA
Organism: Phycisphaerales bacterium; assembly: GCA_039683175.1. Classification (GTDB taxonomy): domain Bacteria; phylum Planctomycetota; class Phycisphaerae; order Sedimentisphaerales; family Anaerobacaceae; genus PLanc-01. The sequence continues at coordinate 41,746 of JBDKRX010000048.1, forward strand.
GTGGGCACGACAGCGGTTGGGGGCGAATCCTGCCCCGCCGCGATTGTGGAGAGGAGAAGGAATAGTTCAAGGATAGGGGCGATACGGTCTTTCATTTGTCTGACTCCTGTTGCTCATCTGGCTCCAATCGGCCTACGCTTTCACGCCGGGAAGCGGGACGACGTTTTCCTTGGGGATCACGACGGTGCCGTTTTCGAAGTCCTCGGCGGTCGGCCGCAACGTGTCATTGTAGCACGCCGGGTTGATCGTCGCATCCTCCATGATCTCTTTCCAGGTGACCTGCTGGCCGGTGTAGGCGGACATGCGTCCCATGATCGCTGTCGCGGTCGATTCGGCGACCGCCCTCGCCTGGCTGACGGGCTTGCCCTTGGCGACGAGGTAGAGGGTGTCCACCTGCTCCTGGATGTGGCTGGCCGGCGCCTGGGGCAAATCGGCTGGGATTGGCGACCGCCTGGGCTTGGCGTAGTCGCTGCCCTCCGTGTGGCCTTTCTCATACACGAAGTCGTGGCCGACCCAGTTCCAGCAGCCGTTGACCTGTCGGCACATCGAATGGATGTGGACGCCTTCACCGTAGTCGTAATCGACGCTGAAGAAGTCATACATATCGCCCGCGGGTCGTTGCGAGCGGCCGCCGAACCCGACCGCGCTGACCGGAGGTCTTCCAACGAACCAGTTGGCGACGTCGATGTTGTGGACGTGCTGCTCGACGAGGTGGTCGCCCGAGAGAGCGATCCAGTTCTGCCAGGATTTCACGAGGTCTTCCGGCGTCTTCGGGTCGATCGGCCGGTTCCAGAACATGTGCCCGATGCAGAAGGACACGCGCCCGGCGTACAGCCTGCCGAGGGCCCCTTCGACCGCGACGGCCTGGTGCGTGTTGATGTAGTTCCAGTCGTGGCGCATCTCCGTGCCGGCGGTGATGACGAGCCCTTTCTTCAGGGCCTCCTCGCCCGCCGCGATCACGCGCCGACAGCCGGGTGAGTCCACCGCGACGGGCTTCTCGATGAATACGTGCTTGCCCGCTTGGACGGCCGCCTCCAAATGGGTAGGCCGAAACAGCGGCGCCTGGGCCATCAGGACGATCTCGACATCCGTCGCGAGCAGATCCCGATAGCTCGCCGGCCCGCCGAAGCACCGCTCGGGCGGGACATTCAGTTGTTTGCCCGCCGCGACGGCTCGCTCCTTGAAGTAGTCGGCCGTGGCTACGATTCGCACGTCGAACCCCAGGATCTTGGCGGCATCGAGCGCCCCGGCGGCCGCCCCGCGACCTCGACCGCCGCAGCCGATCAGACCCACCTTGAAGATCCGTCCCTGTGCCCGAGCGGCCGTCCCGAGAATAGCCGGCGCGGTCATTGTCACGCCCACTGCGTTCCGCACGAAATCCCGTCGCGATACTCCGGTTGGCTTGTCCATGGGTAGGTCCTTAAGAAGGGGTGCCGAATGCATGCCAGACTCCAGTCCCGTCTGTGCAATGGTTCTGTCACAGTACGACTGGATGATCATAGCGTCTCGCCCCCGGCGTGGCAAGTGGCTTGAGGGCGAAGAAACGCTCCGTGTCTGCCCAGACTTATGGGCAACAGAGCCCCTATGGCATGAACAGGCCTTCGCTGCCGCGAATCCCGTTTGTAGTGACGCCGTAAGCTCGACTTCTGCCGTTTTTGAGGGGTCAGGCGGCTTGGGTGAGTTGGTCGAGCATCCAGTTCCTGAACTTCGGGGATAGGTTTTTGAACATTCTGCAATAGGGAGGGTCGTGAAAAAGG
>JBDKRX010000049.1:0-33671 GCA_039683175.1 Phycisphaerales bacterium
TTCATGCGGCGGACGGGTCCTGCACTGCGACCGGTTCCGGGGCCGGGTGACGATTGATGCGCAGCCCCACAACAACCAGGAAGACGCCCAAGCCCCCCAGTGCAACCCCCATCAGGGGACTCGCGTCGGCCGGACCGTTGAGAAACGGGGCCGCCGCAAGATACCGAACGGTGATCGCAGATCCCTCGGCCGGCAACATCGCAACGTTGTACACTCTCTTGCGACTCAGGCTGCCGGAATAGTCCCTGCCGTTGACTGAGAACCGATAGCAGATCTCGTAATTACAGTCCATCTTGTCGGAGCTTTCGCTCACGACTTGCTTGACGTCGGTGACCATGCCCTGGGTGGTGGTCCCTGCAAACTTGACCACGATCGCCTGCACACCGAGAAGCACGAGAAGGATTCCAACCCCCATCAACACGAAACGGCCCGAACTGCGTTTCTTCACGCCGCCCTCCTTTCTATGAAGCAATGCGTTGTCTGTTGTTGCAGCAGAGCCTGTGCCTGCCGCCAAGATGACTACAGAGAAACGTCCCGAACGAATACAACGGTTCCATCCGAGGCGTTGGATGCCATATGGCAATGAGACCCGGATGCGAGGATGGAGTTCCCGCTCGATCCATCATGGGGTCATCCTCGCGTCGATCATGTCGATGTAGGCTGTTTTGAGAAGCCGGTCCTCGGAAATGCCAAGCTGCCGCATCAGCTCATGCGCAATCGCGGTCCCTTCGCGGGCGTCTTGCTTCTCGCCAAGCACCACCTCCAGTTCGACGAACTCACCGAGGCCTTCGACCCGGTCCAGATGCACCCTCGTCTGACCGATCCTGTAGAATGTCCGACGTTTTCGGACAATGCCGCGAAGCCCCAGCGTCTCCGTCAGCACGTCACAAAGGCCGTCGGGATCGCCCGTTCGATGCACAACATACCGGGATTCCTTCGGACCTGAGGCGTCGGGCCGGTCGTAGGCAATCAGTTCACCCCGCCCGGTGCCGGCAAATCGCCTGAGCTTCAGACGACCATGAGGAGATTGGAAAAAGATGTCCTCCTGTTCGAGGAGAACCGGCCCTTCATCGGCGAGTTTCATCACCTTCTCTTCCGTCGCGGCCAAGTCAGCCGCTTCGGCCTTGATTTCAACGTTCCGATTCATGCGCGACACTCATCACTGTGTTCCTGGCGACGCCGGAAGCCCCCCTCTATCGCACCGGCCAGAAGACCTGATCGCCCCCCTGCTGACCCAGGCCCCACTGGCTTGGGGCGCCTCCATCATCGTCGAAATCCGAGCCACAACTGTAGAGCAGGAAACCGCCATCGGTACGTTTGTAGATCAGCGTACCGGCCGAGTAAGGGTCCCGGGGCACGCGGCGCAGGAAGCCCGTCTCGACGAGCTGCGTCAGGGAATCCGGGTACTCGTCACGCTCCGTTTCGTAGCGAATCACCGCGATGATCGCCCCGAGTGCGGCGAGGTCCGTCCGGGCGTGCCAGGGCAGATCGAGCACTCCCCGACACACGGTCCCGAGCAGCCCGACGTAGGCATTCTGCCGGACCAGACCGTCCAGGACATCCCTGACGCCGTTGGGTTCAGCGCGGAACTCCCAGGGCGTCATAGCGGCCGCGACCTGAACCCGCCGAAAGAACTCCTCGGTACAGTCCGTCGTTTGCCGTCGATCCAGCGCCAGGAGACTCGTGTTCTGACCGGGAGTCATCGGATCGATCACCATCGCCAACGGCTCGGGCAGACTGTCCCATTGTGTAATCACGACTCGGGGGATACGGCCGTGCCCGTCTCCTTCCTCCGTGAACATCCGCTGAATGCCGTCCAGCCAGACGAACCGCTCGAGCGCGAAATCCAACGGGTCCCCCTCCTCGTCCTCAAATCGCTCGAGCAGTTGCTGCAGCGAGAACAGCGTTTGAGGCGAGATCGATTCGCAGGCGAGGATGCCCCGCAGCGTGCTCGCGAGCAAGGTCCGTACGGACACGCCGAAGAGTTGGTGAGAGAGGACCTTCTTGCCTCCGAAATGGCGGGCGAACCGATAGAGCGTCGTCACGTCGGACAGCAATTGCTCATCCTCTCCATCGAAGGCCCTCAGCTTGATGCGCGTGTCCAGCACAAAGGCCAGATGCCGGGCGCCGGCGCCCTCCGGCATGCCGGCGAACATCGCGCTGTCCCCCGTATAGACCGGGCGGTAGCAGGTCTTCTCCGCGCCCCGGGCCATGTATTTCAGGGCCTCCGCATTCGCGGCCACCCACGTGCGGAGTTGCTCAAACACCTCCTCGGACCAGTCCGTTGGCAGTCCTCGGCGAAAGGCGCCGAGCGTGTCCGGCATCTCCGCGACCGCCCGAAACGCCTGGTCGTAGTAGTCCCTGGCGTCGGCGTTGGGGTCGTAGTCCGGCGGGCGGGAGGTCTCCGACATCCGCGCCACATAGTCCGTCGTGATCTTCACTCGCGAGTAGTCCAGCCAGTGAGGCCACTGCCCGGCGCAGTACAAACCGTTGAGAATCACATGCGCCAGAACGATCGGAACCAGGGTTCTGCGCCTCCACCGCCATGTCCCGGCGACCAAACCGAGAGCCAGCGCCGGACCGAACCTGCCGAAGGGCGCCAGGTGTACGGCCGCGAAGAGAATCGCCTGGCCGAACAAGGCCGGCAGCGGCCCCGCGACCCGCTCGAGCGCACGCTGGACGAAACCTCGCCAGAACAACTCCTCCAGAACGGGCGCCACGAGGATGATGCGAAGCGCCAACGCCACGAAAAACGCGAGGTCCCTTCCCTCGGGGACGAACATGCGATTGGGGGTCAATCTCAGGCCCAGCTTGTCCATCGACACGGTGGCCGCCAGCATCAGCAGCAAGGCTGCTATCGGCAGCAGGAGAATCGCCACCCCATCAAGCCGACCCCGGCGAAACCATATGAGGTCCAGTGCGCCCGCCGCTCCGGTCCGCCTCGCCACCAGCACGATCAACAGCATGAGGAGCACGTCCGCCAAGGGCACAAGCAAATGAGTGATCAGGCCGTTCTTGCTCATGCCGTCGGGCGTGTACAGCGCTGTGGAGAACAGGACCGGCGCCGCCACCATCGAGATCGATACGAAGAGAATGCCCAGAATTCGCAGCCTGCGGGGAGAACCGCTCGCACCCGCCTCTGGGTCCGCAACCAACTCTGACAAAATCCATGCCTCCACGCTGAGCCGGAACGTCCATGAAAACCTGGTGACGATTATATGAGTGGAGGTTGCCGGGAACAAATCATTTCCCGTCCTCAGCCGAGTCGTTTCGCCACTTCGTCGCGAATCAATTGCATAGCGTGCTCGATCGGTGCCGGCAGGTATGTTCCGGCAGCCAGCCTGTGGCCTCCACCGCCAAACTGCGCGGCGATCTCGCTGACATCCACCGCCCGCTCGTCCTCGGCCCCGCCGCGTTGCTGCACATCGGGCCGGCTCCGCAGCGAGCAGCGGATTCTCCCATCCCGCAACTCCACGAACAACGCCGCAACTACCACCGAGCCGATCCGCTGGCACTCATTGACCATGTTCTCGGTGTCGCGATAGGCGGCGCCGGTCCGCTCGAAGTCCTCGCGAACGAGGTACTGCGACGCGTATCGGCCATCCAGGTGGAGTTCCAGCCGGTCGAGCAGCGTCGCCATCAGCTTGAAACGGGCGTGCGAGAACGTCTGATAGAGCTTGCGGTAGAGCTCGTTCGAGTCGGCGCCGAGATCGACCAGCTCCGCACACGTGCGGAACACCCGGCCGTCCGTGTTGCGGAGGTGGAACCACCCGGTGTCCGTCGCAATCGCCACGAACAGGGCCTCGGCGGTCTCGCTCGTGATCGGCCAACCGGCATGCTTGAGAAACTCGAACAGCACGAGGCCCGCCGCCGCTGCGGAGGGATCGACGATCTCGACCCGACCGAGCCCATCGGACGTGACATGATGGTCCACGATGAGGACCGGGACCTCAGTCTGCCTGAGATAGTCTTCGAATCGCGGCAACTGGCTGTTGCTGTTGGTATCCAGGATCACAACGAGATCGATCTTGCCAAACGTGCCGTTGGCGAGGTCCTCGATCGGTACGTCCTCGCCCAGCACGGGGACCTTCTCCTCGAAGAGAAACCTGTACCAGTCCGGCATTGGCGAGACGAACAGCGGCCGGACCGTCTTGCCAAGCCCTCTCAACACGTGCGTCATCGCCGCAACGCACCCGCACGCGTCGCCGTCCGGCCTCACATGCGTCGTGACCAGAATGTGATCCGAGCTGTCGATCAGCTCGACAGCACGTCGATACGCTTCATTGCTCACGCAGGAGCCTTTCCGCAGGATATACATCACGCACCTTCGCCTCTGAATGATACGTGATCCGCATCCCGCATCCAGAAACTCAGAATCCGAATCTCGAAATCCGGATTTGTCTTCCGTGTTACTCGTGCTCGAAGACCATCTTCTGCACGTCCACACCCTGGATGGCCTTGAGCTTGTCCACCATCTCGAAAATCGGTTTCTCCGGGCCGGCCATCTCCAGCAGCACCAGCCCGTTGGGCGAGCAGAAATCCTCCGAGACGGAGTGCAGGCCCAGCCGGGTCTTGATGCTGCACCCATACTCAGTGAACACGCTCTGCACGTCGCGGACATGGTGCACTCGATCCGTGATGTGAATGCCCAATACGATGTGTCTTGCTTCACTCATGGTGACCTCCTGTCGTGGCTGTCTGCGAGGATCGCCCTTGCCTGTTGGCAATCCTTCGTGATCTGCGCTACGAGTTCCTCGGGCGAGGCGAACTTGTGCTGGCTGCGCAGGTGCTGCACGAAGTCCATCGCCATCCATCGGCCCGTCATATCGCCTACACTCGGGATCAGCAGATGGGCCTCGATCAGAAGCGGATGCTCTTCGCCGAACGTCCGGGCCTGTCCAATGCTGAACACCGCGGGGACGCGCTCGTGCTCCTGCAACAGAGCCTGCTCCGTGGCGGCCGTCTCCACAAGCCCGACGTACACACCTTCGCCTGGGATGATCTGCGCGGGCTTGCTCATGTTGAGCGTTGGGAAACCGAGCTTCCTGCCACGGCCCCAACCCGACACGATGGGACCGATGAGCCGATAGGGTCTGGACAACGCGGCGGCCGCCTCGGCGACGTGCCCCCCCTCGATCATATAACGCACGATCGTGCTCGATACCCGCAGGTGCTGACCTGTCGCCAGTTCGATCTGCCGGGACGGGACGACGGTCACTTCGAAGCCCTGCGCCTGCCCGACCTCAGCGAGGGTTCGGACGTCGCCGGTCCTGCCGGCGCCGAAGTGGAAGTCGTCACCTTCAACAAGGACCGACGGCCGGATCGTGGCCATCAGGAATTCGTCCACGAAGGCCTCCGGCGACAGGTTCAACAGGTCCTTGCTGTCCTCCAGGACGATGATGCAGTTGTCGGCATAGTCCTCCAGCAGATGGAGCTTCAAGGACAGAGGCGTGAGCACACCCGGCGCGTCTTCCGGGTGCAGAATCGCCACGGGATGCGGCTCGAACGTCATCACGACCATCTGGGCGCCCCGCTCATGGGCAATCCACCGGGCAGTGCGGAAGATCTCCTGATGGCCGACGTGCACGCCGTCGAAGTTCCCAATCGTCAGGACGCATCCCTCTGGAACCTGCGCGAATTCTGAACGCTGCGTAAGAGTTCTCATGACCGGATCAGTTTACCCGGCGAGAGCAGACATGCAATGGCTTTCTGGGACGCGGGTTCCCCACGGTGTGTGCGGAGCCGAAGCGCGATCGGCTGGATGGCCGTGCGATTGACGCTATTTCTCGGGCAGAGGAGACGGATGATGCTGCGCGACGCTGCTGTGAGGATAGAAGATTCGGGCCTCCTTGAGCGCCACTTCCATTTTGGCGGCGTCGTTCTCCTTCTCGTAGCACTGGATCAGCATCTCCAATGACGCACGGTGGTAGGAATTCTGCGAAGCAACATGAGTCGCCGCCCTCTCCGGCCCAAGTCTTCGCACCTGCTCGAAGTAGGGAATAGCCAGTGCATGCCGACCATCCTCGACATACATCATGGCCAGTTCGAAACCGGCGGACCGATTCGCGGGGTCGGCTTCAACCGCCTTCTGGTACGCCCCATAGGCCATGTCGCGATCGCCCCGGACCTTGTAGATCCGCGCCGACTGGCTCCACGCCCCGCTGCTGTCACCGTTGATGAGCAGAGCCTTGTCGCACTGCCGCATCGATTCATCGAGCAGCCCGACGCTGGAGTACGCACTCGCCAGACCGAGGATCTGGTTCACCATCATCGGCCTCAGCAGGACCAGGGCGACGACAATGATAATCAGGCTGTAACAGCTCTTGGCTGCAACCTCTTTGTATTCTTGCACGCGTTCTCTGCGTTGACGATAGGCGAGCAGGCGATCTTCCATGGGGCACCCATTAACTAACGATGACAAAGTAGACACCAAGGATCATGAGCATATTGCCGGCCAGCAACTGGATCCGCTGCTCAACGGAACACATCCGCGTTCGCAGGGTCACGAGCAGTCTCGGCATTGCCAGACTGAACAGAACGCCGACGGCCAACAGGATGAAACCCTGCCCTGCGGCGAATGCCATGAACAGGACGAATCCGTGCGGCGCAGAACCGCTGGCGGCCTCGGACAGAGTCTGGATTGCAGTCCCGCAGTTGGGGCAGGCCGGGGTCTGCAGCAGACCAAACGCACTGCCGAGCAGGAACGCCCCCGGCGAGCCGGTGCTGGCCAGCCGTTGTGCGACCCGTTGCCATTTCTCGGGAAGCAGATGCGGATTGACCAATCCCGAGAAGAGCACGCCCGCAACGAACAGGGCCGCGCCCAGGCCCCAGAACAGATACTTGTTCACACCCAGTATCCTGCGGAGCCCCTCGTCGGTGGACGTTGCTGCCGTGCCGAGCAAGGCGGTGCCTGCGATGAGCCCCAATACAAACAGGATTGAGAGAACGACCCCGTGGCGTTTGGAGCGGGCGGCCCCAGCCACGTAGGCCACCACGATCGGCAGCCTGACGACGGCGCAAAGGCTCAGCGATACGGCTGTCCCCGCCGCAAGGGCGGTCAGCAGCGTCACATCGCTCGATCGAACAGCCAGTTCCTGAATGTTTGGAATCACGATAAGTCTCTTTTATACAAGCCTTTAGACAAACACAAGGCGGATTTCCTGTCCCCAAAGACCGACACGGAACGGTTTCTCCGTGCAGCGGCCATACTTCTGAACGCCGACCTGGGCCGGCACCAAATAAAGCGTACAAAACATCCCCCTGAAAGAAAATATGCAACATAGTTGCAAATTTTGACGTAGGGATGTATAATATCGCGAGTTATCGACTGGTTGACAACGCAATACAGAAAGAGCAGGCAGAACAATGCAGCGAAGAGTGACTGCGATTCTCTCGGAACTCAGGGCGCACGCGCCCTTTACCCTGTTTGGGGCTGTGACGGGCATACTGGCCATGCTGTTGTTCGCCAAGGCGTCAACGCAGGTGAGCCAGCGGCTTTTTCAGGTGTTTCACCCCGCCCATGTGGTTCTCTCGGCCATCGTGACGGCCTCCCTGTTCAAGCTCCACGAGAAGAAACAGAGTTTTCTGCTGATCCTGGTCGTCGGGTATGTGGGGGCCATCGGGGTCGCCACACTGAGCGACTCGATCCTGCCATTCCTGGGCGAGGATTTCCTCGGCGTAGCCGTGCCAACCCACGCAAGCCTGCACGAGCATGGAGACGCCGCAGAACCAGCCGCAATCCAGGAGGGCGGTCACGAACACGAAACGGAGGCTCACGCGGACAGCCCGCACATCTACCTGGGGTTCATCGAGGACTGGTATCTCGTCAACCCCGCGGCGATCCTCGGCATTCTGATCGCCTGGTTCTGGCCGCACACGAAGTTCCCCCACGCCGCCCACATCCTCGTCAGCACATGGGCTTCGTCCTTCCACGTCCTGATGAACACGCACCGGGAACTGACTCCCATGCTGTTCGCGGGAATCTTCGTCGTCCTGTTCCTGGCGGTATGGCTGCCCTGCTGCGTCAGCGATATCGTGTTTCCAATGCTCTTCGTACGTTCCCCTCACCTGCACGAAGGGCATTGTGGCTGCCACCATCATCCCCAGGAGGCGCACTCGTGACCGACCCGCTCGACGACAAAGCCCGACACATGGTCAAGGAGGCGAGGCTGTACTGCACGGAGGCCCGGGTCGCCATCCTGAAGGTGCTCATGGCAGCTGCCGGTCCCCTGTCTCAGGACCAGATCAGTGGACAAGTGGAGAGCCGATCTTTGAACAAGGTCACGGTGTATCGAACACTGGAGTCGCTGGCGGAGGCCGGACTGGTACACCGCGCCTTCATGGAGGATCGCGCGTGGCACTTCGAACTGGCGGACCATTGCACGGAACATCAGTGCCACCCGCACTTCACATGCACGCGCTGCGGCGTGACGCAGTGCATGACGGACATCTCGCTGCCGATGGCGGTCATCCCCCGCAAAGGATTCGTCATCAGCCGTCAGCAGGTGCGATTGGAGGGTCTGTGCCCGGCCTGCGCATGATCGCCAGCTCTGTCCAGGCACCGTAAATGGCGTGAATCATGAGAATTGGTCGCAAACAACTCGCAGGCTCGGTGCGAACCGCCTTACTTGTCTCGGCGTGCCTGGCCCTCATCGCCATGACGAGCGGGCTGCTGCTGACTGTCCACCTGCTCATCGCCGGGCATTCCGGCGGCCATGATTCGCACGACTGCTCGATCTGCCAGCAGTTCGCGGTTGTATCGAAGAAGATCGCGAGGGCCCCGGCCGCCGAATCAGTACATGCTTCCGGCGTATTCCTCACAGACGTGCCGGAATCCGCCGAATACGTGGAAACCCGCTATCCCCGGACCTCCCCGCCTCGCGGTCCCCCCTGCTCATACCCGTCCCAATCCGTCTGAAGGGACCCCGGTCGCTGTTTGCACCCCCGCTGCGCGGAGCGGCTCTTGTTTCGCGTGCGCCGCAAATGGTGGCGTCTGTCCCTTGGCAACCGTATTCAGGGTATGAGCACAACTGCGAGGAGATATGACAATGAAAGCACCGTTTCTGTCCGCTGTCACGACACTGATTCTGGTGGCAGCGATCTCAGTCACGACACTGGGCCAGGAGGGCGAAGAAACGCACCACCACGACCACGACGACGCCATCGCCCACACCCACATCGGGATCAACCCGACCTGGCGACCGGCCGACTGGAACGAGCCCACAGAAGGGGCCATCGATTCGGACCCAACCGACAACAACAAGCTCTGGCTCTTCTCGATGCCGCCCGTTCACGAAGCAGCCACCCCCGGCTGGCCCGCCTGGGAACACGCCAATGGCAACACGTTCCTTGTCCTGACCCCGGTGCTCGAAGAAGGCCAACGCATCACCAAGCCCGGCGACCCGAACAAGACTCTGTACACCTGCGATTTCCTGTACAGCAAAGACGAAGGCTACGGCGACGCCCACGGGGCCGAGCATTTGGAGGGTTGGAGCAGTGCCTTCGGCCCGCAGGCTGCATGGAACCTGGAGAGCACCGACGCCAACACCGTGCCCGCCTGGGACATCTACCTCCGGCGCGAGCGGGTCAGCGGCAATCTCGAAGAAGACGATTTCCTCCTGCTGCTACCCGACGATACGGCGGCCCTGGAATCCGACGGCGACACCTACTTCCTGGAGAAGGAGTGGCTGGATGACGAAGACGCCTGGGGCATCCACACCCACGCAGGTTTCTACTTCTGGCTCGACGAGGGGGACGACGAAGTCGCCGTCGTCCTGTCGGCGCACGACGCCGGCGGCTTGTACGGGCGGTCCGCCGATTTCACCATCCGATTCGCCAAGACCATCATCGAGCCCATTGCGGGCGATGTGAACGGCGATGGCATCGTGGACCTGGAGGATCTGAAGATCGTCATCGAGAACTGGGGCAAATCCGGCCTCTGCAGCGGCGAGGACCAGGGACTGCACGATCCCCACGAACACACGGACTGACCTGTGCATTGGAGGGATTCGCCATGCGAAGGAGTTCTTGTGAATTGTCGCGGCGGAGAGACCTCCGGGGCGTCATCAGGCGCCCCGGAGGCGCAGGTCGCCGTCTCGTCCGAGGTGGGGCTTTCACCCTGATCGAGCTACTCGTGGTCATTGCGATCATCGCGCTGCTGATGGGCATCCTGCTGCCGTCGTTGAGCCGGGCCCGCAAACAGGCCCAGAAGATCGCGTGCCAGAGCAACCTGCGGCAGATGGGCATCGCCCTGCAGACGTATCTGCCCGACTCCGAGTACCGCCTGCCGCCCAGTTCGTGCCACATCGACGAGCCGAACGACCACTGGCTGCGGGTCCTGACACGCTGCACCAAAGAGCAGTTCCTGTTCCGCTGCCCAAGCGACAAGGGAAAGGACTTCGTGAACTGGGACCGGCCGCTCAGCGAGCAGACGAACGCCCGGTATTCGAGTTTCGCGGTGAACGCACTGCTCGACCCAATCCATTACCGCTACGGCGCCCGATCCAACCGGTACAACTGCGTCAACGCGATTCGCCGGCCGATGGCGTGCATCTGGATCAGCGAAGCTCCGGACACCGAGAACTTCCTGCTGGCCGACCACATCCATCCGGAAACGTGGGAGGGTTCGGTGGACTACGCGAAACGATTCATCGCCTGGGACCGGCATCAGGGAATTTCGCACTATCTCTTTGCAGATGGCCACGCCGAGGGTCTGGCGTTCGAGGAAACCTACGAGTATCCGGGCACCTGCAACTGGTATCCCGAGGCCGCACCGAAATGGCCGGAGAATCCATGAACGAGGAGTAGACACATGAAGCTCGTGAAGAGAATCTGCATGACTATCGCGCTGGCCTTCTGCCTGCCCGCGGCGGCCGAGTGTCCGCTCGATCACTTCATCATCGGCTGCAATCGCGACGGCGTCGAAGGAACACCCGACGATAGGATCCTGTTCGTTGACTCGTGGCAGAAGTACCGCGACAGCGACGAGACACCATACGCAAACTGGTTCTACCCCCTGCACAAGAGCATCTTCACCAGCTATTCATACCGCATCGGCGAGCCTGGCTTCGACGCCTTCCAGGCTGTCAAGCCGAGCGCAACCTACACCTATGACCCCAATCGAAGCCTCGCGGGCGATCCCGATCTGGACTACTGCGTCACGGTCGAGTGCCTCGCTTTGTCGGACGGCCTGCGGGCGGTCCACAAAGACTACCCCCAGTTCACCATCGACGCGGTCGGGCAGACGTTCGATCACAGCTACATCCACTACCTGCGGGGCGATTCGCACATCCACATGTCCTACCAGGCGACCGGCGGCGAGAGCCTGCACTGGATCACCTTCCGGGTCTTCGACAGCCTGGAGGACGGCGACCGATATGAGCCGTCGGATCCCTTCACGATCGTGTTCAACGTCGAGCCACCGGCGGGCGATCTGGTCGTGAATGGCCTGGTGGACATCGCCGATCTGGCCGAGTTGAGCCACTCCTGGCTGTCGCCCGAGAGTTCGCGACACAGTGATTTCTGCGAACGGGCCGACACGAATCGCGACGGGGTCGTGAACCTGCGGGACTTCGCCCGCATGGCGGCAAACTGGTCGGATTAGAAAAAGTCTAAACCCTTCGCAGTCGAATCTCCGATAAAAGCCTCTATATGACTACAAGAACCTGGATATGCATTGCAGTAGCGTGTCTGGCCCTGGGAATCGCAGGCTGCCAGGGACCCCAACATGGCCCACCCGGAGTGGTCGTCGGCGAGAAGACGATGACCATCGAGCAGTTGGCGTCGCAACTCGGCCTGCGAATCGACAAGCGGGACGACACATTCGTCATCATGAAGAACGCGGCGAACACCGTGATCGTCTTCACGCACACCGACGGTCGGTTCTTCGTCAATGGCAAACCCGCAGGCTCGGTGGGCGCCGTCAAGCGATCCGGCGAGGCCGTGTATGTGCCCACGACACTGCTGGAGCATATCCGCCCGCTGCTGCGCAGCGGTGTGCCGGAAAAACCCAGCGTCAAGCCGCACAAGACCACAGGCCTGGTCGTCATCGACGCCGGTCACGGCGCACACGACCCCGGCACCATCAGTCCCGGCGGCATCCAGGAGAAAAACATCAACCTGCGGGTGGCCGCGAAAGTCGCCAACCTGCTCGAACAACGGGGCATCGGCGTCGTCATGACCCGCTGGAAGGACGAGTACATCGAAAAAGACGAACGCGCCGCGATTGCCAACCGGCGCAACGCCGACCTGTTCGTGAGCATCCACTCGGACTCCGCACCCAGCAGCAGCGCCCAGGGTTTCACCGTGTACGTTGCGACCGCCGCCTCCGCGGACGCATATCGGGCCGCCCACGCAATCAACCAGGCCATGGAAAAGACCGGTATGAACAACCGGGGCGTCCGCGAAGAGGACTACCGCGTCCTGGTCCAGACGGATGGCCCGGCTGTGCTGATCGAGCTGGGGTATCTCTCCAACGCCCAGGACGCCGCCCGCCTGGCCGACGACACCTTCCGCGATCGCCTGGCACAGGCCATCGCCGACGGCATCCAGGCCTTCCTGAAATAGGACGGACGACGGAAGACGCTGGAACCGCGTCCGCCATCGTCCATCCTCGCAGATTATCGTGGCCGCGCCGTCACAGCACGAGCGACCACAAGAACGATTCAACCGTTAGAGAGTCCGCCCTCTCCGAAGCCAACCCACGCAGCCGGTGCCCAAGGCGACAAGAACCATCGCGCCGGGAACGGGAACCGTCGGATTGATGGGATCGCCGCCCGCGAGTTCGAACGTGGTGACGCCCCACATTCCCATGCCGGAGAACTCGCCGCCCCAGATCATGCTGTCAAGGCCCGGAGCCCACGTCTCGTACAGATAGACGAGGTTGTTGTCGCCGTAGCCGACACCGATCATCGTATGGCCTTCCACATGGAGCAACACGACGCGGCCGGCGTCGATCTCTGCCATGTAGTCCTCGAAAGTGAAGCCATAGGTTAGGCCCAGATTGTCGGTCGCCTGGGTGTACAGCGAGGTGAAGCTGTAACCGCAGTAGTTGATGTACTCGCCGATGCCGTACATGCCATCGCCGCTGAAAGAATTCGCATATTCGAACCTGGCACCATTGGTGTAGTAGTACAAGGTCGTTGAGCCGTTCGCGTTGCCGTAGGCGTCCTGGTTGGTCCCCATGAAGTCCGCCAGACAGTCAAATGCCCGACCCGTGTAGTTGTCGTCGCCTGACCCAAGATAATTGTCGGGATCCGGGTAGAAATCGGCAGCATGTCCCGGACTGGCGATGGCATACTGGGCCAGATACTCCCATGTGCCCATCGTACCGCCGTGGGTGCTCGCCTCAGCCACGCCGCCGGCAACCAGATTGGAATAGCCCAGCCCGCCGTACCCATTGCGATCGTAGTACCCCATCGCCATGCCGGCGGATGTGGCCGTACAGCCATACCACCAGTCGTAATCGGCGGTGTTCCCCAGGATGCCGCCCACAGAGGCAGAACCCAGACCTGCGGCCAGGTCAACCCCTGCCTGCGCGGCCATCGGGGCAACACACAGACTGAGAACCATGGCCAACATTGTTGTTCTTTTCATCACATTTTCCTCCTACCATCCTGTTTCGTGAGTATGTACGTGCGAGAGACTTCGCACCCGACGATCCGCGTTTTGCGCGCCAGTCCCTGACGACAACCACCTGGAGATCTCCCCCGTCTCCTCCATACCCGGCAGGTCGATGCTGCAAGAACACCTGTAACCGTCCACTGGGTTCTGCGCACGTGAGCACAGAGAACCACCAGGAATTACCTTCCTCCGTGAGGAACTGAAGCAACATCGTGACTGAAACTTGTGGGCAGGCGTCGAATGCCCGCCACTATGTACGAGACCCTCCTGTGTCCCGAATCAGGATTTGCTATTCTATCTTTTCTCGGCACCTTTGTCAATTGATAAATCCACTTTACCCGGCATAATTTCCTCCTGCGCCAGGGGGTATGAGAGCCTGCGTGCCGATCTTGCGCGCAGTCCGACGTTGCAGGCCGCGATTTGGCCGAAATTGCATTGCATCCACCGATCGAGTATGGTACAAGAGAGAGATAAATTTATGGGTTTATGTGGCCGCGACGACACGGTGCGGGCAGCCACACGGAGGATCGGGCCAAGAGGCCCCCATGTAATGTCTCATGTCGTACGTTTGGCTCAAGAGGATACGGTAAGTCTGTGCTGGTGTTGTATCTTCATCTCACGTCCCGCCGCAACCCCCGCTGGGCATCTTCTCGGAAAGGAGGTACCTCCGCACGTATCCCGTCCCTTGGGATCCAGAACGCGTCCTGAGGAGTACCGCAATCATGTCATTGAGCAGGTTGAATTGAAAGGAATGCCACCTATGGTTGGAAGAATCATTTGTTTGCTTGCTTTGATTCTCGGTTTGGCCGGCAGCGTGCCGGCAGCCGTGATCGTCTACGAGGGGTTTGACTATGCGGCAGGGTCGCTCGGCGGCAGAGCCGGCGGCACCGGCTGGGACTCGGGCACCGCCTGGGACGGCGGCCAGACCGTCACCGCCGGCGGCCTGGAGTATCCCGGTCTTCCGGTCGTCGGCAACAAGGTGGCCTCGGGCAGCAGCAACAGCTTCCGCCTGATGCCCGCCGGGTTCATCGCCGCCAACAGAACGATCTGGATCAGCTTCCTCTGCATCAACTCCGCGACGCCGTCCTGGTCCGGAATCTCCCCGTTTGCCGGCGGCAGCGAGGCCCTCTTCATCGGTAAGCCTGATACCTCGGCCACCTGGGGTCTCGCGCTGTACAATGCCCAGAGCGATTCCGGGGCCACCACAGGCTCGCAACTGTCCACGACCCCGGTCGGAGAACAAGTATTCTTCGTCGTCCGGATCGTCAATGGCGCCTCCAGCGGCCAGATCACGGCCTGGCTGAACCCCAGTCTGGACCGTGAACCGACCGTGGACACAGCCTTTTACGACAACAAGGCCGCCGGCCACACCGTGGGCAGGGTCCTGTTCGACAGGATTCGCATCTCCGGCGCCGGCGCGGTCTTCTATGACGAGCTTCGTGTGGGGGACAGGTACACCGATGTCTCGGGCGGGGCAAGCGTCGGATTGGCCGGCAAGCCGAGTCCCGCTGATGAATCCGAGGATGTCCCGCTGGATTCCGCACTGAGCTGGACGCCCGGCGAGTTCGCCGTCGCTCATGACGTATACATCGGGACCCGTCTCGCGGACGTAAACGACGCCAGCCGGTCGAATCCCCAAGGGCTCCTGGTCAGCCAGGACCAGACCGACGCCGGGTACGACATGGATGGTCTGCTCGCCTTCGGCCAGACCTACTACTGGAGAATCGACGAGGTCAACGCCGCGCCGGACAACACGATCTACAAAGGCAAGGTCTGGAGCTTCACGGCGGAGCCCTACGCCTATCCGATCCCGAGCGTGACGGCCACGGCCTCCGCCTCGCAGTCCGGCATGGGGCCGGAGAACACCATCGGCGGCGTCGGGCTCGACGCGGACGACCAGCATTCCACCGATGGGAAGCAAATGTGGATGGCCGGCACACTGCCGAGCTGGATCCAGTATGCGTTCGACAGGGTGTACAGGCTGACCGAACTGTGGGTCTGGAACTCCAACCAGAGCCTTGAAGCATACCTCGGCTTCGGCGCCAAGGACGTCAAAATCGAGTACTCCGTCGACGGCGAAACCTGGATGGAATTGAGCGAGGTGCCCGAGTTCACCCAGGCAACCGGCGTGGAGACCTACCTCGCGAACACCATCGTTGACTTCGGGGTCGCAGAGGCTCGGTACGTCAGGCTGACGATCCTCGACAACTGGGGCGCTGTGCCCCAGACCGGCCTGAGCGAGGTGCGGTTCTTCGCGGCCCCTGTACAGGCCAGAGAGCCTCAGCCGGCAGTCGCCGCGACAGGCGTCCGCATCGACACCGATCTGGATTGGCGGCCCGGCCGCGGCGCAACCTCGCACGAGGTCCACATCGGCGCCGATGCCAATTCCGTCCGCGACGGCATCGTCCCGGCCGGCACAGTGACCGATCACGGCTACACGCCTGCGTCCCTGACCTTCGCGACGGAGTACTTCTGGAGGGTCGATGAGGTCGGCGAGACTGGAACGTATCCGGGTGACATCTGGAGTTTCACCACGCAGGACTACGCACCCATCGACGACTTCGAGAGCTATACGGACGACATCGAGGCCGAAGAGACCGTCTGGCATGCCTGGATCGACGGTTATGGCGACCAGAGCAGCGGCTCGATTGCGGGAAACATCGATGCCCCGTTCGCCGAGCAGACGGTCGTTCACAGCGGCACGCAGTCTCTGCCTCTGACGTACAACAACACGAAGGCGCCGTACTACTCCGAGGCCGAGCGCACGTTCGACACGCCGCAGAACTGGACCGCCAACGGGGCCACCACGGTATCGTTGCACTTCCAGGGCGCCGCGCCGAGCTTCGTGCAGACGGCCTCCGGGAACATCCTCATGAACGCCATCGGTTCCGACATTTGGGACGTGGCCGACCAGTTCCGTTTCGTATACAAGAACCTCGCGGGCAATGGCTCGATCGTGGCCCGCGTCCACAGCATCTATGCGACGAACACCTGGGCCAAGGCCGGCGTGATGATCCGCCAGAACACCGATAGCGGCTCGGTCCACGCCTTCATGCCCTTGACCGCCAACAACGATGGCGCGGCGGGCAACGGCGCCAGCTTCCAGAGAAGATTGACCGTCGCCGGCGTTTCGACGAACGACGACAGCGCCACGGTCATCGCGAAGCCCTACTGGGTGAAGGTGGAGCGAGTGGGCGACGCTTTCTCCGGCTACATCTCTCCCGACGGGATCGCCTGGACGCAGTTGGGCGCCGCCCAGACGATCGCGATGAACGGCTCGACGCTGATCGGTCTGGCGTTGTGCAGCCATTCCACGACCGCCGTGACCGGCGCGGAGTTCTCCGATGTCAAAACCACCGGCAACGTCACCGGCGACTGGCAGGTGGCGGAAATCGGCGCCACGCAGCAGGAAGGCAACTCGGCGGAGGGCCTGTACCTCACGGTCAAAGACAACACGGGCAAAACCGCGACGCTGGTGAACCCGGATCCGGTCGCGACCGCACGGATAGGCTGGCAGCAGTGGTTGATCCCGCTGACGGATCTGACTTCGGCCGGTCTGAAGACGACCGCCGTCAAGTCGATCACGATCGGCGTCGGCAACCGGACCAGTCCCACTACGGGCGGAACCGGCAAGATCTACATCGACGACATCGGGTACGGCTGTCCGCTCCCGTGATCGTTCGCCGAACACGACACATCATGCATCCTGCATGACAATCAGACGGGGCCCTTGCCAGAAGGCGGGGCCCCGCTTTCTTCTCTCCGGCGGCCTTGGCGCAGAGCCTGCGTATGGACTTGCCACACGCGGGCGGGTAAGATTGCGCCATGGAAATGTACCCTCTGAAATCGGCGCCCGTGTTCAAGTCTCGCATCTGGGGCGGGCAGAGAATGCGCGAGGTATTCGGGAAGGACCTGCCGGCCGGGGAGAAGATCGGCGAGAGTTGGGAGGTCGCCGACCTGCCGGAGGGGAAGTCCACAATTGCCAACGGACCCTTTCGCGGACAGACGCTCGGTTCCGTCGTGCGGCGGCATCCCGAGGCCATCGCGGGCGACAAGGGTCTCCCCGAGCCGTTCCCTCTGCTGATCAAGTTCATCGACGCGCAACAAGCGCTCAGCGTGCAGGTGCATCCCGATGCCGACGCGTGCCGACGGATGGGCAAGGGGGACCTCAAGACCGAATGCTGGTACATCATCCACGCCGAGCCGGAGGCCGTGATCTATAAGGGATTCAGGACCCCCGTCACAAGAGAGCAATTCGCCCAGGCTATTCGCGACGGAACCGCCGCGGAATGGCTCGCCGAGATGCCCGTATCGCCGGGCGAGTGCCATTTCATCCCCGCCGGCGTGGTGCACGCGCTCGGCGCGGGACTGCTCATCGCCGAGGTGCAAACGCCCTCCGACACCGTCTATCGCGTCTTCGACTGGAACCGCGTGGACGACTTGGGCAGACCGAGGCCGCTTCACATCGAGGAGGCCCTGGAGAGCATCCATTTCGATGTCACGCCGGAGAAGCTGCCTGTCACGACCATCGGGCGGCTCGTGGATTGCGAGTACTTCAAGGTGGACAAGGGCCATCGGAGCGAAGGGGGCGAGGTGCTCCTGTCACGAGGCATCATGCGAACGCTTGTCTTCCTCGCCGGCGGCGGCACGATCCTCTCGAAGAGGGCCGAACCCGTGGACTTCACCGCGGGAGACTGCATCATCATCCCGGCGGCATTCGAGGGGGCCATGCGGTTCAGCCAGGATACAGAGTATCTGACGGTGACGATCTGAAAGGCAAGTTTGAGGTGCGATGTTTGAAGTTGGAAGTAAGAAACGTGCGATGACTGGGGCTCAGGACCTCCAACTTCACACTTCAGACTTCTTCTCAGGAATTGCGCCTCGAAGACCCCGCATTCTGAAGTAACCCTTTCGCCACACGAGCAGGGCCGAGAGGGCAACGGTCACAACGCCGACTGTGATGGCGTAGCGAGTCCGGACCTGGCTCATCGCCAGGCCGATCAGGGCATACAGCCCGGTCAGGCCATAGCAGATCGTGACGGTCCTTCGCAGGGGGATTCCGCGGTCGATCATCTGGTCGTAGATGTGTCCGCGATCGGAGACCCAGATCGGACGATGGTTCCACAGGCGCCGGACGATGGCGACCGCCGTGTCCAGGATGGGCAGGCCAAAGACGACAATCGCGGCCAGCCAGCACCGGGGTCCCCGTTCGGCGAACAGGATCATCAGGGCCGCCGCCACGAAGCCCAGGAGCATGCTGCCGGCATCGCCCATGAAGATCTTGGCCGGGTGGCGATTGAAGGGCAGGAAGCCGCAGACACCGCCGACGAGGCCCAGGCAAATCACGATTCGCACCGGGTCACCAGAGTCACTGACACCCCAGGTTGCCAGATGGGTGGCCAACAGCAGCATGGCGACGGCGATGATGGCGGTCACACCGGCGCAGAGGCCATCGAGCCCGTCGAGCAGGTTGAGGGAATTCGTCGCCCCCAAGACAAAGAGGATGACGACCGCCGTGTCGAGAACCGTTTCGATCCGGTCCGGCAGGGAAAGCCCGAGAGGCCGTGTGATCGATTCGAGATTCGGATCGATGCCCGCCAGCAGGAGAACCGCCGCAGCCAGGATCTGCCCGAGTATCTTGTGACGCGGCCGCAGGTCGAGGATATCGTCCGCCAGGCCCACAAAGCAGGCAATCGCCGCCCCGGCCAGCACGCCGAGGAACCACTGAATTTCGCGAGGGAACGCCCTGTCGCTGCGTAGCAGGTAGACTCCCGCAAATGCGCCGGTCGTCAGTCCGACCAGCATGGCGACGCCGCCCAGATAGGCGATCGGCTCCCTGTGCGTCTTGACGAGATGGTCGGGCCTGTCCACAAGCCCCCATCGGATCGCCACGCGTTTGCACAAAGCAGTCGCGGCCAGCGAACTGGTGAACGCCGCTGCCAGGACAGGCCAGAATCCCAGCACCCATCCCAGCGGTCGTTGGTCCCCTATGAGCGTGTCAAACATCGACTTTGGTGCCCTTGAGATCCGAATCCTGGAGCCAGACTTCGGCGTCGTACCGTAACATCACAAGACCATCGGTGAAGCCATCGAACTCGATCTGCGGCGGCTCGCCCGTCAGTTCATGGAGAATCCATCGGGGGAAATCGGCCCCGGCCTGGATCGAGAGCGGCGCTCCCCCGCCGAAGCGAGGATTGACCTCGGTGAACTTGATCTCACCGCTATCCGTCATGAACAACTGAAGCGTGACGACGCCGGGACCGGCCCTGAGCAGCTCGACCACCCGTTTGGCCTGGCCCATGATCTGCGGATCTTTGACGACGCAACTCTTGCTGACTTCGCCGGCGCGGACCTCGATCCGCCGGCGAGGGACAACGCATCGGACGCGCATGTCGAAATCGATATAGACATCGCAGGTGTACTCGGCCCCTTCCACGAACTCCTGGCAGATGGCGTTCGGGATCTTCCGCGAGAAGAATCGCAGCTCGCTTCGGTCGTGGGCAACGGCTGTATCTCGGCTGGCGTATCCGTCCCACCGTTTCAGGAAACAGGGCCATCTCAGTTCCCCCCGGAGGTCGGCCGCCAACGCGGTCCGAACGCTCATCGTGGAGGGACTGCCCAGCCCATTCTTCTTCAGGAAACCGAACGTCCGTCGCTTGTCCTGGCACATGTCGATCACATCAGGGTCCGACACCAGCACACGACACCCAGCCTCCTCGAACCTGGGCTTGTGCTCGGCCAGCAGCCGCAGGTCCAAGTCGATGGTCGGCACCAGCAGATTCACGGCATGCCTGCAAACGATGTGTAGAAGCTGGTCGATGTACCTGTCGCTCGTCGTCGGCTCCACCAGGAGAGCCGTGTCGCACAACTGCAGTGCAGGACTCAATGGGGTCGTATCGGTGCCACAAAAGGAGGCCTGTAATCCCAAGCCGCCGGCCGCCCTCTGAAAGCCACGCAGGAGCGAAACCCGCCTGCCGATACAGGTGAACAGAATGACCACGTCCGGGCGGGCGTCCTCATCGCCGCTCGGCCGGTCCTCTGCAGCCGTGACCTTATCGATCCACGATCCGTCCATGCTCTCTCCTATCAGACCCATTTGCTTTGACATCCGATGCGGATGCGAATACACTGTCACCCAATCGTATAGAATCGACCGAATACGAATGCCGGTTTAGGAATCAGCGGCCTCGGGAGCCATCCGAGGGGCGTTTTTCTCGCCCCCGATAGGCTTGCCACCGCTGGAAGTGGGGTACATACGCGTGCTGAAGACAAATGAGAACCCTCCGCTCATCTGGCCCCAGGTGGAGTCCATTCGCCAGATGGAAGGACAATGGTGGGTGGCCCATACCAAGAGCAGGAATGAGAAGGCCCTGGCTCACGACCTGATGGCCAAGAATGTCGGCTATTTCCTGCCTATGACGTGGAAGGTGCGCCGGCAGAGCCACCGGACGATCAAATCACTGCTGCCGCTGTTCACTGGGTACTTGTTCTTCTGCGGCGATGAGACCGGCCGGATCGAGTTGCTCAAGACCAACCGCGTGGCAAACCTCATCGAGGTAAGCGATCAGATCAGCCTGGTCGGCGAGTTGGTGCGGTTCGAGCGGGCGCTGCGGGCCGGAGCGCCGCTGATCCCGCACAAGTACCTCGAAAAGGGCCAGTGGTGCCGCGTGATTGCCGGTCCCCTGCTCGGTCTGGAGGGGATCGTCGTGCAGACCCGAAGCGACACGCGTCTGGTGTTGCAGATCGACATGCTGGGGCAGGCCGCAAGCGTCGAGATCGATGTGGACATGATCGAGCCTTTCGAGAAACAGGCCCAACAGACGCCGGATGCCAGGCAATAAGTCCTTGTGGCAACAGCATTTGTTGCAGCCCGGACCTAAACGAGGATCGAGAATCGGTCGATCTTGGAGCCATGTGTGGCAGGCCGCTATCGCGCCACGGAAAGCGGCAGCGTTCGCAGGGTTTCTTTTTGGCGAGGGCAATCGTGTGATTATTCGGACGCAGGCTTATCCGAGAGCAGGGCTCGTGGGAAACCCCTCGGACGGGTACTTCGGCAAGACCATCGCCTTCGCATTCAGCAACTTCCGGGCGGAGGTGGTCCTGTACGAGACGCCGGAGCTGGAGATCCTGCCGAGCGAGAAGGACCGCTCCTGTTTTGGCAGCATTCAGCACCTGGTGAAGGACGTACGACTGCACGGCTACTATGGCGGCATTCGCCTGCTGAAGGCCACGGTCAAACGCTTCTACGACTACTGCCAGGAGCACCAGATCGACCTGCACGACAAGAACTTCTCGATCCGCTATAGCTCGGACATCCCCCATGGCGTGGGTCTGGCCGGTTCCAGCGCGATCATCACGGCGTGCCTGCGGGCCCTGATGGCCTTCTACGGCGTCAGCATCCCTCGGTACGTCCAGGCCAACCTCGTCCTGGCCTCCGAGGCGCAGGAGTTGCTGATCCCCGCGGGGCTCCAGGACCGCGTCATTCAGGCCTATGAGGGCCTGGTCTACATGGACTTCGCCAGGGAGATCATGCAGAGACAAGGGTACGGCAACTACGAGCCGATGGATCCCAGGCTGTTGCCCAAGCTGTACATCGCCTACCGCGACGACCTGAGCGAGCCGACGGAAAAGTTCCACAACAACATCCGCCATCGTTTCGATCAGGGCGAACCCAAGGTCGTCAACGCGATGAAATTCTGGGCGAACCTGGCAGAGAAAGTGAAGAAGTGCCTTCTCAGCGGACAGCTCGATCCGATCCCCGACATGCTGAACGCCAACTTCGACAAGCGGTGCGAAATCTACAAGATCACCGAGGAGAACATCCGCATGGTGGAAACAGCCCGATCCGTCGGCGCCAGCGCCAAGTTCACCGGCTCCGGCGGCGCCATCGTCGGCACGTACAAAGACGAGCGGATGTTCCGCGAGCTGCGAAAGAAGCTCCACTCGCTCAACATCAAGGTCATCAAACCCAGGATTGTCCCCGGAATAGGAAACGCCAAGTCATGATCCGCAAGGCCGTCATTCCCGCCGCCGGTTTCGGGACTCGCTTCCTGCCGGCCACGAAATCGCAGCCGAAGGAGATGCTGCCGATTGTCGATACGCCTGTCATTCAATACGTCGTCGAGGAGGCCGTGAAGGCCGGGATCACCGACTTGCTCATGATCATCGGCAAGGGCAAGCGGTCCATCGAGGAGCACTTCGACCGCAGTTTTCAGCTCGAACGGCAGCTCGAAACCCAGGGCAAGACCGCCGAACTGGAGATGGTGCGGCGGATTTCGGAACTGGCGGATATCCATTTCGTCTGGCAAAAGGAGATGCGGGGCCTTGGCGACGCCGTGCAGTGCGCCCGGCATCACGTCAACGACGAGCCCTTCGTCATCCTGCTCGGAGACACGGTGATTGACGCGGTCAAGCCCGCCGCCCTGCAACTGGTCGAGTTGTACGAACGGCTGCACGAACCGGTCATCCTGCTCGAAGAGGTGGAGCCCAAGAAGGTGAGCCTGTACGGGATCATCGATGGCGAGGAAGTCGAGCCCGGCGTCTACCGCATCCGCGACTTCGTCGAGAAGCCCAGGCCCGAGAAGGCCCCTTCGAGGTTGGCGATCGCGAGCCGGTATCTGTTGACGCCGGACATCATGGAGCACATCCAGCAGGTCGCACCCGGCAGCAGCGGCGAGATCGGCCTGACGGAGGCCCTCAGGACTCTCGTCAAGAGCCGGCCCATCTACGGCCTGAAGCTCGAAGGCAAGCGATGTGACATCGGCAACAAGGAAGGATTCATCCGAACGAATATCGAGTTCGCCCTCAAACGGGACGACATGGCCGCGGGCCTGCGTCAATACATCAAACAGTTGGCTGAGAAAATGTAACGGAGCGGCAGGAGCATGAAGGCACTCGTAACCGGAGCAGCGGGATTCATCGGCAGCCATCTGACCGAACGCCTTTTGAGGGACGGCTGGGCCATCGTGGGCGTGGACAGCTTCGACACGTTCTACGATCCTCGCGTCAAACGCAGGAACATCGCCGGCAGCCTGTCCCATCCCGCCTTCCGCCTTGTGGAGGCCGACATCCGGGACACGGCCGCCATGGAACGCGCTGTCGAGCCCGATACGGATGCGATCGTCCACCTGGCCGCGCGCGCCGGCGTGCGTCCCTCGATTGCCGAACCAGCGCTCTATGCCGACGTCAATATCAACGGGACTGTCACGCTTCTGGAGATCGCCAGGCAACGAGGCATCCCCAAATTCGTCTTCGCATCGAGTTCCAGCGTCTATGGCAACAACCGGAAGGTCCCCTTCTCGGAGAGCGACAACGTGGACTTCCCGATCTCGCCCTACGCCGCGACGAAGAAGGCCGGCGAGCTGATCTGTCACACCTACCACCACCTTCACGGCCTGGCGATCAACTGCCTGCGGTTCTTCACCGTCTATGGGCCCAGGCAGCGGCCGGACCTCGCCATCCACAAGTTCGCCAAGCTCATCGAGGAGGGCAAGCCCATCCCCATCTACGGCGACGGATCGATGATGCGGGACTTCACCTTCATCGACGACATCCTCAGCGGCGTGGTCGCCGCGATGGATCGATGCAGCGGTTTCGAGGTCTACAATCTGGGAGAGTCTCAGCCGATCAGCGTGAACGACCTGATCGCTGAGCTCGAGCATGCACTCCGCAAAAAGGCAATCCGCCAGCACCTGCCGACTCAGCCCGGCGACGTGGACCGCACCTACGCGGACATCGCCAAGGCTCAGACCCAACTCGGTTACAAACCCTCCACAGATATCCGCACCGGCCTCGCCTGCTTCGTCGCCTGGTTTCGCAGGAATCGCGACGCGGAGTAGACCACCGGGATCGAGGGAAAACCGCGGTGCCAACCACAATCTCTCAGGATTTCCCTGAGCCGACATAAGTCTTTTTGGCACAAGATGTTACAGACATGGAATTAAGGATGAGCTATTGCATCCCGACCCCTGTCCTGCTATAATACAGTCATGGAAATGAGCCAGAACATATTGGCCTGCTGGACCTGCGGGCAGGAGGACGATTATGAGCCTCCTCCCGGCGATGATCCTTTACCTGACCGTGGGTTGCGGCGAATGGTATCTCGCTTTGCGGCGTACGTTGGCGTGCGCTCGCGGGGAGAAGGTCCTGCTCGTCTCCATTGTCTTTATCGAAAATCTCTTGGGGTTGTGGGTACTGTCGAATTTTATCCGGACTAACAACTGGTTCCTTGCCCTGAGTTACTCCGCCGGTGGGGCGGCCGGCGCCTTGATCGTCGCCATGAAGAACACCAAGCCCCCCGCAACAACCGCGCAACCCTCCGTCCGCTGATTTCCCGGCGGAACCTCTCGCTCACTCGATCAAGATGCGGGCTCGTAATCCCACGACCAGAGCATCATCCGCATCTGACTGGCCACCGGGATCAGCGACGTATTGAACGTCCGGGCTCAGACTGACCGTCGGGGAAATCACCAGACTGTAGTAGAACTCCACCACACGTTCGCCCCCGTCCACCCCCTCAGGGTCGTCCGAATCGACGAACCTTCCACTCGCGAAACCGATCCCGAGCACGTCCTCATCCCGCGATTCGAGTCCCCCACGGTATTGCAGCCCCGCGCTCCAGAAGGATTCGAGCTCCATCGTATCGCCATCCGCCCACCCGCAGCGAACGAAGAGACCGAGGCCTTGCTCGTCGTGGGGGTCTGCGCTCTCTCGGAGAATCGCCTGACTCATGCTGAGGTAGACGCCAATCCGTTCCTCGCGTGCCGGAAGGTCTCCGCCTCCCGTCCACCAGGCGCCGGCATGATATTCGCCGCTCCATCGTCGCCGCGCCGCGTCCATCGCAGACGCGAGACTCGCCTGCGCGATAAGGAAAAACCCCTCGTCATCCGACGCCCAGGACGCGCTCTCATCAACATCCGCATCGGCGCTCTGGGTCGCCCCGGCAGCGGCGAACTGCCAACCATCCCGCGGCTTGGCCACCGCAGACAAGGCCAGAGTATGGGCCGGGAAGGGAATGGTCGGATTGTTGACCAAGGCGCCGTTGAGGAATTGGCTGTGTTCGTCGTTCGCGTAGCGGCTCAGGTCAAAGGCGGAAATCACATCGCGGTACTCGATCCCCGCGGACAGATCGGCCTTGCCGACCTGCACAAACAGACGATCATCCGCGAATGACCGCAGGGCCCACAACTCGACCATGTCGATCCACTCGCCTTCTATCGCATCGCCGTTGACGCCGAAGTAGCTCCCGACCCCGCCAGGGTCGATACTGCCGACACGGGGCCCGCCGCCTTCCAGGAGCATGTACATCGTCGAATCGGCCAGGCCCAACGCACTCTCCAGATCGGCTGACGCCTCGATATCGTAGCTTCCGGCGTACTGCCCGGATCGCCGACTGGTGCTCAAACCCCCGTGCGCGTTCTGCTGGTAGATCTGCGTCAGGCCGGCCCCCCAGGTGATGTTGGAGCCGAAGAACTGCTCCAGTCCGTGAGGGCCACGCGTGCTGTGCGCAGTCCCCTGCAGCAACTCGGAGTGTTCCGACTCCGAACCCGCACAACATGCGCACAAGAGTGTCCACCAACCGGTCAAAACACACACCGCACTTCCGGGCCGCACGTCCCGTTCTCCTTTCCTCAGCAATTCGGGTCACTCACATGCACAGTCTGCCGACCTGATACACCACCAGGGTGATGCCATAGGCCAGAACCGTCAGCCCGAAGAACTGAAACGCGGCCCAGCCCCAGGAATTGGTCTCGTGTCGCGTCATGGCCACCGTGGCCATGCAAGGCGTCGCGATCAGAGAAAACAGCATGATGCAGAACCCCACCAACGGCGTGTAATTCGCCCGGAGCCTCTCGTGCAGCACATCTACGCCGTCCTCGGAGCCCACCGCAAAGACGATGCTCAACTGCGAGACGAACACCTCTTTGGCCGCCACGGCGCCGATCAGGGCCGTGCCGATCCTCCAGTCGAAGCCCAACGGCTTGATTGCGGGTTCCACGAATCGGCCTACGCGTCCGATGACAGAATGCTCCAATGCCACTTGTTGCGCCTGCTCCTCGTCCAGGCCGGCCAATTGCTCGGGACTCGGTTTCGGGAAACTGGCGAGAACCCACAGCACGATGGAGATCCCCAGGATCACGGTGCCCGCCTTCTTGAGGAACATCGAGCCCCTCTGCCACATGTGAATCAGGACGGATTTCGGCGTGGGCATGCGGTACGGCGGCAGCTCCATCACGAACGGCATCGTCTCGCCCCGGAAGACCGTCAGACGCAGGAGTTTCGCGCAGATCACGGCCAGGAGAATCCCGACCAGATAGACCAGCCACATCACGGGTCCCCGCCAATGAAGGCTGAAGAAGGCCGGGATGATCAGCGAATAGATCGTCAATCTCGCTCCGCAACTCATCAACGGGATGACCATGATCGTGGTGAGCTGGTTTCGCCGGTTCTCCAGAATCCGGGCGGCCATGATCGCCGGCACGGAACAGCCGAACCCGATCAGCATCGGAATGAAGCTCTTGCCGTGCAGGCCGATCTTGTGCATGATCCGGTCCATCACAAACGCGGCCCGGGCCATGTACCCTGTGTCCTCCAGCATCGCAATGGCCAGGAACAGCAGCAGGATATTGGGCAAGAACACGATCACGCCCCCGACCCCGGCAATGACCCCATCCACCAGCAGCGAGCGAAGCCAGCTTGGACTGCCTTCGGGCCAAAGCCCCGACACAGAGGACCCAAGCCATCCAAAGAGCCACTCCAAGCCCCTCATCGGGTACTCGCCGAGCGTGAAGGTCAGCCAGAAGACCGCGTACATCAGCACCAGGAAGATGGGCAGGCCCAGAAGCCGGTTGGTGACCACCGCATCGACAATGTCGCTGGCATCATGCCGACGCTCGATGGAATCCTTGATCGTCTCCTGGCAGGCGCCGGAGATGAACCCGTAGCGTCGGTCCGCCAGGACAATCTCCGGCTCATCACGGAAGATGCTCCGCAGATGGCTGACGCTTTTGCTCACGACGTCCCGGACCTCCTGGTTCTGAACCTTTGCCAGGATTTCGTCGTCCTGCTCGATGAGTTTCAGGGCCACCCAGCGCGAGCCATACTTGCCGGCAAGCCCTTTCTCTCGCGCCAGGACGACCGATTCGACCCGAGCCAGTTCCTCCTCGATCTCGTCGCCATAGCGAAGGCCATGCATGCGCGGTTTCCTGCCCTCGCGAGCGGTTTTGAGGATCGCATCCAGCAGCGCATCGCCCCCTTCGCCCTTGTTTCCGACGGTGGGGACAATCCTCGCCTCCAGCAGACAGGACAACTGCTCGAGGTCAAACTCCAGGCCCCGCCGCTTGGCCAAGTCACTCATGTTGAACGCAAGCACCAAAGGCACGTTCATCTCGATGAGTTGCGTCCCCAGATAGAGGTTCCGCTCGATGTTCGAAGCATCGAGGACGTCCACCACGACGTCGGGCCCCTCCTCCAGGATGAAACGGCGCGTGATGATTTCCTCCGTGGAATAGGCGGTGAGACTGTACGTGCCCGGCAGATCGACGAACTTGATCTCACAGCCGTCGTGGGCGCAGTAGCCTTCCTTCTTCTCGACGGTAACACCGGGATAGTTGCCCACGTGCTGGTGAGAGCCCGTGATCATGTTGAACAAGCTGCTCTTGCCGCTGTTCGGGTTGCCGACAAGGGCCACGATGATCGGTTGAGTCATAGAAGGGGCCATCCTGCAATCACGGCGAAAAAGTTAGCCACAACGAACTTTCATGCCAAAAATTTTTCCTTCCTCATACGCGTCTACTGAATCAGGATCTTCTGGGCAACTCCCCTGCCCAGCACCATCTTGACGTCCTTGACAACCAGGACGAACGGACCGGGATGGCTGTTGCTGACCACCCGGATCTCGACGTTGGGCACGAATCCCATCGATGCGAGCCGGCTGTTCAGCCCCCGTCCGGCCCGCACGCGAACCAGCCGAACGGTGTCGCCGCTGGTCACTGTAGACAGAGGTCTGATGGTATTCTTTTCCACTACGGCCTCACTCATCACTGCACAACCCCTTTCATATTCGCCTGACCGACCTTCTGCTGTGAAAAAGCCGAAACTCGCCGGCCACATCGCGCCCGCTCTGGCCGCTGACTGCGACATAATCGATGAAACTCAGCAACCGACCGATGATCTCGGACCCCAATGCGTGTTCAGCCTGACAGGCCGCCCGTTGCGCCACGTCCCGCTCGACGCCCAGCACATCCGCAAAGAACGAAGCGAGGATATCGTGCTTTCGAACGACCTCCCGGGCCGCGGCTTCTCCCCGTTGGGTCAGAGTGACACATCCATACGGCTCGTGATCCGCAAGTCCTTTTTCCCGCAATAGTTGCAGTGCCCCCGTGACGGAGGACCGCGTCACGCCGAGCGTCGTCGCGATGTCTTTGCTCCGAGCCCCGCCGACGTCGTCGGCAAGGTTGAAGATCGCCTCCAGGTAGTCTTCGAGGGAGGCACTGAGCTTCTGCGTTCTTTCGTTGCCCATCATGAATCCAACTACAATCCTGTTATTTGCACAGTATAGTTAGTCGCAACTAACTTTGTCAACTCCTTGTTGAGAATTTTCCGCCTGCCTGACGGGCCGGTCCCGACTGCCCGCCCTCCACGGACAACCGCGTGCGCCGGAGGGCATCCTTCGCAGTGTCCCCTTTTCTCGTATACGATTTCAGAAAAAACACTTGTTCGCGGATGATCCCCGCACTACAATGGCAATACGCTTCGGGGCGTGGCGCAGTTTGGCTAGCGCGCTTGCATGGGGTGCAAGAGGTCGGTGGTTCAAGTCCACTCGCCCCGATTTTTTTAAGAGAGCCGCGGCATAATTCATCGTCTGGAAGTCCTCCCGTCTGGGTTCCATCTCCTGATTCGTCGGCTTCGGTCCGCCCATGTACATGGCCGCAATGTGGACCCGAGCGCAGGTTCAACTCGCGACACCCTCGCCACAACATGGGATCCCGACGCCCCCCTCCGCAAAAAAAAGAAAGATGGCAATCAAATCGACAAGAATTCTCATTTTATCCTTGACTTGTCGGCGACAAGGGTGCTACTGTCGCACTATCGGAGCACGTTGGCATAGGAACACGTTGTGTCAGCGACATTCAACGGAACGGAGAATTGGGGACTCCCCTGGTGATGAACCAGGAGCTGCCCAGGGAGGATGGATGTGGCGATGAGACATTTCACCTAATCGGGCTTTTGCGATCCTTTACAGCCCGACAACAGCCTGACAATTACATGCTTCATTGAGTTGGTTTCGCACTTCGCCCACATTGGGAATGCGGAAGAGGTCTGTAGTAATCACGCATGAAGAGGTTGTGCCTCTCAATGACAAAGCAGCAGGGTCAGTCTGTCGTCACATAGTACGAAACGTGAGGATCGACGGGTGAGAACTCTGCCTTCATAGAGCATGTTTGTGGAGGACGGAGGGGGTATAGGTTCGGTCTATACCCACGGCAGGCGGCGCCCGCCAGGCAGTGGAGGCATAATATATATACAACCTCCACTATGCGTTTTGCCCTCGAACGCCGTCGAGGAACGAGGTGTCTGAGGAACGAAGCAGAGCCCTCCCGGCGCAACATGTATCACGCATGAGTCGTAATTGGCCCGTGAGCCAAATAGAATAGAGAAGAACTGATACGAAAGGAGTCACATGATGAGAGCGAAACTGTTGGCGATTCTGATGGCGTTGGTTTTGACCTCTGGAGTAACCCTGGCCGACCTGCAGAGCGAGGCAACGGCCCATGTGTACGTCGAGGTGGTTGCGAACGTCGCGGTGGCCGTCCAGACCGCGGTTGTGGACCTCGGCAACGTTCAGACCGGTGAGTTCAGCGGCGAAGTGGTCTTCCGCGTCGATGCGAATATGGAGCGCCTTGATCTCCAGGCCGCCGTGACGCCCCTGTACAAGGGTGATTCCCTCACCGCCGAGTCCGTCATCCAGATTGCCGAGGGCGCCGGCGTTGCGATCGCCTGCGAGAACGGCAGCGAGATTGAGGCCGGCGACGGCATCCTGGCGTTCGACGGCGCCACCTCGATCAACGGCTTCCCCGCCCTGCTGACGGAAGTCGGGACGTTCGAGAGCGGCCAGGACGGCCATTTCAGCCAGAACGTGACCGCGACCTTCACCTGGGATCAGACCGATCCGGAAATGCCCATGGGCGAGTACAGCGGCTTCTGCATGCTGCGTGGCATGATCCTGCCGTGATCCGTGCGGGAACTATGGATAGCGTAGGTAGAGTCAATCTCTGAAAAAGAAGTTCTTCGAAGCCCGGGCCAATTACGATCGTTTCACCGGTCCATGAAGAACAACGCAAGGAACGGATCATGCAAGCAAGGATCGAGAGGATCACGACGACTGCGGCAGTCGCGATGGCGGGTCTGTGCCTTCTGGCGGGAACGCTCCGGGCCGATATCGGAATCAAGCCGGCCTTCGTCGAGGTGAATCTGGATGCGGGCAGACCCTCGGGCGTCTTCTTCGTCTCCAACCTTGGCGACACGGAGGAGCGATTTCGCGTCAACGCAGTCCACTTCACCTACACCGAGAAAGGGGCCTTGCAGGCATCCCCGACGGGTCAGTACTCTCTGGCCCCCTACATTCGATTCAATCCGCGGGAGTTGACGCTTGCTCCCAAGACACAGCGAGCCGTCCGATTCGCCATCGTCCCCAAAGAAAAGCTCGTGGAAGGAGAATACTGGGCTTCCATGGAGCTGGAGTCGCTCGCGGTCAATGAAGCCCTCGCCCAGGATGAGAAGACAGGCCGATCCGTGAGACTCAAAACGGTCACGGCGATCATGGCCCCCATCTTCGGCACGGTCGGCAAAGCCTCCTACAGCGGTCAGGTCCAGGACCTGCAGCTCGCGGTGGAGAATGGATCGCCCGTCATCAAGACGCTGGTCACGGCGACGGGCACGGGCCGTCTGGGCCTCAAAGGCAGGTACGAGATCCTGGATGCCTCCGGCGTCACGGTCAACGACGGTCCCCTGGGTTCGGCCTACGTGCTCCGGGGGGCGCGAAGATGGTTGACAAGAAAGGTCGAGGCGGGTATCCCCAACAGGCAGTACACCGTCAAGGTGAGTTTCGAGGCGGCACACTTGGCACAGCCGCTTGCGATGGAAGCGTCGGTCACCTGGCCGGAAGTACCGTCTGCGGAAGCTCAGGCAGCCGCCGAGTCCGTCGCACAACCGAAGTCGAAAACCGATCAGCAGAACCAGCCGGAAGGCTCTACGGATGGGAACGACAGAACGGAAGCGCAGGGAAGTGCCGGTAGTTAACAGGGAACATGAAGAAACCTGGACGCTTTGTAGGCACCTGCGCTGCCCTGTGCGTACTCATTGCGCCTGCTGTTCGTTCCCTGTCCATGTCTCAGGAAACGATGCCGGTTTTGACGTTCGTCGCATGGCCGGGCACAGCGGAATGCTCCGTTCTTCCCGACTCTCGTGTTCCACTGCCGCCGAATCCGGCAGACGACCGCTTCCAGGCGGAAGAAAGCGGATTGTCTTGCCCTGCTCAGTTCCCCGGCGATTTGATTTCCCTGTTTCTCGGGCCTGACATTCCCAACGCGGTCGGCACCGGTCTGGACTCACCGGTCATCACGAATCCCCCTCCCCCTGCACCGGCTCCAAGCTCGGTCGGTGAGCCGAACGCACTGGCTGTGACTCCCATCCCCGATCCAAATTCACAGGCTTCTGCCGGAGAGACGACAACCGAGCTGGTCGGTTTCGTCGTGCGGGGCCGCCGGCTCGCGGAACGCCTTCAGATCGACGACCTGGATTCGCTCGTACTGCCCAACGGCAGCCGTCTGTTGCCGCTGCTGCGAATCCTCCGCGCATTCAAGCTCGCCATCGACGAGCAGGCCGGCGTTCTCCGTTTTGCCCCGGAGGGCGTGGGCAACATCGAGCTCGATCTGGTGAACAAGCAGATCACGATCAAAGGTCAGATTCAGCCCATCGAGGTCCTGCAGGCGGTGTCCGAGATCACGATGAAAGCGGATATCTTCATCTCACCCGAGAACTTGTCCAAGGTCCTCGACATGGAGCTGGTGTGGAACGTCGAACTGTATGAATACCGTGTCCAGTTGGACCGCAAGCTGAGCATCTGGAAATTCGGCAGCGACAAGTCGCTGCTGTCGGGACAGACCCAATATGTGGAGATCGACGTGCCGGAAGCACTGCCGGCGGCAGATCGCAGCCAGGCGCCGCTGCAAATGATGCAGTTCGACTGGCGCCCCAGCTACAACTGGCGACGAAATACATCCGGGACAACCAAGTCGCAGTCGGACTCCCATACCGTCACCATAGGCGGACCTCGCGAGACGGTCTGGGGCAATCTGACCGACGGTCAATACAAGGTCCAGATCTCGCACCCGAGTCGGATGTGGTCCAACACGGAAGGATGGCGATGGCCCAACGACGATCCATACATCGCAGAGTTGGACTGGTTCGAATGGGTGCATCGTCTGCCCTCCAGCGAAATCACCGTGGGCGACTCGTCGTTCGGCCTCAGCGACCTGGTATATCCCACGTTCACCGCGACCGGGGTGCGAATCAACGGACTGACCGGGTGGTCCGCCGACGAACTCAAGAACGATCGGTCCAACCTGGGTCTGCGGCGGTACTTCGGCCGACCCTACGTATTCGAGGGACCCGCGCCGATCAACGCCACGGTGGAACTGCTCCTCAACGGCAGAACCCTCGACGTCCAGGGCGTGCTTCCGGACGCGGACGCCCCGCCGGGCATGGGCATCTATCGCTTTGACGACGTCACACTGCCATCGGGAATCCTCAACGAGGTCACGATCGTCATCCGGGAACCCAACGGCAACGAGATCCGCGTCGAGCAATCGATCGTCGGCACGCCGCAACTCGTGCCCAAGGGACATGCCGCCTACCGGGGGAGCGCAGGCACCAAGCGAGAGGACAGCAGGACCGACACCCAATCGTTCGATGCCGGCGATTTCTACGGCTACGTAACCGGCGGCAGAGTGCTCTATGGCCTCAGCGACCGGCTCACCGTCGGCGCGATC
>JBDKRX010000050.1:0-22288 GCA_039683175.1 Phycisphaerales bacterium
CAACGCCGGTTGCAGCGAAGCAATCTGCTCTGAGTTCATCTCCAGATTCTCCAAAATATCTACCGTCAGGAGAATCATCGGATCACATCTCACAAAATCTTGAGCCAAAGTAGCGCTGTCGTACTAGAGCAATCTGGCCGTTGTGTGCGGAGCGATCATCCAGTCCCTACAGTAATGGGAACGGAGGAGGGGGTGCCCGCTTCCTATGTGCTCCCATTGGCCCATGACCATTGCTTTGATTTGCGACATTACGCCGGAATGAGTTCTTCCCAGACTCCTGCTGGAAGCCTGGTAGGCGTTAAACGCAATTCCTTGTAGACGGAGGCCGCGGGCGTGCGTGGACCTATTTATCCCTGCAAATCGGGACTCAGACTCCCGAAATGCAAGGATGATCGGCGGCCCGATACTGAGGGAGGCGAGGCAGGGGTTTGCAGACGGTCTCCGTGAGGACAAGAAAACCGTTGCATGAAAGCCGCAATGTGGGCTTAATAGTGGGGGTGTGGGAACGGGGAGTCTGCGCGTTCCCGGTTTAAGGAGGCACTATGGCCGTAAGGCGTTGCCAATAGAGAAAAGGGAGTGCCGTTATGAAAAAAGCTGCGAATCGTGTTGTTGTTGCGTTGCTGGGTTTGTCGTTCATGCTGGCGGGTTGCGCGGAGGTGGGGATTACGGGCCGGCGGCAGTTGAACTTCGTGCCGGACTCGATTATCAACTCGATGAGCGTTCAGCAGTACAGCACGTTCATCAATGAGAGCAAGCTGAGCACCGACGCGGCCAAGACCGCGATGGTCAAACGAGTGGGCGAGAACATCCGGGCCGCCGTAAGCCGGTACTCGCAGGAAACGGGCAGCGAGGACCCGTTCGCAGGCTACGAGTGGGAGTTCAATCTGGTTGAGGACCCGAACGTCAATGCCTTCGCCATGCCCGGCGGCAAAGTCGTTGTCTATACAGGCATCCTGCCCCTGACGCAGACCGAAGCGGGTTTGGCGGTTGTGGTGGGTCACGAGATCGCCCACGTATATGCCAAGCATGGATCGGAGCGGATGAGCCAGCAGTTGGTGGTTCAGTTGGGCGGCGTGGCGCTGTCCACCGCGTTGAAGAATCAGCCGGAGGCGACCCAGAGCATCTTCACGAGTGCCTTCACCGTCGGCTCGCAGGTCGCGGTCCTGCTGCCCTATAGCCGCAAGCACGAGTACGAGGCGGATCGTCTGGGCACGATCTTCATGGCGATGGCAGGCTACGACCCCCACGAGGCGGCGATTTTCTGGCAGCGGATGTCGGCTGCGAAAGGGAAGGGTTCTTCGACGCCTGCATTCCTCAGCACGCACCCGGCCGACGCGAGCCGCATCCAGAAACTCCAGGAACTGCTGCCGGAGGCGCTGGAGTACTACAAGCCGGCCGCGAAATAGAGAGACTGCGTGGTCTGGCACACCCTACGTGGATTTTCTCGTCTGCCCTGGGGTTTCCGCTGCCGAGCGGCCGGCCAGGGCGCCGGTGGACCAGCACATCTGCAGGTTGTAGCCACCACAGGGGCCGTCCAGGTCGATCACTTCGCCTGCGAAGAACAACCCCGGCCGGATCTTCGACTCCATGGTCTTGGGGTCGATCTCGTCCCGACTCACTCCGCCGCGGGTGACCGTGGCTTTGGCTATCGGCTCAGCCCCTGTGATGCACAGAGGCAACTTCTTGATGGTTTGCGTGAGTTGCCTGCGTTTCTCGCTGGCGAGCTGGCCTGCTTGCGCATTGCGACCGGACCCGGCGAGCAGGCACAGTGTCTGCGAGAGCTGCTTCGGGAGCGAGAGACACTCCGACAAGACGTTTGCCACGTTCTTCTTCGCCTGGGCCTGCAATTCGTGCTGCAACTGTTTGTCCAACTGTCCCTCATCCAGACCGGGCAGAATGTCGATCTCGATGGGAATGCTGTGGGCGTTCTGAAAGATCGCATCGGCCAGGTGCCGGCTGAGGTCCTGGGCCGCCGGACCGCCGATGCCGCGTTGGGTGAACAGCATGTTGCCGAGGGCGCTGAACGTGCGCGTGCCCACAGTCGCCCGCAGTCTGACGTTCGCCAGCGAGACGCCCGCCAGATCGCTCACCCAGGGCTCTTGCGCAACCAGAGGGACCAGCGCCGGCTTGGGTGAGATCACGATATGGCCCAACTCAGTGGCGAAACGATACCCATCGCCTGTCGAGCCCGTCTGGGGCCAGGAGAGGCCGCCTGTGGCTATGATGACCCGTGAGGTGGGGATTTGTCCGTTCTCGGTGTGGATCGCGAAGCCGTCGTCTGCGGCGACGACGCTCTCCACGTGCGATTGGTAGCGAATCCGCACGCCAAGCTGGATGGTCTCGGCTATGAGGATATTGCGTACGTCAGCCGCCTGGTTGCTGATCGGAAATACGCAGCCGTCCGATTCGAGCGTGCTGGGCAGTTCCCGCCACTGGAAGAACTCCCTCACCTCGTCGGGAGGGAACTCGTACAGGCTGTGTCGCAGGAAGCGTCCCGGCTTGTCGAATGCCTTGGCGATTTCTTCGGGGCCGCCCATGTGTGTGAAGTTACACCGGCCTCCGCCCGTGAGCAGGAGCTTGCATCCGGCGGTCGTGTTGGTCTCCAGGACGAGGACCTTCGCATGGTTCTGCGCCGCGTGGATCGCGGCCATCAGACCCGCCGGACCCGCACCGATGATGCAGACCTCCTCCATCCTCACTCCGTCGCGATGCCCGAAATGCGGGGATCATCCTCGCGGATCGCCACGGTGACCCATTCTCGCGTGTCGGCGCCGAAGTACTCGATACAGGCTGCCAGCAGGTAGTTCACCGCCTCGCGGGCCTCCGGGCTGCCCGTTCCGAGCGAGGCCTCTCCCAGCCAAACCATCTTGCTCTCCGACGGCTGGGCCACCTCATTGGCATCCGCCGGCTGGTTCGCGTCTGTCGTGGCGTACAGTCTCATCTTGAGCCAGTGCGTGTAGACCGTATCGACGTAGGGCACGTAGGTTGTGTAAGCCATGCCCCAGCCGAAACGTCTTCCATGTCCGCCGTAGTAATAGCCGCCGACGGGGCCGTAGATCGGCGTATAATCAACGACCCGCTGCGAATCGATCCCCATCTCGAACGTGAGCACATAGGCGGCGGCCTGTATCTTCTCGACGGGATGATAGTCGCTGCCTTCGAGCAGGTCGCGAATTTTCGAGGCGATCTGTCTGCGGAGGATGGGGTTGGCGGAGTTGGGGTCGGCCGCAATATAGATTGGCGTCGTCCGACTCAGCGGCTCGGCCAAGTCCGAGTAGGTGTTCACATGCACTCTGTATGTCGGTGTGCAACCGGCCGCACACGCAGCCACGGCGACGACAATCCATGCTGACCTGCCCATATCAATCCCTTTCTTCATCTGCATCTGACTCCTGACCCGCTATTGTCCGCTGGGATCGATGGGAAATCAAGATGTTCGCCTCTGCGAGGATATCTTGCGAATTCGCCAAAAGCTAATGGGGGTTTAACGCGATCTTAGCAGTCCTCCCGTACCATTGAGAAAGAGAAACTGATGGGCTTTGGCCTTGGGTATCAGACATGCTGAGGTGGCATATGAATCAGAATCAGACGCTTGAATGGCCTCAAACATACCATGAAACGGAGGCTCGCGGAGGGGCCTCCGAGGACGTGCAGTTCAACGTATTCGAAGTCCTGCGGATTGCGGAAGAGGTGGAGCACAAGGCCGCTCGGTTCTTTCTGCAGGCGGCGGAGCGATTCGCCGATCGGGAATGCCGGAACATCTACTACAACCTGGCGGCCTGGAAGGCGAAGCATCAGCAGGCATGGGCCCGCGTCCGACGGGAGTATTCCGAGCGGACGGGCCAGTTCGGCACCTTCGACCCCGACAACTATCTCCTTTCCAATCCTCAGGTTATGGCGAGTCTGACCTGTTTCGCGACCCATCCGAAGTCACGAGGCGAGCCGACCGGAAGAGAGACCGCCGAGCAGATCGTTCGCGACGCGATCCAGCGGGCCCATGGGGTCGCAGTCTTCTACCGGGGACTGAAGGGATTCGTCCACGACTCCGAGAGCCGCAGGATGATCGACACTATGGTCGGCGAAGAGGAGCGTCACATCCGCCTGTTGTCGGGCGTCCTGGACCGGATGCAACTGGGGCAATCGACGACCTCCCTGTCGGGCATCGCCCCTCTCGCCGGTGCTGTGAATTAGTCGCAGCGACACCGAACCAGATTTTTCTCGCATTTGGGACTGGCGGAACCGGCGGGCGATGTTAAAATGGGCAATGGAGTCAGGTGGTTTCGTCTCCTGCATTCTACGGTTTGCACCTTGGTATGGCCCGATGGTTCGCGGGGGGCTGACTATCACGCCGGGACGGAAAGTGAGGAGAGTGTACGATGCTATCGACTGCTCGCGGGGCTCATCGCGGCTCGCGCTCGAGCAGGTTTGAAGAAGTCCGGCCGGATTGGCTCCATGACATCCTGCAATCGATTCGCTGGATGCACCGGGAGCACGTGAAGGACCTTCGTGGACTCGGATACTCCCCGAAGGAGGCGTTCTGGCTGGATTTTGCGTGCCTGCCTTTTTTGCCGTGGGACAAGACTGCCGGTCCCGAAATGCGGCTCAGCGTGATCCTGAAGCTCTATGCGGATATCCATTGCTCGACGGTCGGTCCCGTGAAGTCCGCGGACACGCAGGCGTTTCTCGTTCTGCTCAAGCAAAGGTACCGGACGATCCGCCAGCGGATTTCGGAATCGGTCGGCCACGCCCGTGAAGAAGCAGGCCGGCAGCCGGCGGTGGATGGCGGCCCACGAACCAACGACACGAAAGAGGTCATGGCCGGTCTGATCGTGATGCAGACCGCTCGCGAGTGGGGCCGGCACCGTTCTACCTTCCCGTGCAGGCTCGTGGAAGACATCTGACGAGCACGACATCCCTGTCGAAGTCCCGACCGACCGTCAGGATCTTGCCTGTCCTGTCGGCGGCGACGCTGTGTCCCGCATAGGTCCGGCCGGCCCAGGGACCGTGTGTGATCTGGCCGATCAGATTCGTGCCCATCACCGGCGCATGGAACGTCCTGGCCGCGTTCGTGACAACGCGTTCGAGTTCCTTGCCGTGCTCGGGCCACTGGTCCTCCTGGGCAGCGTAGCCATACGGCACCAGAACGAGATCGGGCTTGAGCTCTGCCATTCTCGCAAGGATCTGGGGCTCGTGCGTGTCGGCACAGATCAGAATGCCGATCCTGCCGAGCGGCGTTTCCACGACCTGGACCTCGCTCCCGGCCGCATACGGCGGCGTCATCAACTCGCTGAGCAGGATGATCTTGCGATGCTTCAGGAGAATCCGGCCTGTCCCGTCGATGAGCAGGGCCGAGTCGTAAAGGTCCTCCCCGGCTTTTTCATCCAGGCCGACGCACAGGAATATCTTGTGTCGTTCTGCGATTTCGCATAGACATTGCGAATCCTTGCCCGGGATTGGCTGCGCCCGCTGGTGTGCATCCGGATTCACCCACCCGAGGATGGCCGATTCCGGAAGGCATGCGATCTGGGCCCCGGCTTGTGCGGCCTCTTCGACTGCCAACTCGATCCGCACGAGGTTCCCTCGCCTGTCTCCGTCCATGCAAACGATCTGACACATGGCGACTCGGATTGTACCCACGGTGCATTGCTCCTGTGCTGTCTTGTCAATCACCACCTGCCTACACGGCTCGGGCCAGCGTAGACTATACCCCCGAACCCATTCACATGAACAGAGCCGAGAGGCTTGCACGAGGATCTGTAAAGATGTAGATTCGCCGTGGCGGATTTGTTGAAAATGATGGAGGTGCAGAATGAAGAAGCGATCTCGTGCGATCCTCGTTGGTCTTGTTGCGACCTCTTTGGTCGTGTTGTCTCTCCTTGTCGCCCTGCGCAGATCGTCGGGATTCTACTGGGTGACGATCCTGCCGTCCCTGGGTGGAGATGGGACGGCCGCCCATGCGATCAACGATCGTGGACAGATCGTGGGCACCGCCCATACGGCGGATGGCCAATGGCATTTCTTCCTGTGGGATCGAGGGGGCGGCATGCGGGATCTCGGCGTGACGGGAGGGATATGTCACTTCGATATCAACGACGCCAACCAGATCGTCTTCGATGAACTGGAAAGCAGACGGCCCAGGTGGCTGCCCGAGAAGTCCTTCCCCCCTCGGCCTCGGTTTCGACGTTATTTGTGGGACCCCAATTGCGGCCTGATCCACCTGGACCTCTACGTGGCTGAGGGATCGAGGAAGGACTTCTCCCCGGTGGATATCAACAACAAGGGCTGTATCGTCGGCTTTCTCAAGTCCGGGCCGAAGCTCACTCACTGCCGGGCAGTCCTGCTGGAGCCCATTCCCGAACGCTGGGGCAAGAAGAATTGATTTTCGCTTTCCCACGGATCGTGCTACACTTCTGGGGTCCCGGTGGCATGGGGACGATCGACAAACCACGTGATTTCGAGGGTTGGGTATGGATAGCAATTCGATCAAAACATCGAGGCGGCGTTTCCTGAAGTCCGCGACGGGTGCGGTCGCAGCGTTCACCATTGTGCCGCGTCATGTCCTGGGGCAGGGGCAGACGCCCCCCAGCGAAAGACCGAACGTTGCGGGCATCGGCGCCGGCGGCATGGGCGGCGAGGACATCAAGGCTGTGGCCGGCTGCGGCGCGAACATCGTGGCCCTCTGTGATGTCGATCTGCGGCGGGCCTCCACCGTTCAGATGTTCCCCAAGGCCAAGGTGTACCGCGATTTCCGCAAGATGTTCGACGAGATGGACAAGCAGATCGACGCGGTGATCGTCGGGACGCCCGACCATACGCACGCCGTCGCGGCCATGGCCGCCATCAAGCGGGGCAAGCACGTCTACTGCGAGAAGCCGCTGGCTCATTCCGTCGGCGAGGTCCGGGCCCTCATGAAGGCCGCACAGGAACACGGAGTGGTGACGCAACTCGGCAATCAGGGCCATTCCTATGACACGATCCGCACGTTCTGTGAATGGATCTGGGACGGCGCGATCGGGAACGTCCACACGATCCATTGCGGCTGTAACGCCGTGAATTCCGGCGTCGACCACTTGCCTCGCCTGGGCGATAAGGAAGACATCCCGGGCGAGTTGGATTGGGACCTCTGGCTGGGTCCCGCGCAGCAACGGTTGTACCATTCCTTCTATCTGCCCGGCAGTTGGCGGGGTTGGGTCCCGTTCGGCAACGGGACCATCGGCGACTGGATCTGCCATGTCGTGGACCCGGTCTTCTGGGCTCTGGATCTCGGCGCACCGAAGACCGTCGTAGCCCAGGTGAAAGACTACGATCCCAAGACGCAAGGTGACGCCTACCCCAAGGGCGACATCATCACGTTCGAGTTCCCGGCCAAGGGGGATCGCGGGCCGATCACGCTCGCCTGGCACAGCGGCACCGAGAAGATTCCGGCAGCCAAGGAGTTGGAGGAAGGGCGCAAGCCGGTTGACACCGGCGCCTACGTCTACGGCGACAAGGGCGTCATCATGTATGGCTCGCACGGCGCCAATCCCGTGCGGATCATCCCGGAAACGGCCATGAAGGCATACAAACTGCCCGAGCAGAAGATTCCGCGGGTCAAGGAGCATCACGACGACTGGCTGCGGGCGATTCGCGAGGGCGGCAAGGCCGGATCGGACTTCTCCTACGGCGGCCCGCTGACGGAACTGGCCATGCTGGGCGTGATCGCGATCAAGATGCCCGGCACGAAGCTCGAGTGGGACGCCGCTGCCGTGCGGTTCACCAACTGCGACGAAGCCAACCAGTACCTCAAT
The DNA here is from genome assembly GCA_039683175.1 of Phycisphaerales bacterium. GTDB lineage: Bacteria > Planctomycetota > Phycisphaerae > Sedimentisphaerales > Anaerobacaceae > PLanc-01. Next base: position 7,788 of record JBDKRX010000050.1, read on the forward strand.
CCGCCGTACCGGCAAGGCTGGAGTCTGTAGGCATTTGCGGTTTGTGATTGGCGATTGATGATCTGAGTGGACCTTGCGGCGAGCGGCTCTTCTTGAAGGGCGTCAGCAGTGGGGTGGGCTCCGCCCACCGCTCCTGTCAATGGAGCCGCGTCGCGCAGCGCATACATAAAATAATGGGGCACGTGTGTCTTATCCGGCACGAGAGCACACGTGCCCTCTCTCTATGGGCTCTTCAGCCCTGATTGACTCTTTTGTCCTCCCTGTCGTGACTCCATACCCTTTTCCTTGTCCATTCCTTCAAACGATTAGTCGCGAGCCGGCACGGAAGATTTCACGGGACTGCGCACGCCCTGTACTGCATGAGCCGGGAGAAGGAATGGGTGGATTGCAGCCGCCCAGAAACCACGAGGGGCCAGACATGGAACCAGCAGTGAGGAAACGCCAGATGAAATGGGGCTGCACAGGGATTGTGCAGCCCCAGAGGGAAACCACTGTCGGAGCTCTGTTACAGCGTTCTTCGTCTCCGCAACCAGCCGACGATGCCAGTGCCGAGGGCGCCCAGCAGGATTGCGCCGGGGGCGGGGATTGTCGGACCTCCGTCGATATCGGCCGCGAAATTGTCCAGGATCGCGTAGCCGTCATACCCACAGATTCCTATGCCGTTGCCGCCGGTGTTCGGAGCGCCGGTGGCAACGTAGACTTGGGTGCCAGGACCGCCATCAATGTTCGAGAACGTCATCGTGACGGTGCTGCCAACCAGCTCCACCCGCATGTGAGCCGTTGTGAAGTAGTTGTCAAGGCCAAAGAAGCCGGGTCCGAACCCACTGGTGGTGTTGTTACCATAGTAGAACGCAGCATGGGTGAACTGTCCTGGATATGGACTCTGCTCTTGCACCTTCATGAACAGGCAGTTGTCGAGGTCCGCGTATCCCAGGATCAATCCGGTATACTGGAGGGCGGTCCCATTGGCCGCGACGTCAGCCTCCAGGGCCCAGGAGGTCACGCCATTGTAGGTGGCGATGGCCGAGTTGCCCCCGCGAGCCGTGTTGCTCACGACGTCGAAGTACCCATTCTGGATGGTCCAGTTCGCACCGAGCGGGCCGTCGGCACGGTTGAAATCATCCAGCACGGTCATTGCGGCCGATGCGCTGCTGTATGACAGACCCGCCATACAGCACAGGACAACGAGTCCCGTTCTCATCACATGACTCTTCATACCCTTCTCCTTTTCTCCCCTCCGCCATACCTTTGTCTCTATTGGCGTCGCATGCCTGAACACACTTCTCTTGCAGACGCCACCCCTATGGTACAGACCTCACGATGGCACCCGCTTGGCCATCAGGCGGGTCGGTACTACGCGTACCCACATAACCTCCACTCTAAAGCATTGTACCTGAACTTGGCGATTTGTCAATGGGTAGAGAGAAAGACCACGAAAGACCGATTCAGTGCCGCCAAATTGTGACAACTGGGGAGGATTTCCGACAGGTGCAGGGTGGCGCTGCCGGTCGTTTCATGACGGCACAGAAATCGCCTCTTTTGCATCGCCGTCGCGGGTCGGACTGAGTATTCCCTGCTGAAAGGGCGCCGCGTCCCGGAGCAGGTCTTGAGATGTCGAAAGGGAAGAAGGCTGCGGCCGGTGTGACCGCAGCCTTTGTTGTCTCTGCTGCTATTTCTTCTCTTCTTCTTTCTTCTTTCCGCCGAGCAGGCCGCCGAGGCCTTCGACGATCCCCTTGCTTCCGCCCTGGAGCTTGTCTTTCAACTCGGTGGGGATCTTCTCGCCCAACTTGCCGTCGAGTTGCTCCTGAATCTGCTTGTTGACTTCCTGCTGGAGCCGTTGTTTGCCGGCGGCGACCAGGGCGTCCTGGAATTCCTTGGTCAGGCCCTTCGTATCAAAGACCAGTCGCGGCTGCGTCACCGGGCCGACGACCCGGATTGTCGTCTTGAGTTCGTTGAGGACCTCCATCACGCGCGAGGTTTCTTCCGCTCCCAGGCCGAGCACGCCTTTGCCGGTCCCAGTGGCCTTGAGGTCCTTGATCCCGAGGTCGAGGGTCAGGTCGATCTGCTCCTTGGTCAGGGTGCCGGCGAAAGTGCCCGAGGCGAGGCCCGACTGGAACTGGAGTCCGGCGTCCTGCGAGAACCCCTCCTGCATCTTGCCCAGATCGAGGCCCTCGAACGTGCCGGAGAGTTCCGGCGTGTCGCCCTTCGAGTAGTCCATCACGACCTTGACCAGGGCCTTCGTGACATACGACTTGATCTGCATCTCGATGGGCAGTTTGGCGGCAGCCGGCGCGTCGCTGAGGTTGTTCACGTCCACCCTGCTGTTGCCGAACAGGGCCGAGGGGATTTCCGTCTTATCCGCCACCAGCAGTTTGGCGAGCATTCGCGGCGAGGCCGGCGTCAGGGCCTTGGCCTTGAGGTAATCCAGGTACTTGTGCGGCTTCTCCTCGACGGTGGGAGTTGTCTCGTTGCTGTCGGGCAGCCAGTTTCGCAGCTTCTCCAACTGCTCCTTGAGCTTCTTGGCATCCTTGAAGTACTTCTCGAGCTTGGCGACGTCGTTGGCGTCCACCTTGTGAGCGTTCGGATCGAAGGGCTCTTCCGCCTTGGCTGTGACCGCCTCCAGGATCCTTCCCGCGACCTGCCGGGCCTGGTCGAAATTCACCTCGGAGACCTGCACCTTGTTGAGCACGAGCTTGCCGAGCAGCAGGTCATACACGCTGGCATCCGCCTCGATCTTGCCGACCACGGTGTGGTTCTGCATCGCGTTCTGCGGGTCCGTCAGTTGTATGCCGGTGACGGAGACGTCGCCCCTGAGGACGTCGAGGCCCAGCTCCGCGAGATCGGCCTCGGCCTTGTTGGCATTCGTGAGCGTATTGGCGGCGTAATCCTTCACCATCGAGTCCTGGATGAAGTGTACGCCCACGAGGAAACCGCCCACGAGGAGGATGGCCAACGCGACGCCCACCTTGCGGATGTACTTGGCCTTGGCGAACATCGACTTGACGTCCCTGGTCCGCTTGCCGATCAGGACCCAGTCGAGCACCCGCACCCAGGGATTGGAGTACCACTTGCGGAATTTCTCGGATTTCTCATCGAGTTTCACCATCATCCGGCGGAAGTTCATCACGACGAACGCCAGCACTAGGCCGATGACCGCGCCGAGGACCGGCCCGACGACCAGGGCGCCCGCCAGCGCGTATCGGCTGAAATCCGTCAGGCCGATCACCGGGATGGACGACAGGGTCGCCAGCAGTCCGTCCGCGTGGGCGTGCATCCAGACGCCGACGTGGTACAGTACGGGCGCCGCCGCGAGGCTGACCGCTTTGCCGACGCCCAGCGAGAGGATGAACAGGCCGATGTGGACGTTCAGCACCAGCACGATCACCACGAGCACCGTGTGCAGGCCGGACCAGCCCGGCATCAGGCCCGTCCAGAAACCGAGCATGGTTGATATGAGGATCAACGGCGGAGCCACATTGCCACGCAACACGGCCAACAACTTGCTTATGAATCTTGGAAGCAGCATAAGGAACTCCTAACTATCCACCACCATGGGATGTTTTCTGTTGTTCGACTGGCAGGCAAGATTATACCGATTCCGGGAGGCGGTGCAAATCCATTCCTGCGTATGTACGGGGATGGTTTCGTGTGCGTCAGGCTGTGATCCTATGGGACCATTGCGAATTATCGGACGCGAGGAGCTGCCATTGTTGCAGGGTCCGCATTTCTTTCTTAAAAAAACTGGTCATTTCGGATGGTGCAGGCCGATAAAGAGGGTGAAAACCGTTTCATCTTTTTCTCCGGCGTCGTTGTGCCAGACGACGCCATTTTTTTGTCCGCCGGACGCAGGCCTGCCATCTACCCCTTCATCGCCCAAGGTGATCCAACATGAGGATCAGGCCTCACTTTTTTTCTTTGGCCGTAACAGAACGGTAACACACCGATGGCATACTCCGGCAAAAACTCGAAGCACGAGTGTCGGAATCCGAAACAAGCTCAGATGACCAAAATCCAAAGTTCAAAACACCAATCCGCCGGCGACGCGACAGCGTTTCAGTCCTTTGGGCTTTGTGCTTTGAATTTGTTTCGGATTTGGCGCTTCGAATTTCGGATTTGCCCGTTCACGGAGGAGTCCCTGATGCTCGAAAACTTGCACGAGCGACAGGGGCTGGGAACCGGCTGGTTCTGTTTGCCGGTGGGCGGTATTCGTGGTAGACTGTAGTGTCCACGGTGGGCGGCCCGTACAAGGAGGGTTGGCGGTGAGGCTATCGAGGTTGTCCGGGAGGATGGGCCCCGGCGGGAGCCGGTTTTTTTTCCTGGTCAGCGATGGCAATGAACGCAGGTTTCATGCGTCTATGATAGGGGACCCGGGCGGGTCTGCTGTCTTGGACGTCGACAGGTGCTTGGAAGGGCGCAGGTGTGAGAAAACTTCGCATTGTGATCATCATTGTTGTGGCCCTTGCGGTCGTGGGTCTGGCCGCAGGTTTCGTAGTCAAGAGACGCATGGCCGGCGGCGGCGAGAAGCCCACGATCGTGCGGATCGAGCCCGTCCAACGTGCCGAGTTGATCGAGTTCGTCAGTGCCCCGGGCGAAATCGAGCCCAAGCGAAACGTCGAGATCAGCGCCAAGGTCTCGGCCCGGGTGATCGCGCTGCCCTACGAGGAGGGGGCCCTCGTGACCAGGGGGGATCCGAACGCCAATCCACCCGTGCCGCCGTCGGTTCTTGTGCAGCTTGACGCGAAGGATTTGAAGAGCAGTCTGCGATCGGCCCAGGCCGCTCGAGATGCGCAGGCCGCACAAATCGAGGTCGAGAAGGCGAGGATCGCCAGCCAGAAGGCCAGTCTGCTGGGGACCGCCGCCACACTGGAACAGGCCAGGACGGACCTCCAGAGGCAGGGGAGGCTCGTCGCCACGAACGACATCAGCCAGGCCGAGTTCGATCAGGCCAAGCTCAAAGTCGATGAATTGCAGGCCCAGTACGAGGCTGCGCAGCACTCGCTCCAGTCCGCCGAGCTGAATCTCAAGGTCCAGGAGCACAACCTGGAGGGATCGGACGCCCGGATCGCCCAGGCCCAGGAGATGCTGAGCTATACGACGATCACAGCCCCCATCGACGGCACCATCACGCGGATTGAGGCCGAGGTCGGCGAGATGGCCATCGTCGGCACGATGAACAATCCCGGCACGGTGATCATGGAGGTGGGCGACCTCTCCGAGATGCTGGTTGTCGCCCAGGTCGACGAATCGGATGTCAGCAAGCTCCGCCCTGGACAGAAGGCCCGCGTCAACATCCAGGCATGGCCGGACAAGGTCTTTCCAGGCATTGTGCAGACAGTTGCCCTGAGCCGCAAGATCGGGACCGATGGGTCGAAATACTATGAAACCGAGGTGCTGCTGGTCGATCCGAATGAGCAGGTCTTCACAGGCATGACGGCCGACGTGGATATCGAGGTCGCGACGCACAAGGATATCCTGGTCCTGCCGAGCCAGGCGGTTCTGGGACGAAAGGTGGACGAACTGCCCGTCGATATTCGCGACAAGCTCACCGAGGAGGAGAAGAAGAAGTCCTACGCCTCGATCGTGTACTGCTGCCGGGACGGCAAGGCGGCGGCGGTTCCTGTGAAGATCGGCGCCAGCAATACGACGCACACCGTCATCGAATCCGGCCTGACCGAGACGGACAAGATCGTCGTTGGGCCGTACAAGGAGCTGGAGAAGATGAAGCACGACCAGCTCATCAAGGACGAGCGAGAGGCCAAGGCGGAGGAAGAGGCCAAAAAGAAAGCGGGCGCAAAGGACGCCAATGACCCAAACCAAAGCAAATGACAGCGTGATCCGGCTCAGTGCGGTCACACGGGTCTACAAGGTGGGCGTGGAATCCATCCACGCGCTCAAGGGCGTGGACCTGGAGCTGAAGCGCAACGAGTACGTGGCGATCATGGGGCCATCGGGCTCGGGCAAGAGCACCCTGATGAATATCCTCGGGTGCCTGGACCGCTGCTCGGGCGGGACTTATGAACTGGACGGCCGGGATACGACGCGGCTCAGCGCGGCCGGACTGGCCCGCGTTCGCAACGCGCAGATTGGCTTTGTCTTCCAATCGTTCGAGTTGCTGCCGCGGCTGAACGCACTCAAGAATGTGGAGCTGCCCCTGCTCTACGCCGGCGGCGAAGGCTGGCTCACTCGCAAGGTCCGGGCGAAAGAGGCCCTGGCGAAGGTCGGCCTGGGCGAACGCGTGAAGCATCGCCCGAACCAGCTCTCCGGCGGGGAGAAGCAGCGGGTGGCCATCGCCCGTGCCCTCGTCAACAGGCCGAGCATCCTTCTGGCGGATGAGCCGACGGGCAACCTGGACACTCGCACCAGTCTCGAGATCATGTCCCTGTTTGAGCAGTTGCACCGCGAGGGCCAGACGATCATCATGGTCACGCACGAAGACGACATCGCCCATCACGCCAAGCGGATCGTGCGGATGCGCGACGGCCAGATCGTTGCCGATGAGCAGACGGGCGCAAAGCGGCTTGTGGCCACAGGAGTCGAAACAGCCTGAAACCGTGACATCCGAAATTCTAAGCTCGAAATCCGAAACAAATTCAAATGACAGAAATTCGAAATTCAAAACGGTTGCTCTGGCGTGCGATACCGCTTCGATCATTTGTATTTCGTGCTTCGAATTGGTTTCGGATTTCGAGTTTCGGATTTCGAATTTGGGGGCTTGAGCTTGAGCCTCATGTTGTGGACAAGGAGATGTAGATGCTTCGTCTTTTGACCGCCCCCCTGGTGCTGACGGTTCTGCTGATGCAGAGCATCCGGCTGGCGCTCGGCCAGATCTGGACAAACAAGACCCGTTCGGCCTTGACCACCATCGGGATTGTGATCGGCGTGGCGTCCGTCACCGCCGTGATCGCGGCCCTGACCGGGTTGAAGGCGAAGATCCTCCTGGACTTCGAATCGCTCGGCACGAACAAGATCTACATCAGCCCGGATTGGCCCCGCACGGGACGGTTCAAGAACTTCAACTGGCGTGTGATCCGGTTCCAGCCGGAGCAATTCGATGGCCTGCTGGAGCGATGTCCCTCCATCTCGGACTACACCCTGATGATCGAACGGAGCCGGATGGTCAGCTACGGTGTTCACAGCATCGACAGTGCCCGGGTCTTCGGCATCAACCCCTCCTGGCACAAGATCGAGAGCCGTTCGGTGATTCTGGGCCGGCCCTTTACGCTGATGGATGAGGAGAACGGCTGGCAGGTATGCCTGATCACGCCCCGAGTCCGAGATCAGTTGCAGCTCGAACAGGACTGCATCGGCCAACGAATCATCATCGACCGGCGGAGTTTCCGGATCGTCGGGGTCGTCGAGAGCCGCGTCGAGTCCGGGATGTTCGGCCAGATGGGCTCCTCGGACGAGGTCTTCATTCCGTTCCCCACAGCGTGGCGGCTGTGGGACCCGTGGATCTATGCCATCGCCTGTTGCCGCAGCCCGGATCTTTCGTCTGAGGCCCAGGCGGAACTGCGGTTCTTCCTTCGCCAGTCCCGACGGCTGGAGCCGGGCGACCCGGACACGTTCCGCATGGACGTAATTGAGGAAATTCTCAAAGGCTTCAACAAGATTGCCATGGGCGTCACGGCGGTCGCGGGCGGAGTCGTGGGGATCTCCCTGCTGGTCGGTGGCGTCGGGATCATGAACATCATGCTCGTCTCCGTTTCCGAGCGGACCCGCGAAATCGGCCTGCGCAAAGCGGTAGGGGCCCGTCCCTCGGCGATTCTCCTGCAGTTTTTGGTCGAAGCGGTTGTGCTGTGCCTGTTCGGCGGGCTCATGGGCACCGCGATCGGACAAGGATTGACGAGCCTGATCGCGAAGATTCCCGGCGCCCGTCTCGACATGGCCTACATCCCGCTGTGGGCGATCGGCCTGTCCTTCGGTTTTGCCGGCTCGGTCGGCGTCTTCTTCGGCATGTTCCCGGCCATCAAGGCCGCACGGTTGGACCCTATTGAGGCGCTCAGGCATGAGTAATTGTACTGTTCTGCGAGATATGCGGTTGGTGGCCGCGCTGTGGCTTCTTGTCGTTTTGGTGGTCGGCTGTCATTCGCATATAGGCGGTTACGATCCGGCCCTGGCGGCCAAGGTCAGCGAGAAGGTCCACGAGATCGAGCCGCTGGAACTCACGAAGGCTGATCCCAACCAGGCCGCCCCGGAGGCAAACGAGCCGCCTGCGACGATGGAGTTGTCGCTCGAGCAATGCCGGGCCATGGCGCTGGAGAACAACCTGCAACTGAAGGCCAGCCTGATCAGTCCGACCATCGCCACAGCACAACTCAGCCAGGAGGAGGCCAAATTCGAGTCCGCGTTCTTCGCCAGCGCCAATCTCGCCAAGACCGATCTGCCTTTTGGGGGCTCTGCGGAAGTCGGCAATACGGGCGTGCGTGTCCCCATTGTGGCAACCTCCCAGAATGAAAGCGTCCGGCTGGATACAGGCGTCCAGGTGCCGTTGCGAACGGGCGGCACGGTGACTTTCGACCTGGCTGATTCGCGAACCAATGATCTGAACGTGGACGGTCCGTACGATCCATCCTATGAGAATGCGTTCTCGATGTCCGTCAGCCATCCCCTCCTGAAGAACGCAGGGCAATGGGTCAGCACGTACTCGATCCGGATTGCCACCTACAATCGGGATATCGTGGGCGCCCGGACGAAGCTCGACATCATCACGGTTCTGGCCGCCATCGACCGGGTTTACTGGCGTCTTTACGCGGCGCGTCGGGAACTCGAAGTCAGACAGCAGCAGTATGAGCTTTCCCAGGCCCAACTGGAACGGGCCCGGCGTCTCGTCGACGCCGGCCAGCGTTCGCAGATCGAGGTCATCCGGGCCGAGTCGGGCGTGGCGCAGCAGTTGGAGGCCATTATCGTCGCCGAGAACACCCTCCGGGATCGCGAGCGGGAGCTCAAACGGGTCGTCAACAGAGCGGGCATGAATATGCAGACGCCGACCATCCTGATCCCGACTACATTGCCCGATCCTGTCCGCTATGAGCTGGAGCAGACGAGACTTGTCGCGCAGGCCATGGAGTCGCGGATGGAGCTGCTCGAACTGCAACTGCAACTTCTCCAGGACGCGGACGCCGTGGACTATGCACGCAACCAGATGCTGCCTCTGGCCAGCCTCGATTATTCGTACAACATCAACGCGACAGGCGAAACCCGCAATGAGTCGTTCGATATGTTGGGTACCAGCCACTTCGTGAATCATCGTCTGGGTTTACAGTTGGTTGTTCCTATCGGCAACCAGGCTGCCAAGAACGGGCTGCGTCGCGCCATCTACCAGCGCCGTCAGGATCTGGCGACCCGCCGCAATCGCGAGGAAGTGATCAAGCTCGAAGTGCTGAACGCCATCGACCAAGTCGAGGCCAACTGGCAGCGGATTCTGGCCGCACGGCAGAACACCATCGTCAATGCTCGCCTGTATGAAGCCGAACAGCGATCGTTCGAAGTCGGCATGAGCAACAGCACGGACGTGCTCGATGCCCAGTTCAACTTCGCCAACGCCCAAACGTCCGAGATTCAGGCCCTGACGGACTACCAGATCTCGCTCGTCGATGTTGCCTACGCGACCGGCACGATCCTCGGCGCGGCCCGAATCCAATGGGAACCCATCGTCCCGCCGACCGACGCCGACTGATCGCCCGGAATGTCGCCCAAGTCCGAAAACCCATCTAAATCCCCGCCGGTCGTCTGCCGATAGTAGCTATGGAGCGCCAACCATCCAATGGGAGTGGTGCACCACGGTCTTGTGCAATGGTAAGGGGATCCGGATGAAACGAAGTTATACTGTCTGTCGTATCGCCGCCGGGATTGTCGCGTGTATGATCGTCCTCGGCCTGTCCACCTCGACCGGACGGGACCGCAACGGGTACGAGGTCGAAACCCATGTCTACGGCGTGGCGCCTGCTCAGTCCGATGCCGCCCGCGCGATCAACGCCAACGAGCGGCTCATGGAGCGGTACATGGACATGACCGAGCGGCATCTCATCGACCTTGCCGCCGACCTCAAGGTCCTGACCGTCAAGATCGACTCCGTCGATGCCAAGCTGACACAGTTGGACCAGCGTCTTGAACGCATCGAGAAGCATCTGGGCATCGCGCCGACGCCCGCGCGGCCCGATCCGAACGCGCCGCCAGCGTCGAAGACTCCGGCGGCCAATCCGTTGGCGACTCAGCCGCAACCTCGCTGATCGAGCCTTCGGAACGCTTCGGTGGGGCTATGCGCCCCCTGAGGCATTGTAGATGGCGCCACCGCGCTCAAGGTATCGCCGCAGCACGGCGTGGGCTTCGGCTTGCAGAACGCCTCGTACGACCGTGATTCCCCGTTTGTGCAACTCGCCGACCCAGTCGGCCGGTTTGGCCCCTTCGTCAAAGCCGATGGCGCAGGCATCCTCGCCCGCGGCGCCGCAGACCACCCGCCGAACGCCGGACCAGGGGATCGCACCAAGACACATTGCACAGGGCTCCGTGCTCGTTACCAACTCGTGTGCAGGCCGGCCCTCGCCGCCGAGGTTGTAGCTTCCCACAGCCTGCTGGGCCAAGGCGATGGCGACCATCTCCGCGTGGAGAATCGAGCAGTTCGACTTCTCCACCAGGTTCACCCCGGCGCTGACTAATCGGCCGGTGTCGATCTCGAAGATCGCGGCTCCGAAGGGCCCGCCGGTCCGGTGTTCGACGTTCAGATCTGCCAGTTCGATTGCCAGCCGCATTCTTGCCTCCGCACAGTCGAAGGCCGCTTCCCGCCGGGCAACAAACGACTCTATCCATTCCGGCAACTCCAGCACGATCTTTGCGTGTCTCACGGCGGTCCTCCCATCCATCGTTCGTCTTTGCACATCCCTTCAAGCTCCAAGCCCTCGATTCCAGATATCTGATCCGTCCGGGACCTGTGAGTTCGCCGGGACCGGCGTCCATACCGGGGGCTTGCGGGCCAGCCAAGTATGGGAATGGTACCTCTTTGGAGGGCGCATGTACAAGAGGCCGTCTGATCCTGCCGCCTGTCTCACCGCAGTCCTTGCGTATGCCGCATCGGTTTGTCCGGCCTGTTTTGGGTTTGCCGTGGGAGCGCGCCGGGGCTATAATGGCCTCGACGATATTGAGAACGACATCATGGAAGGTTCGGGTGCGGTGACTGCGGCGCAGGAGAGGGCGATGCGGGCATAAAGTCCCGCATGCGAACGAGGTCGGCTGCCGCCATGAGCTGGAAACCAGGTTTTGGGAAGGAGAGCGTTCTCCCATGGAGCATATGCACCGTCGCGGAGCAAGACTCGTCGTCGATGTCAGAGAGCACGGAACCGTCGTCGGCACGGACGATCCGGTGAACCTGGAGTTCGAGGACTGCGTCAACGCGGTCAGCGGCCTGGTCGACTGGCTGGCGCGGGCACTGGCGGAAGTCAATGACGAAGGACACGAGACGATCGGCTCGGCAATTCTCATCGAGACCTTGCACCAGTGGACATTCAACGAGCACATCGATGCGAGCGGGGAAGCCGAAGGCCTGCCGGAAGGGGATGAGGGCGAAGACGAGCCCGACGACGACTTCGAGTCGGACTGACGCGATGCCAGGCAGGACGAGTCGCCCCCGGGACAGGCGATCCGGGCGATGCGTATCGCCCGCGCTGCGACTCAGCCGTATAACTTGCCCTCGTCGTCCACGTAGAGTTCGCCTTGGGCATCGTTTATGATCTGTGCAGCGTCGGACAGCTCGCCCAGGTCGGGGATCTTCAACAGGAGGGAGCACTTGCGACAGTGCAGACGGCGGTCCGCTGCGGAGGCGTCCAGCCACCATCGATAACCGCATCGCGGGCATTTCATAATGATGTGCATAGGGTTTCTCTTGCGCCGTCCATCGCGGCGTGTTCGTATACGTTCTTCATCGGCTCGACCGGGAGACGAATGTGAGCCGTGTGCGATTTTTCTTGCCGGTCGCCGGTGGAGTTGTCCCATAATACCCGGACTTCAAGCGGTGGGAGGAGCCAGACGGCGATTCCTGCGTGTCCGGGGCCCCTGGATTCTTGAACGAAGTTCGCCTTTCTGATATGATAGAGTCACTGGGGGTAATGAACTGATGTCGAACCTGATTTGTGGAAGAACGCTGGACTTCGATCTGCTGCATCCGACCGGCCGGGTGTACGCATCCTACGCGGACACGTCCCGCGTCGTGGAGCCCGAAGGGCCGATCCACGTGAGCGTTCGGGTTCGACCCTCCACCGACTCCTGCCCCGGCGCTTCATGGTCCTGCAGCGGCGCCCCCGATCTTGGGAGCCTGCCCGTCGGCACCCTCCTCGACTGCCGCATGTAGTCGCACCCGTCCACCCTGGGGCGCGAAAGGCACGGGGAACTGCGGTTCAAGCCACGCTCTTCCCGCGAATTCGAAGCTGCCTCGGCGGTCTCCGTGTCTCCGCGGCGCACATTCCCATCTTGGGGCTTGATTTTCCCTGTCCGCCAAGTAAAGATTGCGGCTATGGCTGGGTGAGAATCGGCCGTTGTGAGTCCATGAGAAGGAGACAAGATGGGTTCTCTTCGCTACGTTCTACGAAAGATACGCCGCTGCGTCTTTCGCTACGATCCGCTCCAGAAGCACAGAGAGAGAGGCTTGGTCGTTGGGAAGAACTTCCACATGTTGGCCGACGTCATCCTCGATTACGCACACATATGGCATATCGAAATCGGCGATGATGTGACTCTGGCTCCTCGCGTGCATATCCTTGCCCACGATGCCAGCACGAAGATGCATCTGGGCTATACGAGGATCGGAAAGGTCAAGATCGGCAACCGTGTGTTCGTCGGCGCCGGGTCCATCATTCTGCCGGGCGTGACGATTGGGGACAACGTGGTTATCGGGGCCGGCAGCATCGTATCTCGCGATATTCCGGCCGGCCAGGTTGCGGCAGGGAATCCCGCCAGAATCATCTGCACCATCGATGCGTTCTTGCAGAGAAGACGCGAGGAAATGGAGAAGTTCCCGTGTTTTAGCGAGGCGTACACGATCGCGAGAAACGTGACTGCCGAGATGAAGAACGAGATGAACACCCGCATGACGGACAGGATCGGGTACGTGGTCTGAATCGCCCGAATTCGGGGGATACCGTGCGGTTATGAGCGATGAGAACCGGCTGTTGGGAGTGCCTGGAGTGCCGGAATTCACGGAACGCGAGCGGACAAGGTCAAGTGTGATGGGGCGCATCAGCTTCTGGCTGGCGGTATCGCCCTGGCTCTACGTCGTGGCATCCCTCCTGCGTCTTCCCAGCTTTGGCTGAGGCTCTCCCCTCGGATTCCTTGGAGGAGTCCTGGTCGTGTTTGCCCCCCCTGTGGCCTTCGTCATAGGCCTTGTGGCGATATGCAGGGATCGATGCGGAGCGTGGGTCAGGGCTGGCCTCGCCGTGAGCCTCATTACGTTTGGCTTGTGGCTCGTCGCGGTCGTATGCAGGGGCTTTGGATGATGTACTTCTGAGGATGAGAACCACGTAGGGTCTCACCAGAGACAACATCGTGTTCTCGCCCGCTGGCAATTCTTTGGACAGCGGGTCCCTGTGGGAATATCATGGCCGCCGGAATTCCTCGTGCGACCGGGAGTATCGGTGGGCCGCAGATGCTGGAAAGGAGCAGACCATGACCAGGCAGACGCGACGCGAGTTTCTGAAGACCCTGGGGGCTGTGACGGGGTGGTCCGTGCTCTCCGGCGGGGTTGGGAGGGGGCAGGGTTCGGGGGCGAAGGAGCGGCCCAATATCCTTTTCATCATGACCGACGACCACGCCTCGCACGCCATGAGCTGCTACGGGAGCAGGATCAACAAGACGCCGAACCTGGACCGGATCGCCAACGAGGGGATGCGGTTCACCAATAGCTTCTGCACGAATTCGATTTGCGCCCCGTGCCGGGCGGTGATTCTTACTGGCAAGTACAGCCATATCAACGGCCTGATCGACAACGAGGTGACGTTCGACGGGTCGCAGCAGACCTTCCCGAAGCTGCTCCGGCAGGCAGGCTACGAGACTGCCATGATCGGCAAGTGGCACCTCAAGAGCGACCCGACCGGCTTCGACTACTGGAACATCCTGCCGGGGCAGGGGGTGTACTACAATCCTGTGACCATCGAGATGGGCCGGCGGAAGAACCACGAGGGGTACGTCACGGATATCCTGACCGACTACGCGCTCGGCTGGCTCAAGGGGCGGAAAGAGGACAAGCCGTTCTGCCTGATGTTTCATCACAAGGCGCCGCACCGGGAGTGGGAGCCCGGGCCGAAGTACCTGACGCTGTACGACGACGTGGAAATCCCCGAGCCCGCGACGCTCTTCGACGACTACGCCGGGCGGAGCCGGGCCGCGAAAGAGCAGGACATGACCATCGAGAAGACATTGACCAAGCGAGATCTGAAGCTGGTCACTCCCGGCAAGCTCACGCCCCAGCAGCAGGCCAGTTGGGACGCCGCCTATGGACCCAAGATCCAGGCTTTCGA
>JBDKRX010000051.1:0-1533 GCA_039683175.1 Phycisphaerales bacterium
TTCCCGCGTCCGCTCGTTAAACTGTTGCACGAACTGCCCCAGGTTGATGCCGTAGCGGCCCAAGGAGGTGCCGACCGGGGGAGCAGGGGTCGCCTGACCTCCGGGAACCTGAAACTTCGCTTCACCAACTAATTGCTTTGCCATTTTTCTTCGGGGACCGGGGATTGGGGATGACGGATTAGAGCCTGCGATCCAATCCCTAATCCCTAACCCCTGATCCCTTCTCCTTAAAGCGTCTCGATTTGCCAATACTCCAACTCGACCGGCGTCGACCGGCCGAAAATGTTGATCATCACCGTTACTCGCCCGTTCGTCTCGTCGATGTTCTCCACGTCGCCTTCAAAATTCTCGAACGTGCCCTCGTTGATCTTCACGCGGTCGCCCTTCTGGAAGGTGATCTTCAGTTTCGGCGCCTTTTCGCTCTTCTCCTCCTGCTTCGCCACGATCCGCGCCACTTCGTGCGGCAGCATCGGACTCGGACGACCGGCCGCTCCGGTGAAATCGCCGATCCCGGGCGTCTCGCGGACTAGGAACCACGTGTCGTCGTTGATCTCCATGTGGACGACCAAATAGCCCGGATACAACTTCCGCTTAATGACCTTCTTCTTGCCGCCCTTGAACTCCGTCACCTTCTCGGTCGGCACAATCACGTCGCCGAAATAATAATCCAGCCCCGCGATGGCCACCCGCCGCAACAGCCCCTCGCGGATCGAATCCTCACGATTGCTCTGCACCTTGAGGATGTACCAATCCATCTTGTCCGACTTGTCGGCGGTCTTTCCGTCCGAGTCGGCCGATTTCACAGCGGGCGATTCCACAACAGGTACCGCCCCCTCGGGCACAGCGTCCGCCGCCGGCTCCGCATTCGGTTCCGACGTCAACTCCGCCTTCGGCGGCTCAGCCTGAATGTTTGGGTCGTCCATCGCACTCGTCCTATCTGATGCCCAATCCGTGAAGCAACGTTCCCCACAAAAGATCGTATGTGGCCAAAATGGCCCCGAGGCTGAAAATCAGAATCAACACCACCATCGACGCTCGAAACAACTCCGTACGGGTCGGCCACGAAACCTTGTTCATCTCCGCTTCCACGGCGATGAGAAAATCCGCCACGCCCGGCACGTTCACCAGCCGATACGACGCCCAAAGCAACGCGGCCAGCAGCACGCCCGGCAGCGCAAATTGCCACTCGAGCCCTTTGCCCGCCAAAATCATGCTCAGCCGCATCAGCCCCAGCGCGACGATCAGCGCAATCCCGGCGAACGTCACCTGGCGCGTAACGCGGCCCTGACTTCGCTTGTAAATGCGGACGTGCATCAATTCGCGGAAAAACGTACCCACGGGAAGGGGACCCTCCTCATGTTGATCGCATCCGTTCGTCCGAAAAAACTCTCTCGCGGCACGACGGCAAACCCACCGCCGCAACCACACCCGAAAGAGCCCGGACCCAATCCTTCACAACCTCGCTACAATGGCAGGGGCGGGGGGATTTGAACTCCCAACCGCTGGTTTTGGAGACCAGTGCTCTACCAATTG
>JBDKRX010000052.1:0-9701 GCA_039683175.1 Phycisphaerales bacterium
AAACCCGCACCCGCCAAGCCTGCAAGCGAAGATGCGATCTGACGGGAATTCGGGACACAACGAAGACGATCCTTTACTTCCGGGACCGGCCTGTGAAAGGGCCGGTCCTTTCTTTTGACGACCTTCACGTGCTTATCGGCCCTCGGGTCTCCATGCGGCGGCAGCACGGCGTTCCCCGGCTCCTCTGTAGTGGACAAAAGCGATAGCCTCACACCAATAATGGATTGACACGCACCTGCCAAAGAGGTATACTATTAGGGTTGGGATGGATCGGCATGGGGCGGTAACGGCAGATAATCTCGTTCGATCCTTGAGAGGTGGGTGAGTCCAGTGAAGACCATCGCGATGGTAAACCAGAAGGGCGGTTGCGGCAAGACGACCACGGCCATCAATACCTCGGCTGCCCTGGCCGAGATGGGCAAACGGGTCCTTCTGATCGATCTCGATCCTCAGGCCCATGCGACAATCGGGCTTGGCCTGGACCCGAACTCCTTCCCCAGGACGGTGTATGACGTTCTGACAAAACCCAACACGGGATTTGCGGACGTCGCGGTTTGCACGCGGATCAACCGGCTGCACCTGGCGCCGTGCAACGTCCTGCTGGCCAGCGCCGAACTGGAACTGGCGGGCACGCCGGGCAAGGAACTGCTCCTGGCCCGCGGGCTTCGCGACGTGCGGGACAACTATGACCTCTGTGTGATCGACTGTCCGCCTGCGCTCGGTGTTCTGACGCTCAATGCCCTGGTCAGCAGCACGGATATTATTGTGCCGGTTCAGGTACACTATTACGCCCTCGAAGGACTTCGGCGCCTGCTGGAGACGGTCTCCATCATTCGCCAGCGATTCCATCCCTGCTCCATGGAGAACATCGGCCTGCTTCTAACGTTCGTCGAGGAGCGTACGACGTTCAGCCGGCAGGTGCAGCAGCAATTGCGCGAGATCTTCGGCAACCTCGTCTTCGACACCGTGATTCACCGGAACGTCCGGCTGGCGGAAGCGCCGAGCGCGGGCGAGCCCGTCGTAACGTATGCCTCGCAAAGCAAGGGAGCCGCCGATTATCGGGCACTGGCTGCCGAAGTGCTCCAGACGACGCCGCCGGCCGTCGAGCCTGCCGAGGAGCGGATGCGGCGGGGCATCCAGAAGCAGCTCAGCGAGATCTTCCAGGGCGTCTGGATTCCCAAGCGGCAACAGCCCCCGAAACCGCCGGAACCCATCCGTCCGCATTCCATCGAATCGACGTAGACCGCCGACGGTTCCGTGCGCGGTTCGGGCGTACTGCCTGAGTGCCGCTAATTCGTGCGCGGTGCGAGAAGTCCGAACCTGTGAATCACGAGACAAATCAGCCATTCCTCGTGACTCTGTCTTTTCGCTGCGAAATCAGCCCGAACAAATCCCTGTACGTAGGAGTAAGTACTATGTAGCTCCTTGTTCAGGCAACACACGTGCGGGGGCTGCGATCTTTGACATTGAGTTGGGTTTCGGAGCCGGGTGAGGTTGGCTCGTACCGCAACACTCTCCTCCTCTCACTCTCACAGACACAGGTCTCTTCCGAGCGAACGCGCCCGGCTCCACCCACTCCGGCATTCGTGGGGGATTCGTCAGTAGAGTTTTGAACAAGTGTCTCGCCGAGAACGTGTGGGATCGGCAGTCGCTGTGGTGGCGTTGACATCTTTGGGGTTCGGCTTCCGTGACACGACGCCTGCCCGGATTGTGACCGACGACAACTACGGCTTGAGGGCAACCGCAGCGGCTGCCCGATTCCACGCCACGAGCTCAGTCCTTCTGTGCCATCTTCCTCAGATGCTCCTCGATGAGGGCCAGGTTCATCTGAATCTGGCGCAGGGTCAGCGTTTTCGATCTGACGTGCAGCCAAATCGTCAGGAGCGTCGCGATCACAAGCAAACCCTCGAAGACCCGGATAGAGACCGGCACCGCCTGTGGGTAGAACTCGATGATACTGCCGGTCAACGGACGTGCGAGCACGCCCGCGATAACACCCGTGGCGACAAGTGTCCAGGCAAAAAGCACCAACCACCTTATCGTGGCGACTCTTGTCTGGTCAGCCTTCAGTATCCTGTTGCGGAAATCGTCTGCCATCTGCCGGTTCGCCTCGTTTTGCCGGAGCAGTTCTTCCCTAAGATTCTTCTCGTCTGTCATATGGGCTCTCCATTTCTTTCCTGAGGGCGAGTTTTGCGTGAAAGATGCGGGAGCGGACGGTTCCCAAGTTACATTCGAGCACGTCCGCGATCTGCTCGTAGGACATTCCTTCGAGGAACTTGAGCAACAGCACTTCCCTGTGCAGCGGCTTGAGCCGTTCCAGGCAGCGGTGCAACTTGGCCGCATCGTCCCCGGCGTCAATCTCTTCCTCCTCGCAGTCCGGAACCTCGATAGTGTCGTCCAGTTCGAAGACCTGTCTTTTCCGGCGGTACTCCAGGTACACCCGGTTGCGGGCAATCCGGTAGAGCCATACGGGAAAGGTCGCAGCGTTCTTGAGCGTATGGATCTTGTTCAGGACCGCCAGCCACGTCTCCTGGCACAACTCGTCGACCAGGTGGTCGTCTCGGACCATGCGAGCGATGAAGTACCGCAGAGGTCTCTGGTAGCGATCGATCAGCTCCGCAAGGGCCCGCGGGTCACGTATCTGACACCGCAGGATGAGGACCTGGTCTATGAGTTCCTGTGTCGGCTCCATAGGCAATCTTTCATCCAAGACAGATGCGCCGGGTCACAAGAAGTTCAAAGGCAAAAGCAGTCCTCTCTGTGCAGACAGTCGCGGGTATCTGCGGCCGATGGGACAAGGCTCAAGCCGGCCTGGCTGACGTGGCGGCCTGGAGCATGCCTTTCCACCGGCTGATGTGGCCGTCCTCGTCGGCCTGGTCCTTCTCGATCACCTTGCGTGTCTCGTCGTCCCAGTCGATGGTTTCGAGCAGTTGGGCATAGTGGTGCACCGCCTTGCTCTCGACCCAGACCCCGGTCTTGAAGATGGCCTTTTTGCCGAGCAGGCGGGAGCCGAAACCGAAGACGAATCCGATCATCCAGTAGGCTGCTCGCAGGATGCTCGGGCGAAAGCCGTACTCGTACAGCTTGACCTGGAAGTCCTGGTAGTGGCCCATCTCGTTGCACATCGCGGCGATGAGCATGTTGTTCATCTGGCTCCGCTCGGACGTGAGTTGGAACTTGTAGATGGTCTGGGCCATGAGTTCCAGCGTGTGCAGGGTCTGCAATCCCTTGCGGATGGCGGCCAGCCGCTCGGCGGAGAACCCCTCCCCCCGCAGCTCGAACTGCTCCTCACGCAGCTCGGGGCGGATGATGGATATGTCATACTTCGGTTTTGCTGCCGCCTGCTGCTGAGCCATGTCGAATTCCCCTTGCATATCGATCCAACTGTCATTTTCCTTCTGTGTCTTTCCATACGCCGTTTCCTGCCGACGGTTCGACGCCCCAGCGAAGGACATTGTCCCACGGCCGACGACTTGCGTCAAACGATAAGAGCGTACGAGAACCTCGTCCCGTTCACGAGAAGGAGCGGGGCCCATGGTGTGCTTGTTCCCTGGGCCCCGGATCGTGGTGCAGACGTGCGCCTGTGCTCGCCGGATCTCTACCGAGTTGCGTGCACCTGGATATCGTCGATATAGAGTACGCCTGTGCCGCTGGTTGGGTTGGACTGATCCCCGAGGCCGATCACCAGGGTTTCTACCCTGGCCATGTCAACGGACGACAAGGAACTGAAGGGGATGGACCACTCGACCCAGTCGGTCGCCAGGACGATGTTCGCGTCCGCGTGCGCAGCCGTGGCGCTGTGGCCGGCCGTGTCCGCGATCGTCAGGTAGAGTGGCATCGCACCATTGTCGGCGCTGCCCCGCACATAGAGAACCACTCGGCCGAGACCATGGACGGTCCAATCCTGGGGAGAGGTCCAGCTCCGGCGGGCCTCGGAGCGGACGATGTCGCCCACATTGACGTATTGAAGAGGCATGGACTGGCGTCCGCTGTGCACGATCCCCTGTTCCGCGAACGGCGCGTCGGTGTAACCCACCTGCGAACCGTTGTCGAGGGAGCCGTAGCCGTCGGTCCATGTCTGGAAGACTGCCTCGCCGGCGTCCATGTTGTCCGTGTAGCTCTCGAAATCGTCCACGATGAGGTAATCCGCCACGGCGAAACTCCAGACGTTGCCCACTGTGACTGTCCCATCGTTGGCGACCTCGTCCACGCGCCAGAAGTAAACGGTGTCCCAAGCAAGCGGCTCCGCGAGCACGCATGTTGTCTCGGTCTGCCGACCCTTGTAGATTCCGGCCGTCTCCAGGGTCGCGGCCTGCACTATCGCCTTGTCGGTCCCGAAGTAGACATCATGCTCGGTCGCTCCGTCCCCGGCCGACCAGCTCAGCGGCTCGCTGTACTGGATATCGACGACTTGATTCATGGCGGGGCGAGGATTCCAGGCCAGCATCAGATTGCCGCGCATCGCCGTGATGATTTCCTCCGGCGCGAGCACGCGGTTGTACGCGCGGACTTCGTCGATCAGCCCGGTGAAATATCGCGAGTCGAGCGTATTGGCTCCGATCTCAATGAGGGGATTGGAGCCCACGTTGTTGTCGTCCGTGTGCGTGCCGGTCGCATCCACCGTGCCATTGACGAGGACCTGCACTTCGCTGGAACTGTCCAGCCTCGTGACTGCCACATGCACCCACTCCCCGGTAACCACGTCGCGATTGGAGAACGTGGTCGGATTGCCGCCGGGGCCGGTTTCGAAGGCCAGTTTCCTTCCTACGACGCCCACGCTGAAATGGTCCCCGCCGCCGGCGTGATCCGACCAGAGCAGCCCGCTGCCTTCTCTCCCTGTTGTGCCGGCCGGGCCCGGGATATCGGTTCTCATCCAGGCCATCAGCGTCAGATCGGTCGTAATGACTTGCGGGACCTCGACGCGGTCGTTCGCGCCATCGAAGGCCAGAGCAACAAGGTTATATCCCGCGACTCGGTTTGGCTCGCCGAAAATCTCGCCGTGATTGCCGTGGCCTGACCAGTCGATTGCGATCCCGTTCTCATCCTGATCGAAGGTCCACCAACCTACGAAGTTCGGGTCGGTCACCTGGATGTCGGGCGTCGTCTTGAAGCTCCACAACTCGCCGATGTGGGTCTCGATGCCGTCGAATTCGTCCACACGCCAGTAGTACTTGGTCCCGAATTCCAGTTGAGCCGGATCGTACGTTGTCTCCGTCTGCCCTTGCGATACGAGCGCCGGCGCGTTCGGGTCGGCGCCCAGATACACGCTGTGCGAGACCGCCCCCGAGCCCGGCGTCCAACTCAGCGTCGTGTTTGGGTCCACGAGGATCGCGCCGTTGCCGGGGATGGGCAGCGAGGCGAGTTTCGCCGAGACGGTGAAGCTCCAGACGGCGCCGGGGTACACCGTGACCCCATCGGCCTCGACCTCATCGACCCGCCAGAAATAGGTCTTGCCCAACTCCAGCGGATAGCCCGAGAAGGATGGCTCGCTGCTCGTGCCCTGGTCCGTGTTGCCTGTGCCGTTCCTGACATCCTCTGAGTTCTCGCCGATGTATACGTGGTGTTCGGCCGCAGTTTCGCCCGCGGTCCAGGTGAGCGTGAGATTCGTGGAACCTGCGGTCGCTCCGTTGACCGGCTGCGGATTTGTGGCGAACCGCAGCCACTGAGGACCGACCGAGAACACGTTCTCGACGTCCGCGGCGCTCAACGCGTGATTCCAGACGGCTACCTCGTCGAGGCAACCGATGAAACGTCTCCATTGGGCCCGGCCGTCCGAGCGTGGGCCGCCAATGCGAATCGTGGAGATGGGGTCCGACAGGCTGCCCGCCGAGCTTGCAGCCGGCCGGCCGTCCAAGTATAGAGTGATCGCGCTGACGCTGCTGTCGTACACGACGGCGACGTGGTGCCATTGATTGTCGTTGAGCTTGGCGCCGCTGGAGCCAAACCAGATGGGCCGCCCGACGAAGACGTCGGCAGCGCCGTCCGGCTCCAGGCTATGGTCATCCGTCTGGCCGATCATCACGAAGATGATCCCCCATGCTTGGAACACCGTCGGCATCTTCATCCAGAGCGAATAGGACGCCTGCGAGACATTGAGCACGCCCGACGGCATCGTCACATCGCACAGGGTGAATGGGCCACTGGCCGTCACGAACTCCAGGGCATTGCCCTCGTACCCGTCGGTAGTCCATCGGACCTGACTCTCATTCACAGGACTGATGGTGCCATCATGCCAGTAGGCGGTTTCATCCCAGAACTCGGTGCCGGTGCCCTCGTTCAGCCTCCAGTAACCCACGAGTTCCGCCCCGGCGGGGACCGCCAGACCTGCCGCCAGCACGACCGCCAGACAAATCGTTTTCTTGCACATGACCGTCCTCCTGCCGAAGAAAGTAGCGTTGGTATGTCTTGCCTCCTGTGTTTGGATGCGAACGAACCAGTCAGACCTTTGACGCGTCGGACACATGACTCGCGTGATGCTTATAGCGTCATTATACCGATTTAGGGACGGCCGAGTAAACGCCCAATTGCGAAGAAGAACCGCCACAAACCGATGGCAGATTCACCCTACACATGAACGACTGTGCCTCTCTTCGACGGGTACTGTCCGCCGGATATGGAGCACCTGTGGCCCCGGTGCAGTAACGGATCACGGCTTGGCGTATGCGATCTTCTCGTACGGGATTTCGCCGCTGACGACCTCGCAGAAAGGCTTGCCGTCCTTGACGCCGACGTGGCCGTAGCCGGTCGCGGTGCACAAGAAGGCCTTGAAGTTGCCTTTGACCGGGGGCCGGATGGAGAGGATGCGGTCCACCGCATCGTACCGCGCGCCGCTGTACGCGCCCAGCAGGGCGTAGCTGGACATGGCCCTCGCGTACCAGTGGCCGCATTCGTATTCGTTGAACGGATTGCGGGCACGACCATCGTATCGGTCCCGCGCTACGCGGACGATCTCCCGACCTTCATCGACCATGCCGCGAAGGATCAGGTGCGACGCCACCTGGTACTCGATGCCGGTCCAGACCTCATTGCTGTAGACGAACGGCAGCGACGGCATCCCGCCTTTCGGCCAGGTGCAGATCAGCAGGCCGCCGTCGTCGCCCATGGCATAGCCGGGACGCTGCGGATTCGCGTGCTCCGAGAGGTCCTTCTTGAGATTGTACTTGTGGACGCTCTTGAGATGGCTGTCCACCTTGGTCTGGTCCAGCACGTCCGGCAACCCGGAGACCGCCGCCAGCCAGCAGCCCAGCACGCCGTCGGAGAGGCAGCCCTTGCCATACTGGTACTTGGGACCTTCCGCCTTCAGAAGTTCCAGGGCCTCGGGCGAGTAGTTCCTGTTGAAGCTCTGGACCTCGACGGGACTGCCCGCTCGAAGGCCTTCCGTTTGGATCTGCTGATAGAAATACTCGCCGTCGAAGAGCTTCTCGCCCGTAAACTTGCGGCCCTTGGCGAGCAACTCCTCATAGTACGACACTTCGTCGTCGCCGACCTCCCGGCCCATGAGCACGGCTGCCTGCAACGCACCGAGATAAAAGCTGGTGCACATCCCATCGGGGCCCCAGAATTCGATGTCGTACGTGTTGTGGTGCGGCTCGCGAAGGATGCCTTCCGCCTCCGGGTCCCAGGTCGCAATGCAGTAGTTCAAACTCCGTTGCACCTGCGGCCAGAGCTTCTTCATCCACGCGGTGTCGCCGCTGATCCGCCAGTCGCGGTATACCTTCATCACACAGCCCAGTTGCCCGTCGCTGGCGGCGTGGAAATCGTGCGCCGGCGCACGAATCGGCAGCGGAGCGCGGAAATTCTGATGTCCCTCGTCATTCTGACAGACGCAGAATTCGGTCTCGCGCAGTGTCCGTTCGAGAGAAGGGAACAGGTGCGACATCGCCTGCGCGTAGTTCCAGACGTGGGTGCACGATCCGTGGCAGCAGCCTGCGCCATCGTGACATCCCTCGAATGCCCAGAACCGGCCGTCGATCTGACGGAGCACGGTGGGGGACTTCAGGATCGCCAGATTCGCCGCCACTGCTTCAACCACTTCATCCGGCAGCGTCGTCGCATAGAAACAATCGCTGAACTTCGCACTGGCGGTCCGCAGTTCGTCGTAGCCGCTGCGCCAGTGTCCCACCACGGCGTCGATATCCGGAAATTGGCCCGCATACCAGGGCCGGTACGTCTCCTCTTCGCCGGCGGCAGTGGCTCCGCCTCCTTGTCGCAGGCTGCTATAGGGCACGTACCAGCACAATTTCAGAGAGATTGTTTTCGCCTGTTTCGGGCCCAACTCGAAGGGCACGAACAACGTGGCCCCCGGACACGGCCCATCTTTCCCGGGGAACGTCTTGTCGTAGCACTTGCCTTCCTCGATGTCCTTCCAGACCATCGTCAGCGGATCGAACCAGCCGCCGCGGAACCAGGCGGCGTTGACCTTCGCGCCCGGCTCATCCACGAATGCCGCGAAATAGCCCTCGTCGTATTTCTTCAGCGTGCCGCCCGGTGGCTGGGCGAGGACGAATCCGCCCTGGATGCTTCTGATTGAGGGCTCATTTCCCTGCGCCGCCATGAAGTTCTCGGCGTTGAATGAATACACTGCCTCGATCTTCTTGCCGGAGGTGTTGACGAACTTGTATTCCAGTCCGACCACCGGCAGAGACGCGCTATTGGCGTCGGGTGGTGCGAACGGGCTCCAGCCGGTGATCTCGACCTTCAAAGGCATCCTGGGGTCCGCCAGTGTCACCGTCGCGAAGGGGAATCGGGTCGCGAAGCTGGCCTCGCGGAAGCGGGGGAGTCCGTAGGTGGTGTCCCCGAGTCCATTGCCGGGCCCATCGTATTGCCCGGCGCCCGGGTGAATCGCGAAGATCTTCCACTTCGGGACCGGGCCCTCCAGTACGCGTGCGAGGTTCTTGTCGCCCTTGACGCACACCGCGGCGAAGACCTTCTCCTCGCGGAACACGTCCGGATGATTGTGCAGCGAGAAGTGGCTCAGCATGCCGGCCCCCTCCAGACAGATCATCCCCGCGCCGATGCCGCCCATGGGAAACGCCACGCGGTCCAGGTTCTCGCCGGTGTACGGGCCATTGTAGTCATGCTCGCCCAGGACCACTCCAGCACAAGCCGCAAGAACAACGCTCCAGGACGCAAGCCACGAGATTTCCCTGACTCTCATTTCCGCACTCCTTACCATTCCGAATGTCCCTTCCGACCTCTCAATCTTCCCGTTCGATTGCCAGGCGTCGAGGCACCCACCGCGCCGCCACAATCGCTCCCGTTTCCGTCGGTAGTCATCATAGGCATCCGCTGGGCCCGTGGCAAACAAATACCGTGACGGCGGCATCCCCGTGTCTGTGCAGATTTCCGGGCATCGAGAGCCCCTTCGGCGGCACGCCCGAAGCGGTCGTGCAGGGGGCATTTGACGCTTTGCGCCAATGGCATGGTATGGAAGAGAACAACAGGCGCAGGCCCGCTCAAGGCGGTGCGCAGCACGCCTCTCATGCTGCTGGCCCAACGCGGGAAATGCCCGCCGCCCGGACGCGCAGCGGCCCTCCGGGCCGAAGGCGGCGGATTCCGGAGATGTCCGCTTCTTCCTTCCAGCGGGTGTCCCTGTAGACCGGGGGATTGATCCGCCGCGCAGGCTCCAGGGAACGCTCGTTATTCTTCACAGACACGCATCCGCCTGGAGTTGTGAACATCACATCAGTTTGTGCTTCACT
>JBDKRX010000053.1:0-19893 GCA_039683175.1 Phycisphaerales bacterium
ACGCCGGTTGCAGCGAAGCAATCTGCTCTGAGTTCATCTCCAGATTCTCCAAAATATCTACCGTCAGGAGAATCATCGGATCACATCTCACAAAATCTTGAGCCAAAGTAGCGCTGTCGTACTAAAGCCTTCCGGTGATTCTGCCGATGATGGCCGTGAAAAGTGTTTGGGCCCGATGCGATTCTGTTCTGCGGGAGCGAAACGTTGCCAACAGAAGGGCCCGACCATAGTGCTGCGAGATGATGCATTCGGACCTGTGAAAGGACGAGAACATGAGTGAGAAGCCAAGTGTAAGACGGGGATGGATCATTGCGGCGTTGCTGTTGATGGCTGGCGCATCTGCCGCATCCGAGGATAAACCCTGGAGCCGGGCCTACAAGAGCGAGATCTACGGCGTCTTTCAGATCCTGGGCAGCGACTCGGTCTCGGCTCGGAACGACTCCGGCGTACCCGGTGTGATCCATACGGACACGACGCCGGTCTACGGCGCCGGCATCGGCCTGAACGTCACCGAGCACCTGAACGTGAATACGGAGATCATGCTGGGCTGGATGGACGGCAAGGACACCTCGCCCTATTGGCCGACTCCCGTCGTGTATGAGAACGACTCGGTCTACCTCTGGAACGTCAACCTGGACTACAACATCCTGAAGGGACGACTCACCCCAGTGGTCAGTGCCGGAGCCGGAGTACTTGGGTACAACGGCGACAACCGTGTCCATGAAGTGCATTTCGCAGGCAACGTGGGCGCCGGCATCCGCTGGGATGTGACCGATCATTTCGCCGTGCGCGTCCTCTACCGATCCACATGGTGGGAGATGGAATACGCCGACGATCCGAGCCAGTTCGACGGCGTGACGGCGAGCGTCATCTGGATGCTCAAGTAGCCGGCCTCACGTCACCCGCTCGCCGACGAGGCTGCGGCGCATGTAGCCGGTGACACGGACGTCGATAGATTCGTTCAGAGGCAGTCGTTCGTGGATCCCCACGACGATTGGGTAGCTGCCGATCTGACGCAGGAAGGTCATGTGCCCGTTGTGGACCTCGCTGCACAGGTCCTTCAGCACGGTCCCGATGGGAAAGAGTCTCTGGAGCATCGGGATGTCGATCTCCTGGCGGACCTTCTCGATCCAGTCCACGTAATATCGCATGTTCTTGCGGAGGAACCTTCGGCCGACCTGCTGATAGAGCTGCGTGCCTGGAAACGGCACGACCCGTCGGATGTTGATCCGCCGGATAAGAAAGCCCTCGTCGCAGATTCGCTTCAACGCAGCGAAGTTCCTGTCCAGGGTTTCAGGCGTCTCGGCGGCCAGGCCCAGCAGGATATTGATTCCCGGCAGCAGGGCGTGGCAGCCGTTCTCCCCGCGAAAGCCGCCGATCCGGTTGACCGTCCGGATTGCCTCGAAAGCCATGTCGTAGGGACAATTGAGATTGTTCGCCTTCGTGACTTCCGGATCGAACGACTCGATCCCCATCGCGGCGGTGCTTCCCGGCGTGAGGTACTTCACGAACAGCTCCGTCCGTTTCTCGTCGATCATCTGGGGATTGGCGTTGTCGATGTGCAGAACGGTCGGGCGCATCGCGGCCAGGCCGGAGAGCATCGCTTCGAGCTTCTGCGGATCGCCTCCCTCATAGCTGTAGATGCACGATTGCTTGCCGAGGCGGAATGCTTTCGCCCCGTGCTCCATCAGGGCTTTCACCTCCTCCACGACCAGTTCGGGCCTGCGCCAGTGGACCTTGTTCTTGATCGGCTCGGTGCAAAAGGAACAACCTCGCTCGCGGGGACAACCCCGGCCGGTTTCGATCTCGACGATTCGGTTCGCCATGTGCGGCATCTGCTTGATGAAGGACGTGCCTTTGAGGGCCGGAGGCTGCAACTCGTCGTAGGTGTCGAACGCGAGCGGGCGAAGCTCGTCGAAATACTCCGCGTCCGGCACCTGGGGCCTGGCCCCGCCGCGAGCCTGCGTGCCCCCGGTCAGGACCGGTCCGGTGAGGATCTTACGGAAGGAACCGACGACGACGGAGGACTGAGGACGGAGGACGGCACTGTCGTCTGTCTTCCGTCTTCCGTCTTCGAATGACCGCAGCAGCTTCTCGACCTCGTGCAGCGTCCCGGGGCGGGCGCTCAGGTACTTGCCGGGCGTTTGGACGCCGACGACGATGATGAGTTCCTCGGTGTTCTCCAGGACCTTGCGGATCTCCTCGTAGCTGCGAGTATGATTGAGCACCTCGATGTGGGTCCGTCCCCTGGGCGGATCGATCACCACTTCGGGGACGCACTCCACGTAGCGCACCAGGCGGAGGTCGTCGATGGTCAAGTAGGCCGGCTCATCTTCGCACGCTCCAGCGGCATACCGCGGCCAGACGCCTATGAACGGCGGAACGCCCAGTCCCGCCGGCTCGTCGGTGTAGCAATCGAGTATCGTTCTTTTCATTTACTTTCTGCCATCTGCGGTTTACTATTAGAATATCATGATTGTAAGTCGTCATGGGCAAACTGTAAACCTGTAGCGGAGGTCGTCATGAGGTCGAAGTGTTCTGCCATTGGACTTTTCATCGTCCTGTTCTCCATGTTCTTCAGCAGTGCCCCATGCCCGGCGGCAACGGTGACAATCGTCGAACCCACGGGGGGGGAGCTGCCCGAGCGCCTGGCTGCGAAGGAGGCTCGACGCTACCTCTACCTGCGAACCGGGCAGCTCGTCGACATCGTTCCCTCCGGCGACCGGAAGCCCTCGGACACACGCATCGTGGTCGGGCGCAAGGATCGCGACGCGGTCCATGCCGTCGTGAAAGGGACCGCCCAGCTTGCGGAATCGGTGCGGACCTTGCAGCCACAGCAGTATCTGCTCAAGACGCTCCCTTCGGGTGACGGCAAGACGCTGCTGATCGTGGGGGGCGATGCCGTTGGCGCGCTCTATGGCGTCTACAGGTTTGCCGAACACCTGGGGGTTCGTTTCTACATGCACGGGGACGTCGTGCCCGACGAGAAGATCGATCCGACACTGCCGATTCTCGATGAACGGGGCAAGGCCCTGTTCCAGACGCGGGGCATCCAGCCATTCCACGATTTCCCCGAGGGGCCGGATTGGTGGAATACCGACGACTACAAGGCGATTATCGCCCAGCTCCCCAAGATGCGGATGAATTTCTTCGGTCTGCACACCTATCCCCAGGGCGGTGCGGGACCCGAGCCGACCGTCTGGATCGGACTCAAAGAGGATGTGAATTCCGACGGCACCGTGCGATTCAGCTCGCCTTCGAGCTATCAGAATACGGCTCGCGGCAATTGGGGCTATATCCGTAAGAAGACAGGCGAGTTCTCCTTCGGCACCGACCAACTCTTCGAGCAGGATGACTATGGCCCGGATGTGATGTCCGGCGCGATGCCCTGGTCCGACACTCCCGAGGAGCAAAACGCGGTTTTCAATGCAACGGGCAAGATGCTCGGCGAGGCCTTTGAATTCGCACACTGGCTCGGCGTTCAGACCTGCGTCGGCACGGAGACGCCCCTGATTGTTCCGGACGTGGTCAAGGAACGCGTCCGCAGCAAGGGCAAAGACCCCAGCGATCCGGGCGTCGTGCGAGAGCTCTATGAAGGCATGTTCCAGCGGATCGCGAGGGCCTATCCCCTCGATTACTACTGGTTCTGGACGCCCGAGGATTGGACGTGGGGCAATCCGAAGGATGAGGAGGTCGCCGCGACTATGGCGGATCTCCAGGCTGCCATCGAGGCGTCGAAGAACGTCAAGTCGGCCTTCATCCTGGCGACGTGCGGTTGGGTGCTGGGCCCGCCGAAGGATCGCGCGATGTTCGACAATCTGCTGCCGAAACAGATGCCGATGAGCTGCATCAGCCGGAACGTCGGCTTCGCCCCGGTCGAGGTGGGCTTTGCCCGCGTCGAGGGTCGGCCGGAGTGGGCGATTCCCTGGTTGGAGGATGACCCGGCGCTGACCATTCCGCAACTCTGGGTGGGCAGGATGCGTCGCGATGCGGCCGACGCTCTGGCCTATGGCTGTTCCGGCCTGCTGGGCATCCACTGGCGGACGCGGGTCCTGGGTCCGAACGTCTCGGCGCTGGCGAAGGCCGCCTGGGACCAGAAACCCTGGAACCCGTACCTGGGCAAGGAGATGCCTCTTCCCGATCCCCAGCACACGGAGGGCCGGGAGGGCGGCAGGGATGCGGCGTCCCCCAACAATCCCATCGCGGACACCGAACAGGATGTCCTGTACCAGACGGTTGCCTACGGTCTGAAGGCCTATCGGCTCAAGGTGCCGAAGGGATCGTATGATGTGCGACTGCAATTCTGCGAGCCTCACTACGCCGAAGCGGGCAAACGTGTCTTCGGCGTGACTTTGCAGGGCAAGAAAGTGATCGACAAGCTCGATCTCTTCGCCACGGTCGGCAAGAATCGGGCGATCGATTACACCTTCCCCGGCGTTGAGGTTGCCGACGGGATGCTTGAGATCCAGTTCGACAACATCATGGAATACCCGTGCGTCGCGGCGTTTGTCGTCGAGGGCAATGGCGTCACCCGAAAAGTCAACTGCGGCGGTCCGGCCATCGATGGCTACGAGGCCGACATGGCCCGGTCGGACACCGACAGCCGGCCCCGCGACCTGCCGGCAGGGGACTTCTACCTGGATTGGGCGAAGGCCGAGTTCGGTTCGGCGGTGGCGGAGTCCGCCGCGAGGGTCTTTGCCAAGCTCGACGGCGGGCCCGATATGGGCATCGGACCCGAGCGCGATGCGCATCTACCGAGGCCCGCGGTCTGGGTGGACGGTCCCGGCGGGATCGCGCCCGACTGGAGGCCGTGGAGCAAGGTCGAGAAAGAGTATGCGTTCGTGGATGAGCTGACAGCCCTGCGACCGAAAGTGACAGGCGCGGGCAACCTGGAGCGGTTCGACTACTGGCTCAACACGATGCGGTATCTCAAAGCGATGGGGCAGGTCAACTGCACCTGGTTCCGGTTGAACAAGGTGATGGAGGAACTGAAGAAGCAGGAGAATGCAGAGAATCGCAAGCAGCTCGCGAGAGAGAAGGCCCTGCCCATCCGCAAAGAGCTTGTGGAGCAGACCGGGCAGGTGCACAAGCTTCTGCTGGAGACCATCACGACAACCGGCGGCATGGGAACGGTCGCCAACTGGCAGCAACACCTGCTGCCGAGCCTGCTTACGGAGCCAGGCAAGGAACTGGCCGACGTCCTCGGCGAATCGTTGCCTGCGGATGCCCAGCCCTCCAATTCCTATGACGGCCCGCCGCGTTTGATCGTTCCGACCGTGCGGACGAGTCTCGTTGCAGGGGAGGACCTGCGGTTGAAGGTGATCCTCGTAGGGCGAGCATCCCCGCTCGTCCTCCATTGGCGACCGCTCGGCAGGGGCGAATTCTCAGCACTGCCGGTGGAGCATGTGGCCCGGGGTGTCCATAGGGTGCGAATCCCCGCCGACCGGATTGCCGGCCACGACTTCGAGTATTACGTGGAGGCTGCCATGGACGGGAACACAATCCGTTTCCCCGCGACCGCCCCTGCGATGAACCAGACGGTCGTCGTCGTGCAGCAGGACTGAAAGCCTTCTCTAATAGACCGACCGCAGGCCCTTTTCGCTGATCTTGTCGATGAGGTCCTTGAAGTTCTTCAGGAGCACGTTCAACTGCGTCGTGCTTTCGAGGAGGCTTTCGTAGAGCCGGCCGTCGTTGATGAGCCGTCCGGCGGTGCCGTCGCCGCTGTTGACCTTCTCCATGGCCAACCGCATCTGGGTGATCGCCTTGCTCAGTTCGTCGCTGGTGCTCATCAGTGAAGCGACCAGTTTCTCGGCTTTGGCATCGACGTTCTTGATCGTGTCCGTCCCGGTGACGGCGAGCGCACGGAAATCCTCGATCGCCTTCCGGGTGTCCTGCATCGTCTGGACCGCCTCTTTCATGGCCCCCGTGAGGCCGCCGGAGGCGTCCGTGATATTGGCGAGCGTCGTTTTGACGTTCTGTTGATTGTCGGGGTCGCCGAGGATGTCGTTGGCGTTGGCGATGAGACCGCGCATATCCTGGATGAGGTTATTGAGCAACTTCTGGCTCTCTTCCGGGAAGAACTCGCTGGTCATGCCGGTGGAGCCCTGCAAAGGCTTCATGCCGCTCCGGAGGAAGCACGAGTCCGGATCGTTCGGGTCCATCGGGGGCGCAGGCAACTTGCTGGGGTCCAGCTTCAGCTCGAGATAGCTGCTTCCCAGGCCGCGGGTCATGAGCTTCACTTCCACGTTGCAGGGGATATCCACGTACTTGTTATTGATGCTCAGGACGCACAGCGTCTGGTGATACTTCTCTCCCGTGTTCATGTCCTCTCGCACTTCCGGCGCCATGACGTGGGTGACCCGGCCGATCTGATAGCCGCAGAAGCGGACGGGCGTGTCCTTTTCCACCCCGGGCGCCGTGGGGAACTGCACGTAGATCTCGAACGATCTCATCCGCGTGACCGCGGTCGGCAGGTCTCCGAACTTGAAGATCATCCACCCCAGCCCGGCCAGTCCGACGATCACAAAGATGCCCACGATCACATCCCGTCGTCTCTGTGCGGCCTCGAAGTCACTCACGCGAAACTCCTTTAACAAGGATGATTGATTATCGATGATGGATGATCGAGGTGCTCTTGCCTCTCCAAGTATCCATCATCCTTCATCCATCATCAATTATCCACGTCCTTCCATGAACAGGTCCCGGATCGCCCGCAGCGGGTAGCCGCTGTCGTTCAACTTCTTGACCAGACGGATCTGCTCGATGGCCTTGCGATCGAACAATCGTCGTCCGGTCGGCGTGACCTCGGTGGGTTCCAGCAGACCGACCATGAGGTAATATTGCAGAGACTGCCGCGAAACGCCAGCTTTTTCCGCTGCCTGCCCGATGGAAACCAATTCCTTGTTCTCACTCATGGCCTATGCGATCCGGGTAATCGGTTTGATCGTTGTCCTGTAAAGGCTCCCGTGTTGCCGGCTCGACCAGGGACAGGAAGGATTCCTGCATCCGCCGGGAGGTCACGGATCGCAGGCACCTGGCTCCGACGACTGGTCGCCCGACGGTCCTGGCTTTGGCCTTCTGCGCCGCGGCGCCTTTGAGCTTTCGTGACAGGGCCGGCGAGATCATCAACACGTAGTCGAACCCCTGCGGGATACGGTCCTGGCTTCGGCGGAAGGCCTCTCGCAGGAGCCGCTTGAGACGATTCCGCACGACGGCGTTCCCGGAGGATTTGCCCACCGAGATGCCCACGCGAGGGTGGCCGCAACGGTTCGAGACGGCGTACAGCGTGAGCAGCCCGTTCCCGGCCCGGCGGCCGCGGTCCAATACGGACTTGAACTGCTGATTGCTCGTCAGCCTTTTCCTTTTTGGCAGCGTCAGGCGCGTCAATGTTCCCAGCCATCCAAGCCTTGTCAGGCGAACTGTGTGCCGTGAATACTATCGGCTTTTTCCTGGCGTGACAACACTTCGGCGCTGAGCGAGCGACGGGCGGCCGGGCAATCCAGGACCCCGACAAGGGCGTCTTCCCCTTCGGCACAGACCACGGGCAGGTAGTCGAGATTATATCGCTTGGCCCGGTGGAATGCTTCCGACAACGACATCTGCGGCGTGATCCGGGTGACCACCGGCTCCATGATGTCCAGGGCGACCAGCCAGTCGTTGAGTTCCTGGGTGGCGAGTGTGTTGCGGATGCCGTGCAGCGTGATCGCCCCGGCGAGGCGATTCTCACCATCGACCACGGGGTAGTAGAACGACTCGGTCCCGCTCACGGTTCGGATGACCTCCTTGATGGGTGTGCAGGCCTGGATTATCGGAACCTGCCTGTCCATGACATCTGTGACGTGGTAGGTCTCGATGAGGTCTTCTTCCCGGATGTTCAGGCCGATCTCGCCGGCCCGCTTGACGCCCAGTTTGACGAACAGCGGGCCCAGCAGTTGGACGAGGAAGGTGGTCGTGGCCACGACGAGGATGACGACCGAGCTGATCTCGGGCGTAAATCGGTGGCTCGCCAGGATGCTCAGGCCGATGGCCACGCCGCCTTGGGCGAACAGGCAGATGCCGAGGTAGTTCTTCACGCACTCCCTGGCCCCGGACCATTTGCCGCCCAGATAGGCCCCGCCGATCTTGCCGATGCTCCGCCCGAGGACATAGGCGACCACCAGCAATGCGGCCAGGAGCGACATGCTTTCGACCTTGAGCCGGGCGCCGACGAGCACAAAGAACAGCACGTAGATCGGCGGCGCGAATCGCTTGACGATCTCGAAGGTCCTCGGACTGCGGTAGGGGGCGACGTTCACCAGCGTCAGGCCGAGGGCCATGGAAGACAGGATCACGTCGAGCTCCAGCGCGATGGACAGGCCGATGGCCAGGAGCACCGCCCCGACCGCGAATGTCAGCTCCGCGTCCTCGTCCTGCATTCGGATCAGGATGGCCTTCAGAATGAGGCCTCCGACGAATCCGACGATCACGGCGACCACCAGTTCATAGGCCGTTGTCGCCAGACTGGCGGCGATCCCGCCGCCGACGTTGCCGGTGAGGATGCCCGCGACGCTGGTGCCCACGGCGTACAGGGTCAGCGCCAAGGCATCGTCGAGCGCCACGACCGCGATCACTGCCGTGGTCAATACCCCGCGTGTCTTGTATTCCCAAAGGACCTGGATCGTCGAGGCCGGGTCGGTGGCCGAGGAGATTGCCCCCAGGACCACGCCCAGCGCCACGGACGTCCTCAAGTCGTGTGTGAACGTGTACGTCAGCAGGATCGTCGCACCGGCGACGAGAATGAACGCCGCGATGCCCTCGGCCAGCAGGATGGCGGTGAACTGTTTCCCGTACTTCCTCATGATCTCGAGTTTCAGTTCGCCGCCGATGAGGAAGCCGATGATCCCGAGGGCGAAGTAGTTCAAGGGCTCGACCGTCGTGACGACCGCCTCCGAAACCAGATGCAGCCCGCTCTCACCGATGAGCAGGCCGATGAGGATCGAGCCGATGATCTGCGGGATGCGAAGTTGCCGGAAGATGCGAGCGCCGACGGTCCCGCCGAACACGGCGATGCCCAGCAGCAACAAGGTGTTCAAATGGTGGCTGGAGGCGACCGGCCCCTCCAACAGGATACTTGACATGAAGTTCACGATGGTCTCTCAGAATTGTGGTGTCACAAGGCGGATGGCGGAATCACGATTCGACCGATGCCGCAACTCGTCGCAGAGCGTGCAGCCGCTCGTTCTCATGAGCCTGCTGAGCGGACGACAGGCCCGCGCCGGCCAGGTTCCTCGTGGCCCGGTCGAGCATGGATTGGATCGTTTCGGCCTTGGCGTCCTGCAGGGCCAGGGCGTCGTAGGCGATGACCGTCACAGAGTTTTCCGCCACCAGGGCAAAGCCCCCATCGACAAAGAACTCCATTTCCGGCCGGCCGGCCGAGGTCTCGCCGCCTCCCTCGGGCATTTGTGCGACTCGCATGACGCCCAACCCGAGTTGGCTGAGCATCGGCATGTGGTTGTGGAGGATGCCCACTTGCCCATCATGGGCCGGGAGAACGACCGAGGACGTCCGGCAATCGAGCAGCTTGCCCGTTGGCCCGATCAATTCACACTGGAATGTCTTCTCATTGGCTTGTGCCATGGTTTCTCAGGATTCGCCCTCTGTCATCTGCTTGTGAGCGTCTTGGCCTTTTGCGCTGCCTCTTCCACGGAGCCGACGTACATGAACGCCTCCTCCGGCAACTGGTCCCAGCGTCCCTCGCAGATCTGCTTGACGCTCTCGATCGTGTCGGCCACGCTGACGTACTTGCCTTCCAGGCCGGTGAACTGGCGGGTCACGAGGAACGGCTGTGAGAAGAACCGTTCGAGCCTGCGGGCCCGGGCCACCGTGCTCTGGTCCGCCTTGCTCAGCTCGTCGATGCCGAGGATGGCGATGATGTCCTGGAGCTCGTTGTATCGCTGGAGGTACTCCAAGACGGTCTGGGCCGTGTTGTAGTGCTCCCGGCCGACGATGTTCGGGTCGAGGATGCGGGACGTGCTCTCCAGCGGATCGACCGCGGGGTAGATTCCCTTCTGGGCGATGGCGCGTTTGAGCACCACGAATGAGTCCAGGTGGGCGAACGTGGTCGCCGGCGCCGGGTCCGTCAGGTCATCGGCAGGGACGTACACCGCCTGGACCGAGGTGATCGAGCCGGTCTTGGTGGAGGCGATCCGCTCCTGGAGCTGGCCCATCTCCGTGGCCAGCGTGGGCTGGTAGCCGACGGCCGACGGGATTCGTCCCAGCAGCGCCGAGACCTCCGATCCGGCCTGGGCGAAGCGGAAGATATTGTCGATGAACAGCAGGATGTCGCCGATGCCGCTGTCGCGGAAGTGCTCGGCGATGGTCATGGCCGACAGGGCGACCCGCAACCTGGACCCCGGCGGCTCGTTCATCTGCCCGAACACCAGCGCCGTATGGTCGAGAACGGTGTCGTTGGCGCCGGGGATCGTGGTCCGCTGCATCTCGAGCCACAAGTCATTGCCCTCGCGGGTCCGTTCGCCCACACCGGCAAAGACCGAGTACCCCCCGTGCCGGGTGGCGATGCGTGCGATCAGTTCCTGGATGACGACGGTCTTTCCCACGCCGGCGCCGCCGAAGAGTCCGGTCTTGCCGCCTCGTACAAACGGGCACAGCAGGTCCACGACCTTGATACCCGTCTCGAACATCTCGCTCTGGGCCGTCAGATCGACGAGGCGGGGCGGTTCGTGGTGAATTGATTTCTGAATCTTGGCATTGACAGGCCCTCGGTCGTCGACCGGATCGCCGAAAAGGTTCAGGACCCGGCCGAGTGTTTCCGGTCCGACCCCCACCTTGAGCGGTCCGCCCGTATCGACGACGTCCATTCCGCGTCGCAGCCCCGGGGTACTGCCCAGCGCCACGGCTCGGACCCGGCCGCCGCCGAGGTGCTGCAGGACTTCGCCCTGGAGCTTCTTGGGCTGACCATTGAAATTGTAGTTGATCTCCAGCGCATTATACAGGGCCGGCACCTGTTCCGGCGAGAACCTCGCGTCGAAGACGCTGCCGATGACCTGTGTGAGTTTTCCCGTGTTCACTCCAACGTCCCCATTCCACCAACGATATCGAGCAGTTCGGATGTAATTTGCGTCTGGCGAGCGCGGTTGTAGTCCGTGGTGAGCTGTTTGATCATGTCCTCGGCATTCTCCGTCGCGCTGCGCATGGCCACCATCCTCGCCAGATGCTCGCTCAGGATGGCGTCGAGGAAACAACTCTGCATGGAATAGTGCATCAGCATTCTGGCGGCGCTTTCGACGATCGTGTTTGCCGAGGGCGACAGGTGGAAGTTCTCGAATGTCAGGTCCCACGGCCAGATCACCTGGGCCCGCGTTGTCAGGTCGTCCACCAACTCCTGCAGGGGCAGGATGGTCAGCGTCTGCGCGTGCTGGCTTGACGCGGAGTAGAACCGCATGTAGACGATGCCCATGGAATCGAGACGCCCGGACATATACTGGCCGATGAAATCGTCGGCAATCGTGCGGATCTGCGGATCGCCGGGCATCTCTTCGAGGTCCGTGTACACCTTGGTCGGCGTCAGGCCATGGAATGTCAGCACGGACTCCAGCCGGCCTTGCGGCATGTAGATGTCCAGTTGCCTGCCGCGGTTTCTCGCCTGCTGAACATGCACTTCCAGCAGGCGGAAGATCTCCGAGTTGTACGAGCCGCAAAGCCCCTTTCTCGGGCCGATCACCAGGATGGCCGTCCGACCCGAGGAGTTCTCCTTCAACAGAGGGTGGTCGATCGGGTGTTCCGGCGTCGCCAGCAGGTACGCGATCCGGGCCAGCGCATCGCGGTAGTCGCCGGTCAGGGCCCAGCGGCCGGAATAGGACTTGTACCGGGCCGACGAGATCATCTCCAGCGTCCGGGTCATTCGGGCGATGCTGTCTACCGCCTTGCGGCGAACGAAAATCTGGCGAATCGAAGCCATAGCTCAAGGCAAATCCGAAATTCCCTGCCTCTTGTATGTTCCCTTGAACTCCTTGATGCTCTCGGTGATCCGGGTCGAGAGTTCGGCGCTGAGCTTGCCGGTCTTGTCGATCTCGCCGACGAGGTCCGGGTGCTGCTCGTTCAGCCATCGCAGCAGGTCCGTCGCAAAAGCGGCGACGGCCTCGACGGCGATCTCATCGAGCAGTCCCGAAGAGCCTGCCAGGATCGTCACGACCTGCTCGCCGACGGACAGGGGCGCGAACTGCGGCTGCTTGAGCAGTTCGACCATTCGGTTGCCTCGATCAAGCCGGCGCTGCGAGGCGCGGTCCAGCTCGGTCCCGAGCCGGGCGAAATCCTGGAGTTCATAGTACGCCGCAAGGTCGATCCGGAGCTTGGCGGCCACTTTCTTCATGGCTTCGACCTGGGCGTCGCCGCCAACCCGGCTGACGCTGATGCCGACGTCGATAGCGGGCCGAACCCCTGTGTGGAAGAGGTCCCGTTGCAGGTAAATCTGCCCGTCGGTGATCGAGATGATATTCGTCGGAATATAGGCGGAGATCTGGCCTTCCAGGGTTTCGACGATGGGCAGGGCGGTCAACGAGCCGGCGCCGAGCTTGTCGGAGAGCTTGGCGCCGCGTTCGAGCAGTCGGCTGTGCAGGTAGAAGATATCGCCCGGATAGGCTTCGCGGCCGGCCGGCCGGCGGAGCAGGAGGCTCAGCTCGCGGTAGGCCACGGCGTGCTTGCTCAGATCATCGTAGATGCACAGCGTGTCGCGATGCTTGTCGTACATGAAGTGTTCGGCCACCGCGCAGCCGGTGTAAGGGGCGATGTATTGCATCGAGGCGCTGTCGGCCGCCGAGGCGGCGATCAAGATCGTGTGCTCCATTGCTTCGTGGCGGCGCAAGGTGTCGATCACCTCGGCGATTGTGGAGTCTTTCTGGCCGATGGCCACGTAAATGCAGACGACGTTCTTGCCCTTCTGGTTGATGATCGTGTCCAAGGCGATGGCGGTCTTGCCCGTCTTGCGGTCTCCGATGATGAGTTCCCGTTGCCCGCGTCCGATGGGGACCATCGAGTCGATGCCTTTGAGTCCCGTCTGGAGGGGCTGGCGGACAGGCTGACGCTGGGCGATGCCCGGGGCCTCGGATTCGATCAGGCGGGAGGCGGTCGTCTGGATCGGCGGGCCGCCGTCGAGCGGCTGGCACAGCGGGGTCAGGATCCGGCCGAGCAGCTCCTCGCCGACGGGCACCGCCATCAGCTTGCCCGTCGAGCGGACGTCGGAGCCTTCCCGGACCTTCGTGCAATCCCCGTAGATGACGGCGGCGAGGGAGCCTTCCTCGAGGTTGAAGATCTCCCCGATCGTGTCGTTCTCGAACAGGAGCATCTCGCCGGCCTGGGCGTCCTGTAGGCCGTAGATGCGGGCGATGCCGTCGCCCACTTCCACGACGCGGCCCACCTTCGTCACGTCGAGTCTGGCCTCGTACTGGCTGATCTCGCGTTTCAGGATGCCGGTGATTTCATTGATATCGAGCTTCATACGTCTTCCAAAGGACTACTGATGATGGATGATTCAGTCCGATGCGTGCACCGCCAATCAGGCATCCTCCTTCGCCAATTGCCGTTCATGTCTATTCTGCGGGCTCGCTGTCTGGGTGATCGTGCGGACGAGTCGGCCGCGGACGGAGTTGTCCAGCATCTTGTCGTCGTAGCGGAGAATCACGCCGCCAAGGATGGCGGGGTCCACATGCACATCCAGGTCCACCTTGGCGCTCATCGCGAGGGCGAGGTCTTGTGTCAGTCTCGCCACCTGTTCCTTATGCAGGGGTCGCGCCACGGTTGCGGTCACGGTCTTGTAGCCGTGGAGAGCGCGGCACGACTGTCTGAACTGGTCGATGATTCTCGACAACAAGGCCTCGCGGCCGTGGTCGATGACCACCGAGAGGAAATTGAATGTGATCCGGTTCAGCCTGTCTGTGAACACCTTGCGGATCAGGTCCCGCTTCGCTTGCTCCGCGAAGTAGGGCGAGGCGAGGAACGCACCCAAAGCGGGCTGCTCCGTCAGCAAGGTCGAGATCACCTCGAGGTCCGTCTCAACGGCGTCCAAGACCTCCAACTGCACGGCCAGGTCCAGCAGGCTCTGGGAGTATGTGTCGGTGATGTGAGCTGCCGCGCCGCTGCTCATCGCAATCCCCCGTTTTGCCGGATTCGGGCCACCGCCTCCTCGATGAGCCGCTGGTTGTCCTGCTCGGTCATGGCCCGCCCGAGCACTTCGCTGCTGACCTGCAGGACGATATCGCCGGTCTGCTTCCAGAGGTCCTCCACGGCCGTTGCGCGGGCGCTTTCGATCTCCTCGTGCGTCCGCCGCCGGATGGCGAGGGTCTCCTCGCGGGTCTTCTCGACCATCTGCTGCTGATATCGCTGGGCCTGTTCCGTCGCCTCCCGCACGACGGTCAGACCTTGCTGTTTGTACTCATCGAGCAGATGCTCGGCCTTGACCCGGGAATCCTCCGCGGATTTCAACTGTTGCTCGATGTGGCTCTGGCGGGCGTTGAGGCCGTTGAGCAGGGGCTTCCAGGCGAACTTGCCCAGGACAACCAGCAGGAGCACGAAGGCGGCGATGGTCCAGATCGAATCGCCGAACGTTCCGCTGAACAGGCCGGAGTCGGAGCCCTCGCCCTCGGCGGAGTGCTCGGCCCACGCGACGCCGCACGACAGAACCACTACCACAACCGCACAGAATAGTGCTGTTCTACCCATGGGGATTCGATCCTGCCTCAATGGAGCCAGAAAACGGCGAGGAAACAGATCAACAACGCGAAGAACGTGACGCCTTCGATCAGGGCGGCAGCGATGATCGTCGTCATGAAGATGCGGCCGCCCGCCTCGGGCTGGCGTGCGATGGATTCGACGGCCTTGCCGCCGATGAGGCCGACGCCGAGCCCGGCGCCGATGATGATCAGGCCGGCCGCGATGGTGGCCCCGAGGATCGCCAGCGACATGTTCGCACCTCCTGCTGCCGCCAAGACCGAACAAATCATATAGTCCATCTCGAATTCTCCAAAATCATGCTAATGCTCCGAGCCGGTGGCCAACGCGATGTACAACGCCGA
Organism: Phycisphaerales bacterium; assembly: GCA_039683175.1. GTDB lineage: Bacteria > Planctomycetota > Phycisphaerae > Sedimentisphaerales > Anaerobacaceae > PLanc-01. Next base: position 15,066 of record JBDKRX010000053.1, read on the forward strand.
CAAGAACGTGAATACATACGCCTGGATGAAAGCCACCAACAGTTCCAGAAACGACAGGGCCACGCAGGCGACCACGGAGACCGACGCCACGCCCAGGTTCTTGAAGATGAACACCAGGCCGAGGATCGTCCCGAGGACCATGTGGCCCGCGACGATATTTGCAAAGAGTCGGATCGCCAGGCTGAACGGGCGCACGAAGAGGCCGAGCAGTTCCAGCGGGTAGATCAGCGGCATCAGCCAAGCCGGAGCCGGGGGGGCCAGGTGGGCCAGATAGCCGATCAGTCCGTGCTGGCGGATTCCCCACACGTGGGTCATAACGAACGAGACGATCGCCAGGGCGCCCGTGATCCAGATGTTGGCGGTGGCGGGGCCCCCAAAGTGGCTGCGCCGTCCGGTGACCAGGCTGATGACTTTTTCCGTCGGAATCATCGCCACGAGATTCAGCGTCAGGATGAAGAAGAACGCCGTCCAGAGGAACCCGATGTAGCGATCCGCGTGCGATCCCAGCAGGGGGCGGGCCATCTCCTCCCGCAGAAATACACAGATGGATTCAACGAGGTTCTGAAGACCTCGGGGCACGAGCCTCGGCGAGCGCGCCGCCAACGGGATGCCCACGAGGAGAATCAGGGTCGCTGCGCCCACCATGGCTGCGTGATTGCTCACGACCACCGGCCACGATCCCAGGTGAACCGTGAACAAAGGCACTGCCGTGACCGGCTCGAGCGGATTCAATTCCGCCAGCATCGTTATATCTACTGCATTCGTAACTACACCATTTCACGCATCGCCCGTGGTTCCGCAGGTGTTCTACGAGCGGCTGCATAACGCAATCATTGAACCGGTTCCTGCGTGGAAGCTCACGCCGGGGAGCACGGGCGTGCTCAGACAGACAAGGCCGTTACTCTACAGTGGGCTGTACGCGGATGCAAGAGAATATGATCGTCCGCGATGCGCATTTTTCTACGCGGTCACAGCGCATACCGGCTGCTCTCCGAGCGAGCAGGTCGCGAAGCGAACGTGCCGGGCAGGGCGATCAGGCTATTTGTTGTTGATCGTTACGCCGGGCCAGATGTCGGTCCGGAAGGGCGAGGCCGGCAGACCCGCCTTGTTGAACAGGTTGCAGATCGGGTTGTCCGCCCAGGCGTATCGCACCGCCATCGGTTGCGCCACCTGCTCGCTGCTGACGACCACCGTATCGCCCTCGATCCGGGCGTCTGCCCAGACGAACTTGCGGTCCTCGCCGGCGATGGCAAAGCCTTTGAGCGGTTCGCCGCCCTTGGCGACCAGCCCGTTGTCGCAGTACTCGAAGTGCAGAACGATCTTGTTGCCGTTCTTCTCCATGGATTTGTAGAGGGGACCGGAGTAATCCACGTCCACGCCATAGGTGTTCGCCAACGCCCACAGGGCCAGCCGTTTGCCGACGTCCTGCTTGTTCTTCGGATGGATATCCTTGGCGTCGCCGATGTCGATGATGACGGCCATCCCGGTATTGGGTATGTCGAGCGTCATTGTCTGGGCTTCCCGCAGCTCGGCCCAGGCGCTGTCGCCAGGCTGGTCCTTCACCTCCATGAAATTGGCCAATTGCACGAACAGGAACGGGAAATCGCCCTGTTGCCAGTCATCCCACCAGCATTTGATCATCGTTGGGAACAGTTCGCGGTACTGGTAGGCTCGTCCGGCGTTCGATTCGCCCTGGTACCAGATGGCGCCGCCCACCGTGTAGGGCAGCAGCGGGGCGATCATGCCGTTGTAAAGCCCCGCCGGGGATTGGTAATGTCCGGGGCCCATGGGCGGGTTGGGCCTGCCGCCGGGCGCCGGCTTGCCCTCGGCCTTGGCCTTTGCGGCGGCTTCCTCCCATTTGGCCAGGTCTTCCTCGTATTTGGCCTCGGCCTGAGGATAAACGGCCACCGCCTGCTCGTACCGGGTCACGATCGGCGCGAAGTTGGGATTCTCCTTCAGTCTGGCCATGCTCGTCCACGCCTCGGCGGGCGTGCCACCCCACGACGTGTTGATCAGGCCGATGGGTTGCTTGAGTTCCTTAACCAACTCGCGTCCGAAGAAGTAGCCCACGGCGGAGAAACCAGGCACGGTCTCCGGACTGCACTCGACCCACTGACCCTTGCAGTCGTCCTGGGGTGTCTCGGCGACCCGCCGCTCGACGGTGAACAGCCGGATCTTCGGATACTTCGCCGCCGCGATCTCTTTTTCTGCGTCGAAAACCTGGTTGACCGACATTTGCATGTTCGACTGTCCGGAGCAGACCCAGACCTGTCCGGCCAGGATGTTCTTGATCGTGACGGTGTTCTTGCCTTTGAGCGTGATCTGGTAGGGACCTCCGACGTTCGGAGCCACCACTTGGAAGTCCCATTTGCCCTGGTCGTCGGCCTGGATGCCCCACGTAAAATCGCGCCAACTGATGGCGACTTCGATCTCCTCGTTCGGATCGGCCCATCCCCACAGACGCGCCTTGTCTCCCGCCTGGAGGACCATGTTGTCGCCGATGATCGCCGGCAGACGGATATTGGCCTGGGAGGTTGTCGTCGCCAGGGCGGCGATCGCGCACACAGTCAGCGCCACAAGACGGCAGGAAACGGTCCGGTCACTACGCATCGGTTCTCTCCTTCAAGTACGGGGCATCGCGGCGCCATGCGCCGCCGAAAGGTGACAAAGGGCCCCCGGCTTCAGTGAATCGCACATTGCCTATCATTATATCCGTCCGTGACAGATCAGTAAAGGCCAAACGCCGATCCGCCGGTCGGAAAGTGGGTCTGCCGTCCTGGATGGTTATCGGACAACATCGCCGCAACTGCACTCCATGCGGCCGCAGTGGGAGGTAACATGGAGATATCCCAGTTCCTTGTGGCCAGTGGTGCCAACGTCAACACACGTGCGGATGGGGGCCCAACGCCCTTGTATACGGCCGCGCAGTTTGCACCCAGGGACATGATTGAGATGCTCGTCAGCAAGGGCGTCAAGGTCACGTCGGCCTCCCTCCGATCGCACTCCACTCAACGAGGCAGCCGCGAGCTGCACAAGCCACAAAAAAATCCTTGCGGCATGCGCCTTCTTCTTTGCAGAAGTGGTATAATAAAGGGCAGAGGATAGTCTTTGTCATACGGATACGTACCGACGTTCGTACTGTCGAAGCCATCATGATCCCGTTGCTTGGAGGATTCGCTTATGGCTCTCGCAGGGTTGGTGGTGTCAGTTTGGGTTCTCTCGGGGGTGCTGGCCTACTTCGCCACAGAGGCAGCAGTCCGCCACAGCGAGCGGCAGGTCTGGGACCGGACGACGCGGGAGTGCGCGCTGGTGTGCAGCGCCGTGCTGGGTCCCTTCTTCCTGGTCATCTCGGCGGAACTGCTGCTGTTTGCCCTGATCGGCGAGGGGCTCGCCCACGACAGGTTGCGGCACTACAAGGACTCGTAGCGGACGGGCTCCGGCAAGGCCGCAGGGTTCGCGTCAGACCACGGATGGGGTATGACGGGAGGGGGGGGACTGTAGTCTGCCTCCCGGACCTACCCGTCGCGAGCAGGTTCCCACATCCGCCGACGGCGTTCTTCCATGATTCTGGCGATGCGGCCAATGCCTGGAGCAGGTCCGGCCGCCCTTTGATTGCCGTCATTGGTATGATGCCTGTCCTCCGTGTCCGGCACTTGCCTACGTCGGTTCCAGGGTGTCGTCTCGCGACAAGATGGGGGATTCCGGGTAGAAGGGTTTTTTGTTGACAGGGTCTGCATTTAACTTTAGTATAAATGCGTTGGAGCCGAATACTTACGACGGCTTGTTGTTTGTAACCGTCTACGAAAGGGATGGATAGCCCGACTGCAATCGCCGCGAGGTAAGGGTCCTTTACACCGTTTCTCACGCCGTTTGCAGCCGGGCAGAGTCCTATAATTGGGCTACGGGCATTTGGAGACGTCTTGATGTTGAGCGGACGAACCGTCGCATGGATTCTGGTTATCGGGTGCAGCATCATCGGTACCGGTTTCGCACAGAATCAACCCCAAACACTGGCCGACAACTGGAACGACTTTCTGCACTATACCAAGATCGGCCGTTTCGACCTCGCCAAGGGTTATGCCCAGGCCGTTCTCCAGGCCAATCCTGATCCGTCGGAGTTGTTCAAGCTCGTTGAGGAGAACCAGCAGGGTTACGCGCTGGCGATGAAGGTGGCCGAGACCGCCCACGACGACGAGCTGGCCCAGTTGACTCAGCAGCTTCTGAAGGTCGTCGATGAGGGGCGATTCCTGAGACGGACCGAGCCGGCGTTGATCGTCGAGGAGATCAAGCGACTCAGTACGACTCTGCGTGGCAAGATGATGGCCACACGCCGCCTCCAGGACGCCGGCGAGTACGCCGTGCCCTTCATGCTCGACGCCATGGCCGAGGCGATCCGCAATCCAGACTATGAGGTCAAGTTGGCCGATCTGATCGAGACCCTGCCGTTAATCGGCCGGCCTGCGATCCGGCCGCTGAGCGCCTCGCTGCAGATGAAGAACGACCAGCTCAAGGGGGAGGTCATCCGCGCCCTGGGCAGGATTGGCTACCCGCAGGGGTTGCCCTATCTCAAGCACGTCGTGGAAACCGCCCAGTCGATGGAGCTCCGTTCGCTGGCCAGTGAAGGCATCCGCCAGATCGACCCGCGAGCTGCGAACGCCCCGGCCGCCGCGATGTTCTTCCAGCTTGGAGAAAGGTATTACTACCACGATGAATCCCTCGCCCCTGCGAAGGACGTGGACTTTGGCAATATCTGGTTCTGGGACGCGGAGGCGAATCGCCTGGTTCGCGTCCAGGTCGATCAGAGTTTCTTCCATGAGTTGATGGCGAT
>JBDKRX010000054.1:0-30914 GCA_039683175.1 Phycisphaerales bacterium
GTTCGCCACCAGCAGCAGCGTGTCCTGGACCTGCGACCGGACTCGCCGAAGCAGGGTGTGCAGCACGGGCAAGGTCAGGAACACCAGAAAGAACACCGCCAGCCACGACAGGGCGACCGTCAGTTGCGCCGGCGGCCAGCGAACATCCATCACGGGACGGTAGAACTTTTCGAACCACGCTGCATAGAGCAGGTACGTGCCGATGAACGCAAGGATATTGACACCGCTCCACGTACGCCGATAGGCACAGAGCATCGCGCCGGCGCTCAGGATCAGGACGTACACGAATAGCAGATTGGGGAGGTTCTCGCCCGTCGAGAGCACGATGGGCGTCAGGTACCCGCCTGCGAGCGACAGCAGGGCGGCCGTTACCTCGTCCATAACCACCGCATAGACCATGGCTGCCGCCGTGACGCCGATGGCCAGCGCGTACGCGGGGACCGAACCGATCAGCCCATACCAGCGGTGGGCTGCGAACACCGTCGCGTAGAGGATCGCAAAACCCAGCGCCGTGACGCCCTTGGCGACGAAGCCGTATCCGCGCCGTCGCGTGACCTCGCCGATCGCCAGCGCGATCAGCCCGCCGAACCCGGCGATCGCCACTCTGCCCCATGGGCCGATCCACTGGCTCTCGTACGCGTACTTGAGGAAGAACCCGACCGCGAAGATCACGGTGACGACGCCCGCAACGAGCACCCAGCGTGTGCCGATCCGCTGCTCGAGGCTGCTGGTTTCCTGGGGGACAGTCTCCATCGTCGCTTGGGAACGGCAGTCCACGAAGCCACTCCCTGTGGGCTGCGCGGCATATCGTGAGGCCGGCGTCTTTTCGACACCCAGGTCGGGTGTTGCCTCCTCAGGGACAAACATGGGTACAGACGAAATCGCAGGTGGCTCAGGACTCCGCTCCGCCGCGCGCGTCACCGCATCGTTCCATCGACGGCGCATCTCCTCGACCCGCCTGAGGGCCGTCAACGCGACAATCAAGGCGATGGGCCCGCTGAGAATTGCCACTATTGCCAGCAGGAACAATATGCCTTCCATAGACTCTCCGGGAGACTCGCGGGCTGTCCGTGTCACTCACGCCGGAACGCCGACGACGGACATGTACACGACGCTCTCTGCGACGCCGTCGACTTCGATCAGTTTGTTCACCTCATCGTCAAACAGAGCCCCGACCTGGCACGAACCCAGGTTCAGGCTTACCGCGGCCAAGGCGAGGTTCTCCGCGATGTGCCCGGCGTCCAGATAGACATAGCGATAGGCACGCTCGCCGTACTTCCATTTGGCGCGAGCGAAGATGGCTGTCCAGACGAAGACCGCCGGGGCTGCGGCACACATCGCCTGGCCGAGGGCCGCCGCCGCGATCTGCCGACGGGTGTCGCCCGCCCGGATCTGCTCCAGCTCGTGGTCGCGGATGCCGTAGTGATACACCCCAGGCTCCAGGTCACGGACCTCGCTGGCGACGACGTACGTCTCGATCGGGAACAGCGCCCCGGCCGAGGGCGCCGCGCGGAACTCGAAGCCCTGCTCGGTCCGCTGGACCCCGCTCGACGCCCAGAGCAGGTAGCTCAGGTGCCCCAGCGACAAGGATGCCGACCGGTAGTCGCGGATGCTCTTTCGCCGGCGCAGCGCCTCGTCCAGTGTCATCGGCTCGCTCGGATCGAATGTAGGCAGCACCACCTTGGCGCTGTCCGGATAGCTCTTGTACGGCTCGGGCCGCAGCTTCCACTGCAATCCCTCGCCAGTCATTGCATCGGGCCGATACTTCGTCTGCCGCTGAAACTCATCCCCAATGTCGCTCATCGCATTTCCTTCCCGGTCAGCCCGTCGCCGAACGCAATTTGCACCTGTACACGGTCACTCACAATCAACCGGCAGACACCATCATCGCACGAAACCGCCTCCGTGCAAGCGCAAAGCACCCTGCGATCCTTCGTCGCCAGGCAGGGCCAGGGAATCGACATGGCGCAGACATTCTGAAGTCATTTTCGCAGGTGTCTCTTGAAGAACTCGGCGACGAGGACATCGACCTGGGGGTCTTTGAATCCGCCGTGGCCGCCGCCTTGGACGGTGTAGAAGGTCGTGTCGACGCCGGCCTTCTTGAGGGCATCGCACAACAACTCGCTCTGGTTGTGCGGGACGATCGGGTCCGCGTCGCCATGGACGATCAGGAAGGGCGGGTCCTCCTTGGTTACGTAGGTGATTGGATTGGCCCGCTGGACCTTGTCCTTGTTCATCTGGATGGCTCCGCCGATCAGTTCCGATTCGGGCGAGTTGGCCACATCGTGGTCCATGATGCTCGTGAAGCGGCTCATCTTCGTGAAGTCCGTCGGGCCGAAGAAATCGCAAACCGCCTGGACCCGGCTGGAGACACCAGCATTCGGGCCGACCTCGAAATCGTTCACGTCGCCCGCCGTACCGAGCAGGGCAACCAGGTGCCCGCCTGCGGAAGGACCCCACGCGCCGATGCGGCTTGGATCGATGCCGTACTTGTCGGCGTTTGCCCGCAGCCAGCGGATCGCCGCTTTGCAGTCCTGGATCTGGGCGGGGAAGATCGCATGTTGGCTGAGCCGGTAATTGATGCTCGCGACCGCATAGCCGTCGTTGACGAACCGCACCGCCGGACAACCTTCCTTGCTGCCCGCCTTCCAGGCACCGCCGTGAACCCAGACGATCAGCGGCCTTCCAACATCCTTTGGGGTCTCTTTCGGCAGATACAGATCGAGTTTCTGCCGTTCGTGCCCGTCCGGCACGTAGGCGATGTCTCGAAGCACAGTCATGTTGGCCAGGTCCATCTGCCGAGGCGAGGGTTGGCCCGCCTGGATCAGCGAGGCCGCCATGCCCGCAAGGACCGCTGCCACAACGAGAACTCGACCGCTCGCGCACACCGGATGACCTGCTGCCCTGTCCATCGTATCTTCTCCTACTCGTGCCATATCGAACCAGCACAATCAGTCTACCGCGCGCAGACCGCCTGTGGTAGACCTTGGACGTGGGGTAGCAGGTCGTGAGCCGCAGGTGTCGGTTACATCGACGTGCGACGCAGCAGCCGGCGGCAGCAGCCCAGACCGATGGCGCCGAGCACCACAGCGCCGGGCACGGGCACCGGTGCAGCGACCACCGACAGATCCGTAACCTTGAAACGGATGTACATGCTGCCAACGGGGTCTTCGCCTGCGAAGTCGTAGAAGTGCACCCAACTGTCGTCGTCGGGCAGCAGAGCCAGGACCGTCTCGGGATCCGGCAGGGCGACATCGTTCCAAGCCGTTCCCGCCGGATCGTATCGTATGATCGATCCGTGGAGAATGTCCCAGGCGGGTCCCTCGAACGCGCCGGTCCATGTGCCTCCGCCGGGTACGAGGCTGAAATCGACGGCGTATTCATCAACACCCGTTACTTTGCCACCACTGTTGTTGTTGACCATGATCGCGACTGTGTTTGTCTGTATCGAGGAGCCGCCAACGAAGGTCAGGCCTATCGCGACCGCTTCGTACCAGACGGGATTGTCGGACCCCGGCAGCGTCCCAGCCTCGTCATCGTAGGTGTAGAAGCCCGTGACCGGACTGTCAACACCGATGTCTGAGAAGTCCGAGTACGTTACCTCCCCGGTAACTTGGACCCAGATCGGATCACCCCAGGCGGTGGAGACGACCCCGAGAGCGACACAAACCCATACGAATCCCCAGTGGACATGTGAGCGAACGGACGTAGCCATTTTCTCGACCCTCCAAGAACCAGACCAGCCAATCATTGGAGAACAACGGCGCGGAATCACATTCCGGCTCGGCACACACTCACCAACACGTCTCCCTCGCCACAGGCGACCGCCCTCCTACGGTCAGCCTGCTCCTCCATTCAACAAAGATACCATTATCCACCCGAATTGTCAATGCAAAGGAGAGCAAAGAACCCGTGTTCGGCGACTGCATCCATCGAGGAATCTCCCCCGATCACGGGGCGTGCAGGCTCATATGTGCCTGCGCGGATTCATTGCCACCACAGGAGTCGCCGAAACCAGGCGGGTTGCGACTCGTGCAGGCTGACGTAGACCGTATTCGAGTCGTCGTCGATGGCCAGCCAGACGCTGGCGCTGCGCCGGCTGATGTGATACATGCGACCGTTCACCGACGTATCCCAGTGCATCCAGGCGGGGCTCCTGGGCCCATAGTGCAGCGTCCGCATCGGTGTGGGTTCATTCGCAGGGTCGATCCGACTCCGCTCGAAGAACAGGTTCGCATCCTCCACGGTCGTTTGGAACCGCACGTACACGCTCGCGGTGCCGAACGCGAAGCCCCGACGCTTCACGTGCAGTTCGCAGGCGGATTCCGGCAGGCGACCCAATCCTGCGCCGCGAAGCACACGGTTCGCTCTCACGGTCGGCCGCAGGAACAGGACCCAGACGAGCAGCAGGACAACCGCAACGCCTGCACCACCCGCCAACAGCAGCCTTCTGTGGGTCCGGCTCATGGTTGTGCCTATGCCTCTGCAGCAGGGACATTGCGATGTGCCCTCTGCCACAGGCGACAATCAGGAATCTCAAGTCGGCAATCTGCTACTGTACCCGCTGGAACGCGATCGCCTCGCCGCTGCCTTCCTTCACCAGGAGCCGGCCCTGGTCGTCGAGCCGGGCGGTGACGGTCTCCTGCTCGGTGGCGATCGTGATCTGGTTGCCTTGGATCTGCCATTTTCCTTCCCAGCTCTTCTGGCCTTCCGTCAGAACAGCCCGTCCGTCCGGGTCGATCTGGATGCCGAGCTGGCCTTCCGTGGGATGGGTCAGCACCCACTTGCCGATGAATCCGGCCGGACCGGTCTCCACTCGCGAATCGCTTCTGACGCTTTCGACGATGGGCGGTCGGGTCGCAGGCGCTGGCGCCGCCGCCGCAGGGCTCTCGGGCGCCGGCTCGGGCCGGAGTTTCGGCGGCCTGAAGTCCCGCTCGCTGTTGAGCCAGACCTGGCCTGTGATCGTATCGACCAGGTACGCCCCATTCTGGTAGCAGCTCACCTGGAATCTCCCGACCGGTCCGAGCAACTCGCTCCTGGCGGCGCCAACCAACAGACACAGCCCGGCTCCCAGTCCCACGCCCAACGTCACGCTCTTGATATCCACACGCCATCTCATTGCGAAGATCCTCCATTCCAGGACTACACGATCCGGGCGTGCGTGCAGTACACACCCCGGTTTCCACCGATCATACCAAGTCGGCCGACGCGACGCCACGCTGGAACTGCCGGTTTGCCCGCAGATCGCCGGAAGACGCCGTCTCGCAAACAACCCGAAGAAGACCGAACCTTCCTCCGGCGCGGGCGTATTTCCATACCAGGCAATAGATTGCCTCGAAAGGCTGGTCACTATGGACAACACAATGACCTCATCGAGATCGTATAACGAGGACGGACATAGCGAGCACCTGTGCTATATCATTTCCCAGGGATTTCACCTGACGGACGAGCAAACCTATCGTGCCCTCACCGAGACGCCGACGTTCCAATGTGGGCACTGCGGCCGCAAGGCGCGCAACGCTGCGAACCTGTGCCATCCGACCGAATTGCGATGATCTGTCCGATGCCGGATCGATAATTGGGTCAGAGTCGGGCCGCGTTGCCCCGGGCGCGGCCTTCTCCTTCTTCGACGAATCTTGTTCGCGCTTGCTGATTCTCAGGGCGCGTGCATAATGGCATTCGTTGTCGATATGGAACTGTGGAACGCCTGTTGTGGAGTCCCGTATGTACGCGCGTCACATGCCGGTTCTTCTCTCCGTCGTGATAACTGTTCTCCTGTCGCACGCATACGCTTCGGGGACGATCCCCTACCTGGCGAAAACCGGCGATGCAATACAGCTTGTCGTTGACGGACAGCCGTTTGTGATGCTCGCCGGCGAACTGCACAACTCGAGCGCATCCAGCCTGGCGTACATGGAGCCCATCTGGGACAGGCTTGCCGCGATGAAGCTCAACACCGTCCTGGCGACGGTCTCCTGGGAGTTGATCGAGCCCGAGGAAGAGCGATTCGATTTCTCCCTGCTGGACGGACTCCTGGCCGGGGCGCGAGCCCACGATCTGAAACTCGTGCTGCTGTGGTTCGCAAGCTGGAAGAACGGCGTCTCCAGCTACATCCCCGCCTGGGTGAAGAAGGACCTCGACCGATTCCCGAGGGCCCAGGGCGTCCGGGGCAACAACAAGGACGTCCTGTCACCGTTCCACGAGGCATCCTGGCAGGCCGATGCGCGTGCCTTCGCCGCCATGATGCGTCACCTTCGCACGGTGGATGGCGACGAGCACACGGTGATTATGATCCAGGTCGAGAACGAGATCGGGATCATGCCCGAATCGCGCGATCACAGTCCCGCCGCGAATCGGGCGTTCCAGTCGCCCGTCCCGCAGGAACTCATGGACTACCTCACGGCCCGGCGGGACGACCTGCTGTCCGAGGTCAAGGCGCTCTGGGAGTCGACCGGCTTTGCGCCGGCCGGGACGTGGACCGAGGTCTTCGGCGACAGTCCCTGGACCGACGAGGTCTTCATGGCTTGGCACATGGCGTCGTACGTCGGCCAGGTCGTGCAGGCGGGCAAGGCCGAGTACCCGCTGCCGATGTACGCCAACGCATGGCTCGTGCAGAACGACCGGCAGAAACCGGGCGACTACCCCAGCGGCGGACCGGTCTCTCGCGTGATGGATATCTGGCGGGCGGCCGCGCCGGAAGTGGACCTGTTGGCCCCCGACATTTACCTACCGGACTTCAAGTCGGTCTGCGCCAGCTATGCGCGTTTGGGAAACCCGCTGATGATCCCGGAGGCCCGCCGGGGACCGGAGGCGGCGAGAAACGTCTTCTGGGCCGTCGCCCAGCACGACGCGATCTGCTTCGCGCCGTTCGGAATCGAGAGTATCGGACCCGACCATCCCCTCGTGGCCAGCTACGATATCCTGGGTCAGCTCATGCCGCTCATTACCGAGTGTCACGGCACGGACCGTATGGCAGGCGTCCTCCAGATCGACCCGCAGGAGGAGAGTGCGACCATCGATCTGCCTGGATACAGCGCCAACATCCGCTACAACAGAAACGCGAAGGACCCGAGCGAAATGTCCTACGGCCTGGTTCTCCAGCTCGACAACGACGAATTCCTCGTCGCGGGCAACTGGTTCAGCGTGGACTTCTCCCCTCGTGGTCCCGGTCCCGACCAAGCGGGCATTCTCCAGGTGTGGGAAGGGCGGTACGAGAACGGCGAATGGGTCCCGGGGCGATGCCTCAACGGCGACGAGACTGCGGCCCATTCCCAGGTGAAGCTGCCTCCGAATGACGGAGACGAGTTCGCCGGCTCGGCGATGCCTCGAATCCTCCGCGTCACGCTCTATCGGCACGATTGACGCCGACCACGCACGAGATGGAGACGCACGAAGCCCAACGATAGATCAAGAGCAATCGCGGTTTCGGTCCTTGCGTTTCTTCCGGAGTTCCGCGGGGTCCACGTACAGTTCCAGGTAGCCGCAGTCCACGCAGGCCCTGGTCTTCTCGACGTTGCACTCCATCGTGAAGTGCTTCTGATCGAGGGACTTGTAGCCGAACAGGTTCTTCAGGCCGGCGGGGATTCTGCCCTCATCCATTGCTCCGCCGCACTTGGGGCACGATTCGCTCACCCCATGCTCTTTTCATCTTCCGCACGGTCTGGGGCAGACTGTCGCCTGCCCATTCACAACATGCGCGACACCCCGCGAATAATCAAAGAAAATCGACACTATGGGGCAGCGACGCTTTCCGCGGTCGTCTTATCGGCCCTTGCTGCCCCGGATGCTGCGTACCCGGAATCTGCTCTTGACATTTCAAGTCATTTGTAGTATAGTATCGCTTTATACATGGTTTCAGGGATGAGGCAAAGGATGGGGGGTATCGTCCTCTGCAGTTCGATCCCACCGTGTATTCCCAGGGGTGTTTCTGCGCTGATTGTACATCCGGACAGAGTCGTATCTGCCGGAGATGAACGAAATGACGGATTGTGTAAGAGGAGATTGGTGATGAAGAGACTGAGTACGTTGGGTTTGGCGGTGGCTCTGCTGGCGGTTCTCGGCACAGCGGCACAGGCGGATCAGACGATCACGATTGGCGGCGGCTGGACATATTTCAGTTGGTACGAGGCCCCCGGCGCCTGGGACGAAGAAGGTGCGTTCACGTACAGCGCAACGTCCTGGACGAGCCTGAAGGTGACCGATTGTTTCGTCGACGGGGACCAGTTCGAGGTCTATGACAATGGCCTCCTCATCGGCACGACCTCGATCCCTGCGGATGACGCAGACTATATCGACGACTACGATGCTGCATATCTGAGCGAGAAGTGGAGTTCCGGCGAGTTCTGCCTGGCCCCTGGCGATCACTCCATCACCCTGTATACGATTGAAATCGCCGAGGGATTCACCAGCGGCGCCGGCGCTCTGCGCGCCGATCGTTGCGCGGGACCGACGGTTCCGGCTCCCGCAGGCATCCTGCTGGGCACGCTCGGCACCGGTCTGGTCGGCTGGCTCCGCCGACGCAGGTCTCTCTAATCCCGTCGCCAACAACAGCAACACATCGAGGGGCTGTGGGATTCGAACCCCCAGCCCCTTTCTCATGCGCGCGGAACGAGCCCCGTGTTTCGTTCGCAGGATTCGGGATGGGTCAATAAAGCCGAGGGGCCATGAGCGCAGGTCAGACACTCACGGCCCCATGGGCTTGTTGATGAGGAAGGGATGTGCATGGCACACCCTGCCAGGCCGGCGAGCACAGGGTATCTGGCTCATCCGGTTCTTGCGTATTTTATCTCTCCTGGGGGCTTCTGCCCCCATGCCCCGGCATGGGCCACCTGGGACCAATGACATCGCGGATTAGCGAGTAGGAAGCGGGATAAGCCGGAAATGTGAGTACATTTCCCGTGGGGGAGTTCGCAGGTCAAGTATCAGTGTAGTGCGGCGGCCCGGGTACGTCAAGCAAAATCCGGACGAAATCACGTTTGGGCGCGCCAGCCAAATCCATACCGGCATCGCGGGGTTTATTCCCTGGAGCACGGTCGAATGAGTTGGCCGTGTCGCCCGTCTTCCAGGCCGGCACAGCCGGCGTACCACAGATCCCTTCGCCATGAGTCGCATGCCCCCTCGACTTTTTTTGCCGACGGGGCCTGTTTTTTTGTCGCCGTAAGTCCTCTGAAGAACGCACGTTATAAGCAATACGCAACTATATTCAATAAAAACTCAACAAAACTTATTGACGTGGCACACGCTCAGGGTAACATTGTACTAAGTTGGTTGCTTATGCAACCGCGACCGGGTCCCAGCGAAGCCCGGGCGAGATACGGCACCTTGTTGCCTGTGGGCGCGACGTTTTTTGGGAGGTGAGAGAATGCGACGCCTCAGCAAGCAGTCGGCGGAGTTGGATCTGTACCAGGCCAGAATCCTGCGGGACGCGGCGGACCAGTTGAAACCGCTGGCGGACCTGCTCATCGGAGACGACAAGACCCTGCTGTTGATGTACATCCAGGCCGGGTGCAGCTTCCAGCAGCTCGCCCGGTTGACCGGGATGAACCGCTCCTCCGTGGGCCGCCGGATTCGCAGGATCATCCGCAGGCTCTCCGACCCGACGTACACCCTGTGCCTGGACGACCGCCGGGGTTTCAGCAACCTGGAGAGGGCGGTCATCCGCGACCACTTCATCCGCGGCCTGTCCCTCACGCACATCTGCAGGGACCACGGTCTCTGCTACTACCGCGCCCGCGTGATCGTCGCCAGGGCCCGACAGGCCACGCGGTCCCAGGCGACAAAGTGAGATTCACCACGGAGGCACTGAGGACGCAGAGGACGAAGAACGAGGAAACGGAAGGAGCAAACCCATATGACGACATACACGGTTTCCAGACAATTTGCCTGGCAGGGGCCGCTGAGCGAGCGGGCGGTTCAGGTGTGCCGAATGTTCGGACTCACGATCGACCGGCTCGCGGAACGCGCTGCCCACCATCGGTGCACCGTGGACATCGCGCCGGGGGACATCGTCTACATCATGGGTCCCTCGGGGGCCGGCAAGAGTGTCCTGCTGCGCGAGCTCCAGCGCTGCGTGCCTGCCCCCGACGGGATCGCTCTGTCCGGCGTCGAGCTGCCCGACGACAGGACCGTCATCGATTGCTTCGAGGACGACCTCATCGCCAGTCTGCGGACGCTCAACATGGTCGGGCTCGGTGACGTTTTCAGCATTCTGAACCGACCCTCCCGGCTGAGTGACGGGCAGAAGTACCGCTTTCGCCTGGCTCGGGCCCTCGTCTCGGGCAGACCCTTCGTCTTCGCCGACGAGTTCTGCAGCGAGTTGGACCGGGTCACCGCGGCGACCGTCGCGTTCAACGTCCACCGGTTCGTCAAGGGCGCCGCCTTGCGAGGTCCCCGCCCGGCGCAGACCACGCTGGTCCTGGCCTCCAGCAGGGAAGATATCCTCATCGACCTGGCCCCCGACGTGCTGATCGACAAGGACTTCTCCGGCGAGGCCCGCGTGATCTACAGGGACAGAAGGTGAGGTTGTGAATCAGACAAATCCAAACTCCAAATATCGAAATCCGAAACAAGCACGAATGTCCAAAACCCAAAATCCCAAACGGATCGTCCGAAGGGCGCCAGCGTTTCTGTCATTTGAATTTGCGTCCTTTGAATTTGTTTCGGATTTCGAAATTAGGATTTCGTGCTTCTGAGAGTGGAGGTTCCAATGCATTCGTGTTCCATTGAGAGAGAGCTTGAGATCGTTCCGGGCAACATGAGCGACTACGAGCAACTGGCCGCGTACCACTACCGCGGCGAGCGGCCGGTCGTGGTCAAGGCAGTGTACGTGTTGAAGCTCCGCCAATCCCTCGGATCGCTCGGGCGCAGGCCGGCGGGGGTCGTCGTCTATACCATGCCCAACCCCCGTGTGGAGTTGCGGACCGTCGCAACGGGCGGCCGGTTCGCCGGCCTGGACCGCCATACCGAGCTGGAGTTGCTCAACCGCAGCGTCCGCTGCATCGCACGGGTCATCGTCGAGCCGCGAGTGCGAGGCATCGGACTCGCCGCCCGGCTCGTTCGCGAGACGATGCCACGGATGAATGTCCCGATCATCGAGGCGCTGGGCGTCATGCCTCGCGTGAATCCGTTCCTCGAACGGGCGGGAATGCAGGCGTTCGAACCCCGAGTACCCGTCGAGCATGTCACGCTGATCGAGGCGCTCAGCGTGGTCGAGGTCCAGGAGTCGGATCTCGTGTCATCGGAAATCGTGCAGGCCCGGCTCGACGCCCTTTCCGGCGCGCAGGCCGACTTCATCGAGCGGCACATCGCCGAGTTCCTCAAGAGCCACGGGACCCGGCGGGGCATGCCGCCCGGCATCGAGCGGACCCGCTACCTCCTCGGCAAGCTGACGCACCGTCCGGCCTACTACGTCTGGTTCAATCCATCGATGACAGATGCTTCGTCAATCAACAATCACACATCACAAATCAGCAATTCCGTAACGGAGGCCAGGCCACTATGAGCGTTTCCATCAGAGACATCGCCCTGGACCGGCTCGTGCCGCATCCCGACAATGCCAATCACATGAGCCGGGCCAACTTCGCAAAGCTGGTCTGCAACATTGAGCGGACGGGTCGGTACGAGCCGCTTGTGGTCCGGCCCTGCCCCAACCGGCGGGGCTGTTTCCAGATCATCAACGGACATCACCGCTGCGAGGCGCTCCGCAAACTGGGGCGCACGACCGCCCAGGTCGTCGTCTGGAAGGTCGATGACGAACAGACCGACATCCTGCTGGCCACGCTGAATCGTCTCGGCGGGCGGGACACTCTGGACAAGAAGCTGACTCTTCTCCGGCGGCTGTGCACACGCATCCCAATCCGCAAGCTGGCCAGACTGCTGCCCCAGACCCTCGGGCAGATCGAACGTCTCGTATCCGCCGGATGGAGAGCTGCACCCGTGCGCATAAGGGCGAATGCCTTCGCGATTCCGGTCGTCTTCTTTGTGACGGATGAGCAGCAGAGGAAGATCGAAGATGCGATCTCGACGGTGGCGCCATCATGCGAAGGTCAGACCCGCGCCGCCAAGCGGGCAGCGGCACTGACCCGAATGGCCGCGAAGTGTCTGGCGCCCGATCGCGATTGCGGCTGCGAAACCCCAGGCACCAAGTAGGGGATCGCAGCGCCCGTTCCTTGACAAGTTCATAACGAGCTTTTCTCTCGGGATCACGGACCGTCCGTCTCCAGGACTATGTCGCCTCCCGGCTCTTCGGTCAGACCCATGGAAAGGGCCCGTCGGATCAGGTCCACCAGACTGCTGGCCTGGACCTTGCGCATGATGTTCTTGCGGTGGACATCGACGGTTCGTTTCGAGCGGTGCAGGTGTACGGCGATGTCCTGGCTGGTCTTTCCCGCGAGGATCAACTGCAGTATCTGAATCTCCATCTGAGTGAGCGCCCGATGCGAACGGGGCAATGAGGCCGTCCGCGCCAGCAGTCCATCGACCGCCTCGCAGAGTCGAGCGGCGGACAGTGGTTTCTCCAGACACTCGCAGGCCCCGGCCCTGATCGCCTTCACGGCGATGGGTACAGCCCTGTTTTCGACAATGGCCATAGCCGAAATCCAAGGGGCCATTCGCCGGGTTTGGGCCAGCAGGTCCAGACCCTCCGCCTCGCTGTCCTCCAACTCGACGATCAGAACATCGCAGGGCTTCGTCAACAGTCTATCGAGGCAGTCCGGCGCCCCCGAGAAACAACTGAACACGGCGTTGCTCGAACTGAGCACAGGCTCCAGCATGGGCCGAATTTGCGTCCCCCGTCCATAACAGTAGATCCGCTTTCGCGATCTGCGTCTCATAGCGACACATCACCAACATGGTTGTTACAGGGCGTACCCACGGAGAGAGCCGGATGGATGGGCCAATCGCCGAGGGGTTTCTTGGTCATCCCTGTGCCGGCCATTCCGATCAGTTCAAAGTACTCTGTTTGTTGGGGGGTTACTATCCGTACAAGTAGGTATTTTTTACGTACGGACCGTCTTTTTTCTCTCAGAAAGGACGGTCAGTTTCCCCATCTACCCCAGAGACGCGCGAGGTGGGGGCCACGGTTGCCAAGACCGCCGGCGTGGTTCAGAACCGATAGTATAGAGTTGCCGAAAGAACCGGGCAGATCTTGATGCTGTCCAAGTCGTCCTCGATCTCAGCCTCCTCGTCCGCGAGGTCCGCCAGGAAGTCCGGATTGCTGGCAAGCGTGCCTGTCGCCGTCAGATCGACGTCCGGGGACCCGATGAACACCACGCCGGCGTCGATCGAGAATCCCCAGTGCCCGCTTCGGGTCAGCGGGTTGCCGAACCCGATGCCGATGTAGGGCGCGATGTCGTCGAAGTCCGACTCGCCCCGCAGGACGCCGATCTCATCCGGCTCGTAGACATCGTCGCCAATCTCGATGGACTCGGCCGACGTCGCCTCCAGGCTGATGTCGGTGCCGTTGAAGAGGACGCCGCCGCTGAGGCGGAAGCCGCCCGAGAACGGGTACCAGTCGACCAGCAGCATGGGGTTGAGCATCTCGATGTTGAGGTCATAGTCGATGTCGTCGAGCTCCACATCAACGTCGAGATCGAACCATTGAATGCTGCCGCGAAGGTTCACATTCGACAGGAGGTTCGTGGTCAACTCGCCGCCGATTCCGAGCGTGCCGGCCTTGAAGCCAAGGGCCCATTCGTCGAGCGCCGCTTCCGCACACACGCACGGCAGTAACGTCGCCACACTCGCCAACAGGACAAGTGCCACACTGTGTCGCATGATCCAACTCCTTCGTACGAAGACAAACTGCGAAGACCCGTTCCTGGAAAGCCCGCCAGGTCGGTCGCGGCCACCCCCTGAGATTCAACACACGATAAGACCGCCGTCCACAGTCGTCAAGTGGCGAAATCCGAACAGAACGCTTGCCGAAACACTGACGGACACTGCAGAACGACCCCGCGCGCAGTTCTGTGTGACGATCCCCCACAAATCTCCCTGGAGATCAGTTCTCCTGCGGGATGAGAGCAGGGCTCCCGTCCCCATGCAACGAGGGATGCGCCTGCGCGAGGTCCCTGATCCTGTGCCGCAGGCGTTCGCGGTCTATGGTCCAGGCGATCAACAGCAGTCCCACAAGGAAAGAAGCCGTCCCCAGCGTGTAGTCGAACGCGAGTTGATAGTGGATGCGCTGGTGTACAACACGCTCCGTGAAGGCATAGAGTTCCTTCATCCGCGCCGGCTGCTGCATGGCATTGCCGTTGGGGTCATACATCGCCAGGACGAAGCCGTAGTGCCCTCCCGCAAACGGCAGTCCCAGGGCCGTCGTGAAGAGCAAGAAGCTTCCAACGAGAACGGCCACTATCGCAATACCGATCAGAATCCCCGTGCGCACTATCATCTATCCCGCAGAACAACGAAATCGTCCGCCCAAACAAGTCAACATCCGCCGGCTGCCACCCTATCACCTGTCCCACCGTTCGGCAAGCCCCCGGGTCCGCTTGTAGTGACGCCGTAAGGCGTTATCTTCTCTTCTTGAGAAGGAAGATATGCCCTCACGGGCACACTACGAACAACAGGTCACAAGCCATCAATTCTTCCAAAGGAGATATACTATGACAAACTCGATTGAACCGTGTCCAAAGACACGCGAGACTCCCGATGTCGCGAAGGCGGCGGGAGTCTATGAAGCCCTGCGACACACTCGGCCTACGACGAAGGCCGACCTGAAGAACTACGTGAAAGTCTTCCTCGGCGTCGAGGTCCCCGATCAACGAATCTGCCCCGACCACAGCAGCCCGATGGACTACCTCTGGCACAGCTTCTCTATTGATGATGGATTATTGATGAAGGATGATTCGCCCCATCGGGTCGGCGGCGAGATACTGTCGAACAGTCCGGCGTCCGCGCCCAATCATCCATCATCCATTATCCATCATCAATGTGGCGACTCGGTCGTCTGGGCCAACCGGGCCGGAGGCAAGACCGAGCTGGCCGCCGTCGCGACGCTGCTCGATGCGGTCTTCAAGCCCAACTGCCAGATTCGCATCCTCGGCGGCTCCGGCGAACAGTCCTCGCGGATGTACGACTACCTCATCGCCTTCCTGCGGCGCGGATTCGAGCCGTCCCTCGCAGGCCCGATGCTCAAGGGCAAGTCCCGCTTCGCCAACGGCTCGACGGTCGAGGTCCTCACACAATCGCCCACCAGCGTGCGGGGCACACACGTCCAGAAGCTCCGCTGCGACGAGGTCGAGCTGTTCGACGAGGACGTGTTCGCGGCCGCCAAGTTCACGACGCTGAGCACCGACGACTGCGTCGGGTCCATGGAGTTGATCAGCACGATGCACAAACCGTATGGGATCATGCAGAGGGAAGTCGCCGCCGCGACGCAGGCGCGAGTGCCGGTCTTCAAGTGGTGCCTCTGGGAGACCATCGAGCGGTGTACTGGTCGCGAGTGCTCGCAGTGCCCCTTATGGGGCGACTGCGGCGGCCGGGCCAAGGAAGCCTGCGGCTATCTCAAGATCGACGACTGCATCACACAGATGCGCCGTAGCAGCCGCTCGGCGTGGGAGTCGGAGATGCTCTGCATCCGACCGTCGATGGAGAACGTCGTCTTTTCCGAGTTCGACCCCGCCATTCACGTCCGGCCGGTCGATTACGACCCGAACCTGCCGCTCTATCGCGCGCTGGACTTCGGGTTCGTGAACCCGTTCGTGTGCCTGTGGGTCCAGGTGGATCAGGCGGGAGTCGTTCGCGTGATCGACGAGTACGTCCGAAGCCGGGCGACAATCGATGTCCATGCGAAGGAGCTGAAGGCCCGCACGCCGTGCCCCGAGGAGCGAGTCACGGCCACTTTCTGCGACCCCGCCGGCGCGGGCACCAGCGACATCACAGGCACCAGCGTCACGCGCGAGCTGAAAAACCTCGGGATTGTCACGAAGCACCGCGCGAGCTCGATCCTGGAAGGTATCGAATTGATCCGCCGGGCCGTCCGCGCGGGCGATGGCACAAGCACGCTGGTGATCTCGCCTCGTTGCCCGCGTCTGATCGAGGCGATGCAGTGCTATCACTATCCCGACAACGCCCGCGCTGCAGCAGGGGAGCTGCCCTTCAAAGACGGCGTCTACGACCACCCCATCGACGCCCTGCGTTACTTCTTCATCCACGCCAAGCGGACTGCCCAGACTGCCTCCCGGCGGTACTGAAAGATGCACCACGGAGGCACAGAGGACGTGGAGAAGAGAAGTGCGAGTCTTGATGTTTGAGCAACAAAAAAAGGCTGCGAGCCGGAGCTTGCAGCCTTGGATTCCTATGACGATGACGCCGATCGGTTAGAGCGAGCGACGCCTGCGGAGCCAGCCGGTCAGGCCCGTGCCGAGAACGCCCAGGACGATGGCCGCCGGGGCAGGCACCGTCGGGTTGTCCCCCGTGTCGACGTACGTGCGGAACGCCAGGTCCACCGTGCCCTCCCAGTACAGTTCCGGATCCGAGTCGTCGATGTTCCAGGCCCAGAGGTCTCCGCCCGCGTAAACCCCATCGTTGCCTCTCAGCAGCAGCCCGGTGCGGGTGCCTCCCACGCCGATGACGAACTGGTCGCCCGCATTGTAGAAAAGGCCCGCGCCGGAGACATCAACCGCGGTCCAGCCCTCGCCTGTCGACTCAAACGTCGTGGTGAACTCACTGGTGTCGCTCTGCCAGGGAGTGCCGGCATTGATGTACAGGGGAGTCGTGCCGGCGTTTGTCGCGTACAGCTCGATCTGCACCAGTTGTCCGGTGATCCCGACGGTCACCCCCTGTTGCCACCACCAGTCGGACGAGCCGGCAGCGAGCAAAGACCCGGCCGAGGGTGATTCCTGATCGAGCACGGGGGTCGCTGTCGCGAGGCCGGCGGAAAGACTGAGGACGATGCCGCACATGACGACGAAAGCAGCGATCTTCTTGCCAAGCATGACTTCTCTCTCCTTGCACTCCTATTACGTAAGCATTCCGCGTGTTGTCCCTCGTGGGAGAGAAACACGGACGATGATTCCAACCGCAAACACGATGTACGCCAAGTCACCTGCCAGCCATGAAGGATGTGCCAACCCCATCCTTCCTTGGAGGTTTGTCACGAGTATACCCTCTGCGAAACGGATTGGCAAGGAGAAGTCACCACCCGTTTGAGGAGATATCCATGAACGGCTTCATCAAACTCAACCGTTCCAGCGAAACGCTGGAACTGCTCTACGATCCGAATGCCGTCATTCTGCTGACGGTGACCGCCCTGCGGGCCCGGCGCACCGACCAGTTCAACATTCACAATCTCCGCTCCGGCGAGGCCCGCATCAGCGACTGCAAGAGACAGTGAAAAGAAGGAAAAGAAGTATTCTCCCCACTCTGACGAGTGGAGGCTCTCTGCGCTGTTGCTCGATGGCTCGCCAGTTGACAACTCCCTCTCTGCGTGTGATCCTGGGTCGCGTCGTGGACATCGGGTTCGTTGTCGTTCCTTCGTTCGGGAGTCGCCAGGAATGCTCTCCGGCTCGATTGGCCTGGTCTTGATCTTCTTCGGCGTTCTTTCCCTGCTCTTCCCCGAGAGCCTGCGAAGGAGTCTGCGCAGAAAGGCAGTCTGGAAGCTCAGGCGATACTTCTTCATCGCGGCGGTGTCGTTCGGCATCCTCCTGATCTCCGCCGGCTGGAGGCACGAGGGGCTCCTGCCGAAGATCCTGATGTGCGTCGGCGTCGTGGCCCTGCTCAAAGCGCTGCTCTTTCTCAACTCCAAGGCCGCCGAGCACGTCACGGCGTGGATCCTGGAGCGACCGGCGCTGCACCTGAAGCTCTTCGCCGTCGGCCAGATCATCCTGGGCCTGCTGATGCTCTTCGGCTTGGCGCGGTAGCTGCCACACGACTCTGTAGGGTGCGTATACTACGCACCATTCGCGCCCCGGAGGCCACAGACGATGGTGCGTGGCACGCAACAACCGAATGAGTCGCATTTCTCCCTCAGGCTCCGGGGGGCCTTCCCCGGAGTTCTGTGAAGAGCCAGTTCTCTCCGATGTCCCGAAGTCAGAAGCCGAAATTCTCCACGGCCACGGTCTCGGCTCCCGAGGGCGCGCCGTCGAGCATGCACTCCTGAATTCCTGGCGCATCCAACGCAACGTCGTACAGGCGCACGTCGTCGATCAGGCCGTGCCAGTAGCGGGAACGCTGCTCGGCGTTTTCCCCGATCATGACGGGATAGGAGTTCGTCGCCATCGGACCCGAGGTCGCCGAAAAGGCGTCGAGCGTGCCGTCTATATAGAGGCAGATCGTGCTGCCGTCACACGTCCCGGCGACGTGATGCCACTCGCCGTCCTTGACGCTCCGAACTCCATTGGCGGCCGCGTAGGTGGTTCCCGGACGAGTGTAGTGGAATCCAATCGTGTTGGACGCCCGGTACCGGTGCAGACGCCAGGCGGAATCGCCCTTCGTGACGATCGCGTGCCATTGCCTGTCGAACGTATCGACCAGAATCCAGGCGGAGACCGTCATCTGGGTGGTCAAATCGAAGTCGGCGTGGTCGAGAATCTCGACGTAGTCGCCGTCGCCATCGAGCTGCAGGGCGCCGTCGAGCATTCCACCGTCGGGCAGCCACAAGGGGTTGCCCTTCACCGTCCCATCGTGGTCGCCTGCGGAGTCGGAGGCTGTGGTCCCGCTCGTCTCGTCGAGCTTCCAGTGGGCGATCGGGACCGTGGTGGCTTCAACGATTCCCTGCATCGCCTTGACTACCGAGCTCTCGTTCAGCGCGACGTTGTAGACGCGGATCTCATCCATCAGACCCTTGAAGTACCGCCCTCGCGCCTGGGCGTTCTCGCCGATGAGCAGCTTGTGAGAGCTGCTGTTGATCTGTCCGGTGGCCGGGACGGCGGTATCCAGCACGCCATCGACGTACAGGCTCGCTTCGGACCCGTCGTACACGCCGGCAATGTGGTGCCATTCGTTGTCGGCCACCTGAGCGGCGCTCTCGAATCCGCCCACCGACGTGCCGCCCAGGCCCAGATAGACGGAGTCCCCCATGACCGCCCTGCACAGCTTGTACGAGTCGTCTCCCTTGGTGACGAGGGCCTGCCATGCGCGAGTAAAGGCGGGCGTCTTGATCCAACAGGTCAGCGTGATCTGGTCTCGGATGTCGAGGGCCGCCGGGTTGTTGCAGTCGATGAAATCGTTGGCGCCGTCGAACAGAAGGGCGCCGCCGATCTGACCGCCGGTCGGCTGCCAGACGGGACCGCCGGACAGGACGCCGTCGTAGCCATGACCCGACGAGTCGGCGGCTGTTGTGCCTGCAATCTCGTCCAGCTTCCAGTAGGCGACGAGGCCGCCCGACGCTCGGGCGCGTGAGCCGTTCGACACGACCAAACTCACGGTGGCGTCGGCCCAAAGGACCGTGCCCGGCTCCTGTTCCTGGCTGATCACTGTGTCGCGCGGTTCCGCGCTGTCGTCATAGATGTAACCCAGGTTCAGTCCAGCGGCGCCAATCAGCGTCTCCGCCTGCTCGATCGACAGGCCCACTACGTCGGGGACCTCATACAGTTTCACCGGGGCGCCAACCCGCCCGACGATATCGAACAACCTCGCGCCGAAGCCTATGGCGAGCTCTCGTGTGGTGAACTTGTCCAAGGCGGGCGCAGTCAATGGCAGATCCATGGTTGTAATGGCCGACAGATCCTCCGTAGACAGGTAGAACTCCATGCGCCCGTCCCATCCTGGAAGACGCACGCAGCTTGGATCCCTGACGATGATATAGTAAGAGTCTTTGGGCGAGGGCAAGAAAGCGTCATCATGGATATAGATAGTGTCCGTCCCGGGCGGCTTTTGGGAACTGAAGGTATAGCCGCCCACAGTCACCGACATCGACATCCCGTCCGGCGCCTCCAGGGTATAGTGGTAATCGGCAGAGTCTGCATAGACATAGGAGTACTGTGGCGTCGTGTTGTAGCTGAGAGCAAGGCTGAACGGAGCCCCGACGAACACGGAATCGTCGAGTGCATCGGACGAGTCGATCACGGAGATGATCGTTCCCTCATAGCTCCATGTGACGACGTCCGCCCTCGCCGGACCCGCAGAACACAACAGACACATGCCAACCACGAATGCCGCCGCTTTCGCCGTCCTCATAGTCGCGCCCTTTCCGAAGCAAGCTGGATACCTCTGTCGCCACAGGGAATTCGAGTGCACAACGATATCGAGCCGGGAGCGGAATCAAGGCACAGGCAGAGAAATCGGCCGCATCAGGACAGGAAAATCGGGAAATCCGGGGTGTGCACGGCGAAGACGCGACGCGATGGCCTCATGTTTCACCGCTCCTTTCGGTTCACAGTGTACCATTTCGCCCTCAGATGTCAACCATTTTCCGGCACGACGCGGGGCATTTGGGGAGCACGTGGCCGGATTGGGAATTGCAGCCGCGGCCGTCCGCCGGTACACTGCGGATTTGAAACCGATGAATACACGGGGTAGAAATGAAGATTGCATTGGGCACGGATCACGCTGGATACGAGTACAAGGAACGCATCAAGAAGCACCTGATCGAGCGAGGCCACGGGGTAGAAGACTTCGGGACGTTCTCAGCTGAGCCGTGTGATTATCCGGATTTCATCCATCCCGCAGCCCTGGCGGTCGGGCGGGGCGAGTGCGACCGGGCCGTCGTCCTGGGCGGCAGCGGCAACGGCGAGACCATCGTCGCCAACAAGGTCCGCGGCGTCCGCTGCGCCGTCTGCTGGAACGAGGAGTTGGCGCGCCTCAGCCGGGCCCACAACGACGCCAATGCCATCTCCATCGGCGCGAGAATGGTGTCCATCGAGCTGGCTTTGAAGATGATCGACATCTGGCTGGCGACCCCGTTCGACGGCGGCCGCCACGCCCGTCGGATCGAGAAGGTCGCGGCGTTGGACCGGTGCTCTGCGTAGGGTGCGTGGTACGCACCCTACATGATCGGAGGATTGCATGAATTCGATTTCTCTCCGTGTCCTCTGTGCCTCTGTGGTGACATTGTCGTTCTTGGTGTCGGCCGCTGCAGGGCAGATCCTGGTCGAAACCGAGGGCTTCGACGATCTCGGCGGCTGGGTCGTAGATCAGCAGTTCATGGACCAGATGGGTTCACCGTTCCTCCTGGCGCATGGATTGGGCGCCCCGGTTGAGGACGCCATGACGAACATCGCAATCCCGGTGGGCCGGTATCGCATCTGGGTCCGCACGAGGAACTGGGTCCCATCGTGCAGCGGTCCCGATGCGCCGGGCAGGTTCCAGGTGCTCATCAGCGGCGCGCCGCTCGGGACCACGTTCGGCACGGAAGGCGCCGCCTGGCATTGGCAGGACGGCGGCTTGGTCGAGATCAAGAGTCCCAAGGTCAAGCTCGCTCTCCACGACCTGACCGGCTTTGCGGGTCGGTGCGACGCGATCGCATTCGTGAACGATCCGGCGGGCAAGCCGCCCGAGGGCGAGACGCTGGCCACGCTGCGACGGGCGGGGCAGCCGCAGGATGCAGGACAGTTCGATCTCGTCGTGGTCGGCGGCGGGATGGCGGGGACCTGCGCTGCGATCTCGGCCGCAAGGCTGGGGCTGAGCGTGGCGCTCGTGCACGACCGGCCCGTCCTGGGCGGCAACAACAGCTCCGAGGTCCGCGTGCACCTGAACGGCCGGATCAATCTGCCGCCGTACCCGCGAATCGGCGACGTGGTCCGCGAGCTGGACCCGGACAATCAGGGCAACGCCCAGGCCGCCGGCTTCTACAACGACGAGAAGAAGCTTCGTATCGTGAAGGCCGAGCGGAGTCTCCGCCTGTTCCTCAATATTCATGCCTGTGCCGTCGAGAAGGAGGCGGATCGAATCACTGCCGTCGTCGCCCGGGACATCCGGACAGGCCGGGAGCTTCGCTTCGTGGCCTCGCTGTTCGCTGATTGTACAGGGGATGGTACCATCGGTTTTCTGGCTGGCGCGGATTACCACATGGGCCGCGAGAGTTGGCAAGAAACGGGCGAGACGCTGGCCCCGCAGGAGCCGGACAAGATGACGATGGGCTCTTCGGTCCAGTGGTACACGGTCGAGACGCTCAAGCCAACCTCGTTCCCCGAGTGTCCCTGGGCCCTTCGCTTCACGGAGGCAAGCTGTGAGCACGCCACGCGGGGCGACTGGAACTGGGAGACCGGCCTGAACAGGGACCAGATTGCGGACTTCGAGTCGATCCGCGATCACGGGTTCCGCGCCGTTTACGGCAACTGGTCCTTCCTCAAGAACCACAGTGCCGACGAGGCGAAATACGTGAATCGCCAGCTCTCGTGGGTCGCGTACATCGCGGGCAAGCGTGAGTCCCGCCGGCTGCTGGGCGACGTGATCCTCTCGCAGCAGGACGTGCAGGAGCAGAAGACCTACCCGGACGCCTTCGTCACCACGACGTGGTCGATAGACCTGCATTACCCCGATCCGAAGAACACGGAGCACTTCCCCGGCGAGGAGTTCAAGACGATCTGCAAGACGCCGGCGATCCAGCCGTACCCGATCCCGTACCGATGCCTTTACTCGCGGAACGTCGAGAACCTGTTTATGGCGGGTCGTGACATCAGCGTCACGCACGTCGCCCTCGGAACCGTCCGCGTGATGCGGACGGGCGGCATGATGGGCGAGGTCGTCGGCATGGCGGCCTCGATCTGCAAGAATCGCAACACGACGCCGCGCGGCGTCTACGCGGAGCATTTGCCGGAGTTGAAGGAGTTGGCCACGCATGGCGTGGGAAGACAATAGCTCTTCCTGAGGTGCGTACCACGCACCGTTCAACCCTCGTGTGTGACATAAGATGGTGCGTGATACGCACCCTACGGAGGTCGAATCATGAAGCATCGGCTTGGCATCAGTCTGGTTCTGGTGATTGTCGGCGCGCAGTCGCAGGCGGCGGAGTCGCAGATTGATGAGGTCGTCTTCGACCGGGTGACGCGGTCGGGGGAGATCGCGGGGTATGCGCTCAGCAAGGTGCAACGGTGGTTGCACGAGACGGCGCTGCCTGTGATCGACCCGAACACCGGGCTCTATCCGGCCGATGGGAACTGGGATTACCGCGACACTGCCGCCGACTGCTATCCGTTCCTGTGCTGGGCCGCGTTCGTGGTCGATCTCGATGCGCTGAACGGCCCGGTGCGAAATGTCCTGCACGCCGAGCAGAAACTGTGCAATCACCTCGGCCGCGTCCCGGTTCCCTACGATTGGCGAAAGGGCGCGAAGATCGTCCCGGACTACGATGAGATGGTCTTCCAGGCGTCGGAGTACATCAAGGACGGGCTCGTCGCCATCGTCGAAGTCACAGGCAAGGACGAGTGGTTCGACCGCATGGCCGCCATCGAGGAGGACCTGTGGAAGAACGCGAGAATCGACACGCCGTTCGGCAAAGTCCCCTCGATGAACGTCGAAGTCAACGGCGACAATCTCCAGAGCCTGCCGCGATTGTACACGATGACCGGGCGGGAGGAGTTCGTCACCTGGGCGGAGCGGCTGGCCGACTACTACTTTGCCCAGGCGGACTTTGTCCCCGAGCGGCTCCGCGATCATGGCTGCGAGATCCTCGGCGGCCTCGGCCTGCTCCTGGCGGTCGAGCAGCAGAACCACCGGCCCAAGTCGAAGGAATACGAACCCAAACTCAAACGCATGTTCGATACCGTCCTCGCCAAGGGCTGCAACGAAGACGGCCTGATGTACAACCACATCACCCGCCGCGACGGCTGGCAGGGTCTGCTCAGCGACGGCTGGGGCTACAACTACGTCGGCTACCTCTGCTACGATCTGGCGGTCGGCCGGCCGGTTTACCGCGCGCAGGTCGAGAGCACGCTGCGAAACCTCATGAAACCCGCCTACGACAACTACAACTGGGAGGGCAACTATAACATCGATGGCTTCGCCGACTCGCTCGAAGGCGCGATCTACCTGCTCAATCGCGTGGGGGTCGAGGAGGGCTTCCAGTGGGTGGACCGCGAAATGGCCCGCAGTGTCACCCGCTCGACCGAGCCGCTGGAAACCGCGAAGCTCTGGGGCACGATGAAGCTCGAATCCAACGGCGTCCGCACGGTCTTGATGCACGCGCTGATGCACACGCAGGGCGTCCTCGCCCGACCCTGGCGGAAAGGCCTGCAACTCGGCGCCGCACGCACGAGCGATGGGCTCGTCATCGTGATGAAGTCGGACACAGATTGGTCCGGCAGGCTCTGCTTCGACATCCCGCGTCACAGAGAATACATGGGCTTCGCCCAGGACTGGCCCCGGATGAACACGTTGCCCGAATGGTTCACGGTCGAGGCCTTGCAGGAATACACGATCGATGGCCTCGAATCCGGCTCGGAAAGGACATACGCAGGCAAGCAACTCAGCGAGGGCTTCCCCATCGAGCTGAACGCCGGTGCGACGAAATGTCTGACGGTACGCTCCGACCTCTTGGGCCTGAGGGAGAAGACCAGGACC
The DNA here is from genome assembly GCA_039683175.1 of Phycisphaerales bacterium. Lineage (GTDB taxonomy): Bacteria > Planctomycetota > Phycisphaerae > Sedimentisphaerales > Anaerobacaceae > PLanc-01. The sequence goes on from JBDKRX010000054.1 coordinate 24,442, forward strand.
ATGGAGAGAGTCCACAATCAGCAACTCCTGAAGGAGGAACTCGCTTGCTATACGGACGACGCGCGGTTCGAGTTGGTGGGGTACTGGACACAAGAGGGCAGGGACAATCTACGTACGGTATTTGGGCTCGACCACATGCTCAACGATCGGATCACCTTCACCGAAATTGCGGTTCAAGGCGAGACGGCGATCTGCAAGGTGGAGGAAGAGAGCGATTGGTTCCGAGCTCTCGGGATCACGAAGATGTACTATGACCGTTGCGAGGTTCGGTACAAGTACGGGCGAATTCAGGACCTTAAGGCAAGCCTGTCCGTGCAATCCATGGCACAGGAAAAACAAGCAGTCGACGCATTCTCTGCGTGGGCGGATCAGAACCGCCGCGAGGAGGTCACCCGACTGCTGGGCGGCAAGCCGTTCGAGGTAACGCCGGACAATGTGCTCGGCTGGCTCAAGCTCATGCAGGAGTGGCAAAAGATCAAAGAGGGCGAGCAAAAGAAAGATTGATGTGGCCGAGAAGCATCTGGCCATCCGGTGAGATGCACCACAGAGGCACAAAGGACACGGAGACTCTTATGTAGGGTGCGTATGACGCGCCATCTTTCTCCGGATTGACACCATGCCTGCGATCCAGTATGATTAAGGCGTGAATCGAGCGTTTCTGTTCTGGCGGAGTAGGAAAGGGAAACGGGCATGAAGCTCAGCAGACGACGCGTGATTGCGGGTGTTGTCGCCCTCGTTCTTGTTCTCCTGGCTGCCCGTGCCATCCTGCCATCCGTGCTGTTCCTTGCGGGAGTCGTCGTATTTACGAGGAAATGGGCGAAGCAGGCAGCACAAGCACGGAATCATCTGTTCCTCGAGACGGACTATCAGGAGTTGCTGGCGGCCTGCCGAAGCCTTTCCGGGCGAACAGTGACGGATGAGTCGGGGACCCGATGGCATTTCAATGTGCACTTTGGCAAGCGCGACCCCGAGACGCTCTCGTTCCCGCAGGTGATTCTGGACCTGAAACCCTCCTGTGTCTATACGGATTGGCACGGCGATGGCGAGGTGATCATCGAACTGTTCCCGGGGCCCGAGTGGGTCGGTGTCACGGCATTCCCCGAGGGTAGCGAAGGGCATGGTTGTGTGAAGCTCATCGAAGGGCTCTGGTACTTCGATCCCAGCTACCGACAAGACCGACCCAGGTATGTTGCACGGATCAACGACATGGTGGAGGAAGGACGCCGACTGCGTGCAAACCGCGTGGCCGCACAGGAGACGGCGGAGCCGAAGCCGTAGAAGACGATGGTGCGTGGTACGCACCCTACATGATTCCGCCGACCTGCGGAGAGACGACGATGAAGATGGGCCGAAGGCGACTTGTGTGGGCCGCGATTGCAGTGGTTCTGGCGCTTGTGGGCGTCTTTGTGATTACCCCCATCGTGTGCTTCATGGCGTTCTTCAGGACATCGGCGCGTACGGCGAAGCGCGGGCGAGACCATCTGTTCTTTGAAACAGATTATGAAGAGTTGCTGGCGGCTTGCAGAGAACTCTCACGGCGCGCCGCGTCGGGCGAGTTCGGGGCCCGGGGCTACTTCTCCTTCCATTCGGGCGAGCACGATCCACAGGCCTTGTCCATCCCACAGGTGATCCGCGACATCGAGCCGGCCATCATCTGGTTCGACACCGCCAGCAAGGGCGATGTCACGATCGAACTGCGTCCTGGCCCCGACTGGTTCGGCGTGGTCGCGTTCCCCGAAGGCCAGGAGGGAAGCGGGGACATCAAGCTCATCGACGGTCTGTGGTATTGTGACTGTGATTACCGCGAGGCGTACCCGGAGTACATGAAGTGGATCGACGCCAAGGTTGAGGAGGGACGCCGAGCCAGGGAGAAACGCAAATCCGCGCAGGCGCCGCAACCCATGGTAAGGCAGACGCCATAGGACCTGCGACGCCACGATCAACCATCAGAACCCATACCTGCGTGTCTGATATCCTCCGTGTCTCGGCGGTGAAGTCGCAACGGAGGGTGTCCATTGTATGCGCCGCGTCGTTGGGGCCAGGCGCCCCTTGAGGCCTTCCGGCCCGAACTCCTGCACCGTAGCGATCAGGTCGCGGGCGGCTTCGACCTGCTCCCAGACATTCCACAGCAGCACGCCGCGGACCCGCCGGTTCTCCAGGTAGTAGATGACACCCTTGCGGAAAGGCTCCTCCCAGTCGGCGACGACCTGCAGGCGGGAGTCCACGAGGCCGACCGCCTCATAGCCCAGGTCGAACAGATCGGAGTAGAAGTACGGCAGATGATGGTAGGGCTCGCTCTCGCCCGCCATGTTCCTGCCGGCCATCCGGCCCATCGTATTGGCGTTGTCCTCATGTTCCACGCGCCGGCTCGTGCCGAGGGCCGGACTGTGGAACTGCGCCACGTCGCCCGCCGCGTAGATGTCCGGATGGGTGGTCCGCAGGAATTCATCGACGCAGATGCCGTTCTCCACTTTCAGTCCAGCCTGCTGCGCGAGCTCGCTGTTGGGCTCGATCCCCAGCCCCGCGACGACACCGTCGGCGACAACCTCCTTCCCGCCGGAGGTGCGCAGGATAAGCTCGTCGCCTCGCCGTTCCAGGCCGCTGGCGAACCCGCCGCCCATCACTTGGCTGGCGCCGCTGACGAACTCGCCATTGAGCACGTGGACGCCCTGCTGGCGGTAGTAGTCGTTCAGAAACCTGTACAGTTCCGGCGGGAACAGGTACCCTCCGATGCCGACCTCGGGGAAGATCATCGTGACTTCCCTGCCGGCCAGGGCCAGGGCCGCCGCGACCTCCGCGCCGATGAACCCGCCGCCGATGACGGCGAACCGCCGATGCTGCTCGGCAGCGGCGCGAAGCTGCCGATAGTCCTCCAGCGTGCGGAAATAGATGACCGAATCCTGGCCAAAAGGCAGGCGGCGAGGCCGGCCTCCCGTGGCCAGAAGCAGCTTGTCAAAGGTGTACACACCGCCCTGGTTGTCGATGACCCGCTTGTTCTGCGCGTCGAGTTTCTCCGCTCGACGCCCCAGATAGAGATCGACGTTGCGGTCCTCCGTGTGGCGCCAGATCTTCTCCAGCGGCTTCTTGCCCGTCCACAGCCCTTTCGACAGCGGCGGCCGGTTGTAGGGCGGGTCCTTCTCCTCGCCGACCATCCCGATGCTCCCCTGCGGATCGAGATCGCGAATCCCCCGCACGGCCGCATCAGCCGTCATCCCGCCGCCGATGATGAAATACGTGTAGTGCGTCATGACAGCCCCATTTCTGGGAGGCATGGCCACACCCTGGACGCTCGGCGCGGCCATCCCACTCCCAATACGTTTTCCGCCGCGTTGCGTTCTCGCATTTCGCTCGGGAGGGTCTACGGCGGGGGGAGCCGGTCTTCTTCGGGAGACAGTTCCGCGATGCAGGTCAGAATCTTGCGGGCGACAAGGTAAGCGTCGTCGGGGCCGGCCTGCCCGTCGGCCATGTCGCTGATGAGGCCCTGGGCCGCTTGATGCGCGGCCTGTTCCTGCGGACCCTGGCCCAGCAAATAGTAGAGCGCGCCGGCGCCCATGTAGACCGCCTTGGCGATCTGGGTCTTGGCGAGGTCGCCTTCGTCCTGCTCGATGTATTGCCGCGCGGATTCGAGCTTCGCTATCGCGAAGTCCCACGCCTCGGCTGCTTTCGGATTCATGCCGTTACGATACCTGTTCAGAATCGAAACAGCAATCCGATGTTGATGCCCAGGCCGTCCACGTCCGCGTCATCGAGGTTCCGCAGCTCGTCTTTGGCGCTGTCCACATCGGCTTCCAGGAAGAGCCACCGTGCCTCCGCCAGCACGGAAAGCCGGTGGAACCCGATCTCCAAACCCACGAGCGGGAAGAAACCCACCGCGTCGTCCAGATCCTCGTCGTCGCAATGGAAGAAGTAGTAACCCACGCCGGCGCCGCCATAGGCAACGATTCGCTCGCCGAGGGCGGAGGTATTGAGCAGCCCGGCCGCCTCCAGCGGGAACATGTCGATCTCGGGGTCGCTGAAGCGAATGTAACTGGCGCGGGCGTCCACGCTCACCAAGTCGATCGGGTTGAGCTCCAGCTTGGCGCCGCCGCCATAGCCTTCGCCAAGGTCGTCGGAGTCCAGGGACGATCCGAACACCCCAAGCTCCACGCCGGAACCATGAGAACAACCCGCGAGGAACATCGCCATCGCGACGAAGAGCGCCAATCCGACGCACTGTCGTATATCCATTTCCGACTCCTTCCAGTTGAAAGACCATGCCGTGCGGCCGGAAACCAAGCTAGGCACAGGCTACAAAACCAGTGGTCCTCCCGCAATCTGCAATCCCCCAGCAGAGACGATATTCACCCCTCACTTTCTCAACCCTTATTGAAAAGGAGACAGCACCATGTCCGAATCGAAGAAGCTCACGAAGCGACAGTCGGCCGTCATCGAGGACCTGTTCGCGGGAGAATTGGAGGAACAGGCCATCCTCGAAAAGCATCATGTAAGACAGTACGAGTACGAACGGTGGCTCGCGGACGAGCGGTTCACAGGCCGGCTTGACCTGCGAATCGCGCATGCGCATCGCCAAAGCCGAATGGTCCTGGCGCGCCACGCCATCGCGGCGGCGGCCAAGCTCGTCGAGCTGACCCGGTGCGACAAGGAAGAGACTGCCCGCAAGGCGTGCCTCGACATCATCGCGCCGCCCACGACGACCGGGCAGAATCCGCCAGCCGACGCCGGCTCCGACGAGAACTCGGCAGTCGCCACAACCGGCGGGCTGACTCCGGAATTGGCCGGCCGGCTCCTGGCTGCCCTGGCTCGGGAACGGCAGGATCGGGAAACAAACCGCAGTTCGTGAGAGACCGGAAGAAGTATGGTTTGTCCGGTTTTCGGCGTCACATTTCGGGTTCTCGCCGCACCTTTTCTATAGGTGCGAGCGCCGTAGACGGAGGGCGTTTGCGCCCGTGAAGGGTCCTTATGGGAAAACGCGTCCTGAAAGGAGGTGCTGCGAAGAATGCGTCCTCGGCAATCGCGTGGCAAATCGAGTGTGTTTCACGGTTTGAGAACGGCAATTCAATGGAATCCACTTTGGAGCGGAGGTGCAGCATGAACCGCAGGTGTCTTTGGTTTGTCCTGTTTGCAGGTGTCGCGGCGTTGACGACGTGGACCCTCCTCGGAGAGGGCCCGCTCTGGGGCCAGACGGCGGATGATACGCCGATTGCCATCAACTCGGAGTCTTTCATCTATGTGCTGGACTTCGGCGATCAGCAGTCGATCGAGTACGCTGAATGCTCGGGACTGGGTTCGTATCACGAAGTCGAAGAGCAGGCGGCCATGACGACCGCCGGGTCTGTCGTCATGGAGAGTACGCCGGGAGTGCTCCGCTGGCACAAGATCACGCTCCGGCGTCCCACCCCGAGCGACGTCACGATCTGGCAATGGCGCAAGACGATGGAGACGACGGGTCTGACCTCCGCGCTCCGCGCCGGCCGGATCAGTCTGTACGGGCCCGGCTCCTCGACGCCCCTGGCCCGGTGGAGCTTCACCCAGGGTTGGCCCGTCTCCCTGGTCTTCGATGGATCCCAGGAGGAACTCGTGATCGTGCACGGGGGCCTGGTGCGCGAGGGATCCAGTAGTTCGGGAGGAGCCTCAAGGTCCTGAAGCATCGCAGTCCCATGACCGGCTCTGCGGGAACAGGAAGTGTGAAGTCTGGAGTCTCAAAGCTCGAGTCCCAGCACTTCAGACTTCACACTTCCAACCTGAGACCTCCCCTTTGCAGGTCACCGCCTCCCGGCGTCACAGCGTTCACGAGCGCCCATGCGCCCGGCGGCCGATTGCCGTTTGCATTTCTGCCACTGGGGCTCTATAATAGGGTAGCAGCGTGGAATAACGGCCCCAAGAGATGCAGGAGAAGCCTTGGCCGCGAGAGAACAGGTGTGCGGAGGGAGCACCCAGATGAATCATGAGATGGTGAAGAATAGGCGGATCGGTTGGGTGATGGCGGTTTTGGCGGTTCTGCTCACGGCGGGCGGTGCCTGGGGCAAGGTGATCTACGTCGATGACGACGCCGGGACGACGGGGGATGGCGTATCGTGGACAACGGCCTATCGATTCCTCCAGGACGCCTTGGCCGACGCCGCAGCGGCGGATGAGGCCGTCGAGATCCGCGTCGCCCAGGGGACCTATACGCCGGATCGAAGTGCTGCCAAGCCTCAGGGGGGTACTGGCGCCGGTGCCAGATACTTCAGGCTGACGGATGGCATGAGTCTACTGGGTGGTTATGCCGGGTTGGCCGGTGAGGACCCCAATGCGAGGGATATTCGCTCGTACCAGACAGTTTTGAGCGGGGATTTGCTTGGAAACGATGCTCCAGTGACCGACGCGAGCATGTTGACGAACGACCCCACGCGGACCGACACTTCGGAGGTGATAATGCTTAACTGTGGCGAAGTCCGACTGGAGGGATGCACGATCACCGGTGGCGGCTATGG
>JBDKRX010000055.1:0-12910 GCA_039683175.1 Phycisphaerales bacterium
GGGTCACCTCCGATCTGCTCAAGACGATCTTCTATCCCGGCACTCCCCTCCACGACATGGGCGTCGTCATCCGGGGAGACCGGATCGTCGCCGCCAGCGTCCAGTTGCCGCTGGCCGAGGCAGGCAGCATCCCGGGCGTCGAGCTGGGTTCCCGGCACAGAGCGGCGGTAGGCATTACCGCGGGGTCGGACGCCATGTGCCTGGTCGTCAGCGAGGAAACAGGCGCGATCTCCATTGCCTGCGACGGCAAGCTGATCCGCAACGTGACAGAATCTCAGGTTCGTTCGCATTTGACGGGCGGTGCGACGGCAGGGCACGTTCCCCTCGTGGGACGGCTGCTCAGACGCCATACGGAATAAGTCAATGATCGACAGGCTCAAACCGGGCAAAATATCGATTGTGGTGTTCCTGACGTTCCTGATCTGGGTCTGGGCCGACTTGGCGATGGATGAGCCCCTGATTCTCTCCGACATCCGGATCGAGGTGGCCAAATCCACCGATCAGAGCCTCTGGGTCAATTTCGTCGTGGAGGGGGCGGACCCGAACCTGCGGACTTCCGTCGCTCTCGATGAGGTCGTTCTGAAGGGCCCCGCCTCCCGAATCGCGGAAGTGAGCCGCCGCAAGAACCGAGGGGATCTGGACCTGAATCTCTTCCTCGTTCCGGAACGGGAGGGCCTGACGCAGGCGGAGGTTCACTCGCTCAATGTGCTGGACTTCCTCCGGAAGAACGACGAGATCAGCAAGCTCGGCCTCACGGTCGAGAGTTGCGAGCCGCAGAGGCTGACCCTTGTGACCTACAAGCTCGAAGAGCAGGACGTCACCGTAGAGTGTGTCGGCATCGATGCCTCTCTGCAGGTGACTCTCGACCCGTCGTCCGTGACGGCTTACGTGCCGGCCGGCAAGACCTTCCGGGCCAGGATTCAACTGTCGCCCGCCGAGCAGAACCAGGCGAAGACCGGACCCATCGAGAAGACTCCGTATGTCGAGTTGGTCCCCGGCCAGCGGCGGGACGTCGCGACCAAGGTGGAGGTCGCGCTGGCGCCCGCCCAGAATGTCCTTCTCGAATATGTCGTGCCGGCGACGTATGGCATTTGTTTCAGTCCGAATCTGCAGGGCAAGTACAAGGTCATCGTACACAACGAAGCCACGGAACTGGCGAACGTATACATCCGGGCGACCACCCCGGCGTATATGGCCTATCGTGATGCCCCGTACAAGCTCATTCTGGATATCGAGGACACGGACCGGCAGATCACCCAGTGGCCGATCCTTCGGCCGTTCAAGTTCCGATTTCCCGAGGAGTATGTGCGGAGAGGCGAGATCGAAGCGAGAGACGACCGGGCTCCGATTGCGCAGTTCACGCTCGTGCCCATTGCCGCCGAGACGGAAATCGAATCAGGGCCATGAGATCGACCGCCCTCGCAGGACCGACCGGGCCCCGGACCGTGTCTTACCGCTGCATCTGCTCGGACGGACGGCCGATGGGCGCAGGGGCTCCTTTGGCAAACCAGTTCCTGAAGGTCACCGCGAGAACGCCCACAGTCATCACAAGCACGATGAGATCGGCAATGAATAGAGCGGCCATGCCGGTCTGGCCGGCCCGCCAGCCGGGGATGTACTGCGTGACCAGCAGCCGAACCAGCATGGTCATCGAGGTGGCGAACATGAAGACGGCGGGAACGAGGGCGAACCAGTACTGGCGTCCCTTGCTCATCAGCCAGATCGTGCCGACCCAGAGGGCCAGCGCCGCCAGGAGCTGATTCGCCGAACCGAAGATTGCCCACACCACCTTGTACCCGTTGCCCAGGCCCAGCAGCAGCATCAGACCGACCGCGATGCCGGAATTGACCCAGTAGAGTTGCAGGAATCGCAAGATCGCGCGCCTGACGCCCTTCGTGGGGGTCGCCCCGGCGGGGGGCTGCACGTATCTCACAGGCGGCTCACTGACGGCCAACCCACCGGCGCCGGCAGGCTCGATCCGCTGCGAAGTGCGATTGTCCGCGCCAGCCGCTGCGGCGGCCGTCTCCGCCCGCTGGGCGAATACATCGTACTGGCCGAAGAACATGACCCAGCCTTCCTCAATCATGTACCGGGTCAGGCGGACGGCTGTGTCCAGGGTCGTGACCAGAAAGCCCTCGAGCAGCAGCATGGCGCCCAGCGCGCCGGCCGCGACGGGCAGACCCAGTCCAAGGTGCACCGTGTGCCCGACGGCCATGGCAAAGGTCAGCACCGCATTGCCGCCGCCGCCGGCGGGATAGCAGTAACTCTTGTACGTCTCGAGCGACAACCCCGCGATCAGACAGCACACGACGCACACGGCAAGAAGGCTTTCCAGGAGCATCGCCCAGTAACCGACCCTGCGGGCCGCCCGTTCATTGGAGAGCTGCTTGCAGGTGGTCCCGCCGGCACAGAGGCTGTGAAAGCCGCTCACGGCGCCGCAGGCGATGGTGACAAACACGATGGGCCAGCCCGGACCCAGGGCCTTCGTCCCCTCGGACCAGTTGCTCCAGGGGATAGCCGCCCCGGCCGCTGCGGCGCCACCGCGAAGACCCGCGGCCACCAGGGCCACAAACAGAAACACCATGCCGGCGTACAGAATGTGTACGTTGATGAAATCCCGGCTCTGCAGGAAGAACCAGACGGGCATACCCGCCGCCAGCAGGACGTAGCCGGAGATCATCAGCTTCCACGTGAGTGGTGTGACGGAGACCGGCCAGCACAGCCCGATCCCGATCGAGATCGCGCAGATCACCATCGCGAGAATCGAACAGAGCCACACGGGGCATTTCTTCTTCAGATACAGGAACCCCATCAGGGGCGAGAACGCCGTGATGACGATCACCGACATGGACGCGATGCCACCGATCAGGGCATAGGGCTCCGATGCGCCGGTTCGCGGATTGACGATCGATTGCTCGCGAAACAGGGTCTGTCCGGACTCCATGTTCAGATCGGAAAGTGCGACCTTGGACGTCAAGGCGGTGGCGGACAGATCGAGAAAGGCCGCGCAGACCAGGACGAGGATAGCCACCAGAATGACGAGCATCATCACGAACGCCGCCGGGCCGATATAGCGACGGGCGATGATGGTGAGATTCTTGCCGCCCTCGCGCATCGTCACGTAGGTCGCCACGAAGTCGTGCACGCCGCCGAGAAAGATTCCGCCCAGGACGATCCACAACAAAGCGGGCCCCCAGCCGTAGAAGATCGCCAGTACGGGCCCGATGATCGGTCCGGCCCCTGCAATCGAGGCGAAATGATGCGCGAAGACAACAGGAGTCTTCGTGGGAACATAGTCCCGCCCATCGTTGATCGACACCGCCGGAGTGGTCCTGTCCCTTTGCTCTCCCATCAGCCCGGCGATGAACGGGGCATAGAGCACGCCGCCCAGGAGCAACGCGATGGCAGCGACGAGCAGGATAAGTAGAATAGTCATTGCTGATCCTCCACTATCACACAGCGAAAACCGGCGATCAGGAACAGCCCCAATACATCCATTTTGGCCTTCCCCAAGGATCCACGCGCCATGTTCGGCAGAGGTCAGTATACAACGTGTTTGACATCGCCTCAACGGGAAAGGTGGCAGGCCCGCGCCGTTTTCGCGGGCCTTCCTGTGCCGTTGGGGAACAGGGAACACAGGAATCTACGACGGCGGCGATTCTGCACCCAATTGTCTGTATTTAACCGATGAGGTCAAGGGCACTCTGCATCTCGGCAACAGTGGTAGGGTGTGCTCGGTACACCGATCTTCATTTCGGCGTCTGTAAAACCGCGCAACCATAGATGCCGCCGGCCATCATGCCCGGATGGGCCTGGAATTTCACCGTTACAGTGCTCTTGTTCTCGATCAGACGCGTCGGAAGAAGATACGTCTCATCGTGGAAGACGCCGGGTTTGTTGTTCTCCAGCTTCACAGTGGCGAGCTTGACGTCGTCCACGAGGATGTCGAACTCGCGTCCGCCGGCGTCGCTGCCCCAGTAGCCGACGCGAAGCTCCTGGGGTACGCCGGGCAGGACCTTGAGCGTGTAGGAGAACCACCCGCCTTCGCTCGCGTGACGCCACGCCCGCCCGAAGTGGAGGCCTGAGGTCGTCCGTTCGCCCTTCATGGCGTGGGCGGGTTCGGAGCGCGGATCGCCGATTGCAGCCTCGTCCACCGTCCGCAGCTTCAGATCGCGCTGGGCCTTCTGCTCCGCGAGAAATCCCTCGTGTTCCGGGCTGCCTTTGCGGAAGGCGCGCCAGTAGATCGCGTACCGCTCGCCGAAGAGCTGATGGTACGGCACGAGCGCGATGTTCTTGTCGAGCCCCACCGTGCGGAATGTCGGCGGGTTATCGGAGACCTTCTCAATGCACGTCGTGAGATCGTCGCCTTCGGCCGATAGGACAGGCGCCTCGGCGATTCGATCCCGCGGGAATTGATACCACTGGTCCTTGAGGTAGACCACGTCGTCGGTCAATCCCTCGCCGCCCAGTCTGCCGGCCAGGACGAGCGGGCCATACAGGAAGGCCACGACCGTCTTGTCGTCGGGCATCGGCGCAGCACCCAGGCTCATGGGCATCGCGATGTCGAGCCGGTCGCCGTCGGTCCACGTTCTTTGGATGGGCATGTAGCTCGAAGGCTGCGCTTCGACGGAGAGCGGCTGGCCGTTCAGCTTGACCGCGACGCCGTTCGTGGCCCAGGCCGGAACACGAACGCGAAGTGCAAACTCCTTCGGCTGCTTGGTGTGAATCGTCAGCGACGTGGTGGATTCGTCGGGCCAACGAGTTTCCTGTCGGAGGCGAATGCCCTTGTCGGCCCAGTTCAGCTCCGAGGCGATGAACAGGTTCACGAAGACCCCGTCATCGTCGTGGTAGTAGATCGTGTCGCCATACTTGGCGTGGCTCTCCAGACCGGTGCCGGTACAGCACCAGAAGGACTCGGCGGGCGTGTTGTAGGTCTTCCAGCGGCCGGGGGCGAGCGGGACGAAGTACATCATCATGCCCGTTCTCGGGTCCTGCGTGCTCAGAATGCTGTTGAAGAGGGCCTTCTCGTAGTAGTCCATGTACTCGGCCTTCGGCTCCCACGAAAACAGGCGCCGGGTGAGCTTGAGCAGGTTGTAGACGCAGCAGGTTTCCTGCGTGTGGTCGCCCAACTCCGTGGCCAGTTGATCGGGATCGGTCCGCCAGTGCTCGTCGTTGCTCGTGCCGCCGGTGCAGTAGCAGCGATGGCCGACGACCTGGCGCCAGAAGTACTCGGCGATCCTGCGATCTTCGGCGTTGCCTGTCACCTCATACTGTCGGGCCGTGCCAATCATATTCGGGATGAACGAGTTGACGTGCTGGCCCTTGAGCTGGTCCCGCCCGGCCGCCAGGGGCTCGGTGTAACTACGCTGCACGAACCGGCGTGACAGCGCCAGATGGTCCGGGTTGCTCGTGATTGCGTAGAGATTGGCAAGCGCCTCATTCATGCCGCCCTGCTCGGTGCTGTTGAGCATCTGCTGCATCTGCTCATCGGAGAGCTTGTCGCAGCGGGCCTTGCACCAGCGGGCCATCCCTTCGAGAATCTCCAGGGCCTGACGATTGCCGCAGTAGACATACGAATCGAGCAGTCCAGCCACAATCTTGTGCAGCGTGTAGTACGGCGCCCACACCTGTTGGCGGGCCTCGACGCGGTCGATGAACGACTCGGGATAGGCGCTGAGATAGCCGCGGTTGCCGAGGGCCTTCTGGCACTTCGCCAGCTCCGCGACGATCCCATCGACCCGGGTCTTGAACTGCTCGTCGCCCGTGCTCGCGTACATCATGGCGCAGCCGGAGAGGTAGTGTCCCATGGTATGCCCGCGAAGCTCCGAGCCTTCCCACCCGCCGTAGGCCCGGCCCGGCGCGGGCAGTCCGGCGTTGGCTCGAAACCGGTTCAACAGCCGGTCCGGTTCGAGCGAGAGGAGATACCGTCCATCCCGCTCCATCGTCTGCTTGAACGGCCCATCCAGCAGCCGCACGTCCTGCAGCGAAAACGCACGGGCTTTCAGCGGAACACCAAGCTGACCTGCACTCGCTGGCAGGTTCCACGACACGACACAAAGACATACGAACAACGGACTCAACCGTCTCATAGCCGACCTCCCGTCTACAGAAGGCACTCACTACTACGCAACAGCGGTAGGGTGTGCTGTGCACACCGCTTCACTTCGCGGTTGTCACAACAATCACTCCCGCGGACAGGGCCGGTATCTCAGCCAGGACCTTGCCGCCGTCGACTCGTGTCGCGAGCTTCTCCGGCTTGACGTGGTTCGGCTCCGCGAGCGTGTTCCTCGCACTGAGACTGCCCGGGGCCACGACCTGCGCCGTTGCCGACGCACTGGCGGGCACCGCCAGCTCCACCGCCACCTTCTCCTGACTCGGATTGACGACCTTCACGATCACCACGCCGTCCGCAGGCCGGCAGGTCGCCGAGACATTCAACGGTCCGGCCTCGCCCGCAACCGCGATCCGCTCGGGAGCATAGTGGTCCCGCCAGAGCTTCATCACGACGTAATTCGGCGCGGGGAACCAGCTCGACTGGTCGAAGTTGATGAAGGCATTGTCCCACGCGGTCGCCGAGACGTGCCGGAGGAACAGGGCCGGACCGCCGATCTCCAGGATATCGCCACAACGCTCGAACGCGTTGAGCAGACCGCCGCAATACAGGCCCGTCCGCCAGTCCGTGCTCTGGGCGTTCCACTCGGAAACGTAGATCCTCAGGTTCGGATTGGCCGACTTGGCAATCAACTCGCCGATCTCGCGGAAGAACGCCTCATACCGGCGCGGGCCCTCGGCAAATTGACCCGGGTCCTCATAGTGGTGGATGCTGAGGTAGTCCAGCACACCCGCGCATCGCTCGATGATCGTCCGATTGTACGGCATTCCGCTGCGGTCGTTGCGACCCATGCCGCCGCTGCCGCAGGCCGCCAGCTTGATCGAGGGGTCCGCCTTCTTCATCAACGGCGCGATCCTGAGCACCAGCTCGGCGTACTGCGCCGCAGGCGTGTGCCAGGTCTCGTTGTCGATCTCCCAGTACTTGACGTTGTACGGCTCGGGGTGCCCGTTGGCGGCGCGGACCTTACCCCACTTCGAATCGGCCGGACCGTTGCAGTACTCGATCCAGTCGAGCACGTCCTGCGTGTAGTCGTGCGTCTCGGAATCGTTGTTCCAGGCGGCGAACCCTACGTTGACGACGATCAGCGGTTCGGCCCCCACGCGCCGACACATCTCGATGAACTCGTCCGTGCCGTAGTTGTAGATGTCGAGATCGTCCCAGATTTCGCGAGGATGAGGTAAACGCGTATGCTGAGGCCCGATCCCCTGCTTCCACTGATACGACGACGCAAAACACCCGCCGGGCCAGCGAATCACAGGCGGCCGAAGATCCGCGACCGCCTGCAGCAAATCGGGACGGAAGCCGCCCTTCTCGGCCCAGCTCTTGGGCATCAGGCTCACCTGGTCGATCCAAATCTCGCCGGCGCCCGGGGCGCCCACGCGCAGTTCCGCGTTACTGCTGGACCATTCCGGCTTGAGCGAGAACTGGAACTCTTTCCACTGCGACGACGGGGCCCCGAGCATCTGGGTGGTCCTCCGTTCGTCATCGCCTACGAGTTGCACCGCCAAACCCTCGTCTGCAGTGCCTCGGGCCCAGAGCGAACCCTCGTACACCTCGCCGGCCCGGATGCAGAAACCCGACTGTGACAATCCGCCGCCGCCATCGGACTCGAGGACGATTCTCTGTGACGTACTGCTATTGAGAGGATTCGTGTGGTCGAGGTACACCTTGGCCTCGCCGCCCTGCTTCCAGAACATCGCGGCATTCTCGGTCGTCAAGCTCTTGGGCAGGCCCTCGTACAAGACGGTTCCATCCAGCGCCTTGACCTTGAGATTGCGAAACGCCGCCTGCGTCGCCCACGTGCCGATGCCCACCTTGCCCGACAGGTGCGCCTGTGAGTCGTCCGTGAAGTCGATGACCCGTTCGTCGCCCAGCCAGACCTGGAAATGCGGGCCTTCGCAACGGACCTTGATCGCGTACCACTTGTCCGCTTCGATCCGCCCTCGCGGTTGCGGCCCTACGACGCCCCAGCGGTTCTGGCTCGCCAGTCCGCGCTCCAGCGCGTGACGCTCGTTGTTCCAGCCGCCCAAGTTGGCCCAGTAGAAGTCCCTGTCATTCTTCATACGGAACAGGACCAGGAAGCCCTCCTGCCCCGCGGTCTTTTTCGCTTCCAGCGTGTATTCGTAGTCTTTCCAGCTCTCCTCGCCGAAGGTCAGGCGGACGTTCGTGCCCATCCCATCCTGGACGACGGCGTCGCCCCGGATCGACCACTGCCCGAACTGGTTCTGCTCGAAGCTGCGGTTCCAGACCAGGTCGCCCCAGAGCCCCCCGTTGCACGAGTGGTAGATGTGTTCGAGGAAATGCCCGTACACCTTCTCATCGACCTTGTTGACCACAGTCCCGGGATCGACCGACAGACGAACCGTCTGCTGGCCAAAGGCTGTGCCGACTAAGACCAGCACGCCTGCGAATCTCACTATGTTCCTCATAGGATCAAACCTCCTTCATGGCTGAAAATCCGAAATCCGAATTTCGAAATCCGAAACAAATCCAAAGGACCGAAATTCAAATGATCGAAACACTGATGCCACACCGGACGATCCGTTTTGAATTTGGGATTTCGGTCATTCGTGCTTGTTTCGAATTTCGATATTCGGATTTCGTGCTTTCTTCATCTGGGTGCATGCTTCCTGCGGTAATCCCGCAGGCTCATTCCCGTCTCCTTGCGGAAATACCGGGCGATGTGCTCGACGCCGTCGAAGCCCGCGTGCAGCGCGATTTCCGTGATGTTCATGTCGGAGCCGATCAGAAGCTGCACGATGTTGTTCACGCGGACCCGCCGGATCTCCTGGTGCACGGACCGTCTCAGGATCGACTTGAACCGTTTCTCCAGCACGCGCCGGGACACGTTCGTCGCCTCCACCACGTCGTCCACCTGGATCAGCCGGTTCGGATTGCGCCGGATGAACTGCAACGCCGCGGACACGTCCGGATCGCTCATCGCCAGCACGTCCGTGGACATCCGCGTCACGATGTGCGTCGGACTGACCCCAATGGCCTGGCCCGCCATCGGCTCGCCCTTCATCAGGCGGTCCAGGAGCCGGGCCGCTTCGTAGCCGGCTCCTTCCGTGTTCAGCGAAATGCTCGAGATGGGCGAATCCGCCAGATCGCAGACCAGCACGTCGTTGTCCACGCCGAGCACGGCCACCTGGTCGGGCACTTCGCAGTTCGCCAGCTTGCACGCTTCGATCACCTGCAGGGCCCGGTCGTCGTTGCAGCACATCACCGCCACCGGCTTGGGCAGCGACCGCAGCCACTCGGCAATCAGATTCTGCTCGTTCCGGTCGTTCCGCGCCGGCCGGCCCTCGGCGACCGCGGGCTGGTGATAGATGCTCACCTCGAACCGCGCCTGGCCGAGCCGTCGGGCAAAGTGCTCCCCCCGACCGCGGGACCAGGCGAAATCGTTCAATCCGCAGTAGGCAAAATGCTGGAATCCCCGGTCCAGGAAGTGCTCGGCCGCCATGGTGCCGATGGCCACACTGTCCGTGATGATCGCGGGAAACGGCGCGTAGCTCTCCTTATTGTGCTGCGCGAACACCACGGGAATCCCCGAGTGGACCAGGCCTTCCACAACGCCCACGTCGCGAACGATGGCGCCGTCGATCCTCAGGTGTTTCCATTCGGGCAGCGACGAATCCAGCGCCCCGGGCCACCGGTACACCCGCCAGGGCCCGTGCAATCTCGAGTACTTGGCGATCCCATGGAGCAGGCCCCGCCCGAACTCGCGCGCGGTTTCCACGAACAGCAGCACGGAAGGGTTCTCCGCGGAATGGGACGATTTCGACCGGTCTTCTACAATCTCGTCGACCATACTGAACGCCTTATCCACGCACTACTCCTCTACATCACCGAGGCCGGTAGGATGGACCTCGTATGGGTTTCTTGCCACAGAGAGCACAGAAGATAGATGATGTCTGATTTGTGATGGTTGATTGTTGATTTCAGAAACGCGGCCCTGCCCGCTCTTCAAATCAAGAATCACACATCAACAATCACACTTCTCTGGGTTCTCTATGTCCTTTGTGGCCAACTGTTTTATCGTGGCTCATCCCTGCCCGTAATAGGCGCCCTTGCCGTGTTTGCGCAGGTAGTGGCGGTCCAGCAAAGCCTGGCTGATCCCCTGCTGCTCCGGATTCACCAGGACCGTGCCGAAGGCCATCTTCGCCACCTGCTCCAGGACCACCGCGTTCTCAACCGCCTTCTCGGGCGTGGGACCCCACGTAAACGGCCCGTGATTGGCGACCAGCACGGCAGGCACCTGCATCGGGTCCATGCCGGCAAACCGCCGAACGATGACCTTGCCCGTGTTCTCCTCGTACGGCCCGCCGACCTCCTCGTCCGTCATCGAATCGGTTACAGGGACCGGGCCGTAGAATCCGTCCGCATGGGTCGTGCCGAAACAGGGAATTGCCCGGCGGGCCTGCGCCCACATCGTCGCATACATCGAATGCGTATGGCAGATCCCGCCGACCCTCTCGAAGCTCTTGTACAACTCGACATGCGTGGCGGTGTCGGACGAGGGCTTCAGTCTCCCTTCCACGACCTGACCCTGGAGGTCCACAATCACGATATCCTCGGGCCGCATGTCCTCATAGCGGACCCCGCTGGGCTTGATGGCGATGATTCCCGCGGCGCGGTCGATCGCACTGACGTTGCCCCAGGTCAGCACGACCAGGCCGTGACGCTGAAGGTCCAGGTTCGTTTCATACACCCGGTGTTTGATATCGTCGTACATTTCCGTCCCTTGCGAATCTCTCGCCGTCCAGGGGCCCAAATTCGAAATTCGAATTCCGAAATCCGAAACAAATCCAAAGGGCCGAAATCCAAATGACAGAAACGCTGACGCCACATCGGACGATCCGTTTTGAATTTCGAGCTTCGGTCATTCGTGCTTGTTTCGAATTTCGAAATTCGGATTTCGGATTTCCCCGTTTCGGGGTGTTTCGGGTTTCGGATTTCTCCTACGTGTTTGCCTTTTCCTTGATCGCCAGCAACTCCTTCATCACGTCGCCCATCGCCAGGACCTTGCCCTTGATCCCGAAGCCGTCGTGCAGGCGTTTGTAGAGCTTGTAGAGTTTCGGATAGACCTTGTGGTTGGCGGGGATTGGCTTGAACGTCTGCGACTTGAACCCGCACATGGACGCCTGGGCCTTGCCGAACGAGGGGTACGCGCCGCCGACGACTGCCGCCGCGACCGCAGAGCCCAACGCGCACGTCTGGGCGGAGCGGCTGATCTTCATTTCGCGACCCGTCACATCCGCGTAGATCTGCATGAGCATGGCGTTCTTTTCCGCGATGCCGCCGCAGTTGACGATCTCGGAGATCTTCACGCCGAATTCTTCGAACCGATTGATGATCGTCAGCGCCCCGAAGGCGGTGGCCTCGATCAGGGCCCGGTAGATCTCCTCGGGCTTCGTGTGCAGGGTCTGACCTACGAGCAGGCCCGTGAGCCTCTGATCGACGAGGATCGTGCGGTTGCCGTTGTTCCAGTCGAGCGCGAGCAATCCCGATTGTCCCGGTCTCAACTTGCCCGCCTTCTCCGTAAGGGCCCCATGGGAGCCGGCGTCCTTGCCGCCAGGCTGGAGGTAGTTCACGAACCAGTTGAAAATATCGCCCACCGCCGACTGGCCGGCCTCCAGGCCGTAGTAACCAGGCAGGATCGAGCCATCGACGATCCCACAGATGCCCGGAATGTCCGGCAGGCTCGCGTCGCTGGGCGAAACGACCATGTCGCAGGTGCTCGTCCCGATGATCTTGACCAGTACGCCGCTCTGGATGCCGGAGCCCACCGCACCCAAGTGCGCATCGAACGCACCCATCGCCACCGGGATTCCCGCTGGCAGGCCCAGCTTGCCCGCCCAGGCTGCCGTGAGTCTTCCCGCAGTCTGGTCCACCGCGTACGTCTGGTTGCTCAAGGTCTTGCGCAACTGGCCCAGCTTGGGATCGAGCTGCGAAAGGAACTCTGCGTCGGGGTAACCACCCCAGGAGTCATTGAACATGGCCTTGTGCCCCGCCGCACAGCGGCATCGCTTGATCTGGTCCGGATGGTCGGTCCCCGTCAGGACCGCAGGCAACCAGTCCGCGTGCTCGACCCAGGTGTATGCCGCATCGTAGACCTTCGGGTCCACGCGCAGGCAGTGCAGAATCTTGCTGAAGAACCACTCGGAGGAATA
Source organism: Phycisphaerales bacterium (assembly GCA_039683175.1). Classification (GTDB taxonomy): domain Bacteria; phylum Planctomycetota; class Phycisphaerae; order Sedimentisphaerales; family Anaerobacaceae; genus PLanc-01. The sequence continues at coordinate 12,286 of JBDKRX010000055.1, forward strand.
GGTCCCGCCGCACTTCGCCAGATACTGCGGCCGCTCTTTCTTGGCGAGTTCCGTGATCTCGCCGGCTTCGGCGTACCCCGTGTGGTCCTTCCAGAGCCACGCATGGGCATTCGCATTGGCTTTGAATGCGTCGAGCATCGCCAGGGGCTTGCCGTCCCGATCCACCGGCAAAGGTGTCGAACCGGTGGTGTCCACCCCGATGCCGATGATGTCCTTCGGATTGAAGGCAGGTTCCGCCTTCTTCGTTTGCACGATCGCCCCAGCGACGGTGACTTCCGCGCCTTTGAGGTAATCCGCCGGGTTTTGCCGAGCGAGATTGTGATCCGCGGGGTCCAGGAGGATGCCCGCCTGGCCCGTTTCATATTCATAGACGCACGTCCCCAGCTCGCGTCCGTTGGCCGTATCGACGATCACGCATCGCACGGAGTTCGTGCCGTAATCCAACCCTATCGCACATTTCATGTCACGTCCCCTTTATCGCACTATCCGCAAGTTTCTACGGCTCACGGGCCACGAGGCACGGGTCACTTCTCTTCTCAGCCGCTGAAGTAGAGGTAGGCCGCGAGGATCAGGGCCAGGACCACGCACGTGAACACCACGTCGCCCTTTGTCCAGCTCATCCGGC
>JBDKRX010000056.1:0-8553 GCA_039683175.1 Phycisphaerales bacterium
CTGATTACCTTCGTCAGTAATTCACGTCGGCAGGAGTCTGCCTATCTCATCAGGATTCCTCCTCTCTTGTCTCCTCATCTCCTCTGCAAAAACGGCAGAAGTCGAGCTTACGGCGTCACTACGAACGCTGCGGCCCTGCCTCCAACACCTTCTCGACGGCTCGCACAACCGCCTTGTGAACGGCCTCAGGGCTCTGCGTCGCATCGACCACCGCGAAGCCCAACCGGCCCTCGGCGAGTTTCAGAAATCCCTCGCGGACCCGGCTGTGATACTCATCGCCCTTTCGCTCCATGCGATCCAGCTCGCGATTGAGACGCTGGGCCGCGGTCTTCAGGTCCACGTCCAAAATGATGGTCAGGTCCGGCCAGACCCTTTCCAGCGTGTCCTTCGCGACCTCAATGACCTTCTCGACGCCGAAGCCGCCTGCGTAGCCCTGGTAGGCACAGGTGCTGGAGAGCCAGCGGTCCATGACCACGCACTTGCCTTCGCTGAGCGCCGGGGCAATCGACTGGGCCCAGAGCTGCACCCGCGCAGCCATATAGAGCAGCACTTCCGCCGGGGTCGTCATGGCCTCGTGGGCGGGGCTCAGCAGGATCTCGCGGATCTTTTCGCCGATCGCGGTGGTCCCCGGGTCGCGGAAGCCCACCACGTCCACACCCCGGCCCGTCAGCCAGTCCATCAGCATCCGCGACTGGCTGCTCTTGCCGCAACCATCCGGCCCGTCCAGCACGATGAATCGGCCGCTGAACCCTTCTCTCAACCGAGTGACTTCCAAATCAACCAATCCTTTCTGCCTGCTCCTGAGCCTCCTTCAGGAGATGGATCAAGGTGTTCTCCACGCCGAGCGGCCCTGCCCATCTGTGCAGGTATTCCATGTCCAGGTTCCCCCATTGGGCAACGGCCACTCCGACCGCATCGGAGTACTGTACGTCAGATTCTCGTCCTTTCATCCATTCCAGCTTGCTGAGAATCGTGTCCTCCGGGGAAACCACCCAGAGCACTTGACCCATCGCATCGATCTGTTGTCGACGCTCGAATTCCTGACGGCTGAACGGTCTGTCTTTGCGAAGGATGAGGTCTGCCTTCCAGCCTCCGGCCAGATCGATGATGTTGAACATGGTCCGACGGTGCAGCGCATCCAGCGCGGCGTCTCGGCTGACGTAGCAACCTCGTTCGAGAAGAGCAAGGAAAGATTCGAGCTGCTCCTCCGTGGGGTCAATCACAACGTCCGCGTCGTGAGTCGACCGAGGACGACCATGGAAGCTGCTGGCCATGGAGCCTGCCACCATGTAGGGTATTCCAGCCCGGCTCAGAAGCTCCGCGAGGCGCGAGAGAAATTCGTTCTGGGTGGTCATGGCGCAGCCGGTTCCTTACCATAAGCCCGTTGGAAGAGAGAATCCCCGATCATCAGTCGTATCACTTCTCGCTCGACGTTCCGGTCGTCCCAATCGGGATGGCGGTGACGAACGCCGTCTCTGACAAGCCGGCGGAGATTGTCGCAGAGCTCGAAGGTCATCGCTGCCCTGCCGGACGGGCCCAGCCGACGCAGGACACGAAGCTGCACCGCCAGGGCCTCGGGTGTGGTGTCATCCAGAATGCGATCTTTGAGCGTCATGGCATCTGGCTCTCGGACGGCGCCGGCTTGAAGTACAGCACCAGCCGGGCCTTCTTCGCATCGTCTCCTATCATCCTCTCGAACGCCCCCACCACACCCTCGTCCGAAAGGTCCATATCGAACTCGTAGCTGGCTCCCCCATCAAGCGACTCCGTTTCGAGGATCTTGCCCGATGTCTTCTCGACGAGGTAGACCGTTCCGGGAGCAGGCGCCTCCCAGTAGATGCGGAACCCGCCGCCCACGATCTGCGTATTGCTCGGTAGATCAGCTCCGCCCGACAACATCGTCGTGCTGCAGCCCGCAGAGGTCATCATCAAGACAACGACTGCCGATATCATCATGCCTGTGCCGCGTACTCGCCTGCCCCAAACCATCCTATTGAGCCTCCACATGTCAGAAGAAGAGGTACCGCCCATTTGAACCCCATTCAGCAACGCACTGATCGATCTCATTATGCAATACGAGTGTAGCGTATGAGCCCGCAGACGGTCAATACCTGTCGCGCCGAGACACCCCACGACAGGAAAGTGACGACACAGGCATCATCTCGCCAGGGAGAAGTTCTCCTCGCCGACGAGTTGCCGCATCTTGCGGCAGAACTCGATGTCCGGGTTGACGCACAGGGTGCGATCCGCGGTCGCATGGACCCGGCCCCGGTCCGTCACGATCACCATGGACAAAGGCCGGCTGCCCCGGTGCGACTGGCAGACGCTGCGGATCTGCATCACCTTCTCCTTCGTCACCTCCCGGGCGTCCAGCTTGATCCGCACCCCTTTGGCGAGCTTCTCGCGGGCCTTCTCCAGCGGGATCAATTCGGAGGCGAGGATGTTCGCCCGCTCCCGGCGGTAGTCGGTCTTGCCCTTGACGAAGACCACGGTATCCTCGATGAGCAGCGATCCGTACTCCGTGAGCGTATCGGGGAACACGACAACCTCGATCTGGCCTTGCAGGTCTTCGAGCGTGAAGACCGCCATCTTGGAACCGGCGTTGCGCCCGTTCTTGGTGATGTTGTAGCGGATCTTGGTGACCATCCCGCCGATGGTGACCTGCTTCTCGCCGTTGCCGTTGCCGCCGCCGTTGCCCTCGGCGTGGCCGTGCCCCTCCGACAAACGGGCCGTGTTGGTGGTCGAGTAATCGTTGATCGCCTCCGCGTGCTGGCTCAGCGGGTTGCTGGTGACGTAGAACCCCAGGACCTGCTTCTCAAAGGCGAGCATCTGCAACTCCGGCCAGGGCGCCACGTCCGGGAGCTGCTTGTGATCCTCCGCGTACTGCTTGTCGTCGGCGATCTGGCCGAAGAAGTTCATCTGGCCGTGGACCTTGTCCGATTGCAGGCTGGCCCCAACCTGCATGGCCCGCTCCAGGCCGAGCATCATCTGGTTGCGATTGCCGCCGAGCCGGTCGAAGGCGCCGCCTTTGATGAGGGCCTCGATCACCTGCTTGTTGACCGCCCGCAGATCCACGTTCTCGCAGAAGTGGAACAGGCTGCGGAACCGCTCCACCTTCTTGCGGGCGACGATCATCTGCTCGACCGCTTTCTCGCCGACGCCCTTGACGGCCGCCAGGCCGAAGCGGATGACGCCCTTGCCGCCCTCGGCAGCCTCGCGGTACAGCGGCGTGAAGTCCACGTCGCTCTCGTTGATATCCGGCGCCATCACCTCGATGCCCATCTCCCGGCACTCGCCGATATACTCGACGACTTTCTCGGTGTCGCCCATTTCATAGGTCAGCAGCGCCGCCATGAACTCGACCGGCCAATGGGCCTTCATGTACGCGGTCTGGTACGCGACGAACGCATAACGGGTCGAATGGCTCTTATTGAAGCCGTAGCCGGCGAACCGCTCGATCAGCTCGAAGATATTCTCGGCCTCGCTCTTCTTGAGGCCCTTGTCCACGCAGCCGGCCAGGAACCGTTCCTTCTCCTTGGCGATGATGCTAATCTTCTTCTTGCTGATCGCCTTGATGAGGCCGTATGCCTCGCGCAGCGGGATATCGCCGAGCCGGTTGCAAATTCGCATGACCTGTTCTTGGTAGATCATGATCCCGTAGGTCTCTTCGAGCACCTCCGTCATGATCGCGTGCGGGCAAGTCCACTTCGCGCCGTGCTTGCGGTCGATGTAGTCGGGGATCAGGATCATCGGGCCGGGACGGTAGAGCGCGTTGGCCGCGATGAGGTCCTCGATCCGGTCGGGTCGCATCTTCATCAGCAGGTCCTGCATGCCGCCGGATTCGAACTGGAAAATGCCCTTGGTCCGGCCCTTCGTGAAGACCTCGAAGACCTTCGGGTCCGTGATATCCACCCTCTCCAGGTCGATGTCGATCCCATGCTTGTCGCGGACCAGCTTGCGAGCCCGCTCCAGGACACTGAGCGTCTTGAGGCCGAGAAAGTCCATTTTCAGCAGGCCGCATTTCTCGACCATGGGACCTTCATACTGCGTGATCACGTCGTCGGAACCCGAGGCCTTGTACAGCGGCACAAAGTTCGTCAGCGGCTCGTCGGCGATCACGACGCCCGCCGCATGGACCGACGCGTGACGCGTGAGACCCTCGAGCTTGCGCCCGATGTCGATCACCTTGCGGGTCAGATCGTTCGCGTCATACGCCTGCTTGAGTTCGGGCTCCGTCTCCAGGGCCTTGTCCAGCGTCATATCGAGCGAGAACGGGACGAGCTTGGCAAGCCGGTCCGCCTCGGCCACCGGCACGCCCAGCACCCGGCAGACGTCCCGAATGACGAGCTTGGCCTTCATGGTCCCGAACGTGATGATCTGCGCCACCTCGCCGTACTTCTTGCGGACGTAGTCGATCACCTCGGGCCGATGGAGCTGGCAGATGTCGATGTCGATATCGGGCATCTCGTTTCGCGCCGGGTCCATGAACCGCTCGAACAGCAGATCGTACTTGAGCGGATCGACGTTGCACAGGCCCAGACAGTAGCCGACGAGCGTGCCGACGCCGCTGCCCCTGGCGCCCAGCGGGATGTTCTGCGAACGGGAGTAGTTGCAGAAATCCCAGACGATCAGGAAGTAGCTGGAGAACCCCTTGGACTGGATCACCTGGAGCTCGCGTTCCATCCGCTCCTTCACGCGGTCGGTGATCTCGCCGTAGCGTTCCTTGGCGCCCTCGTAGCACAGGCGGGTGAGATACTCCTCGGGCGTCGAGCCGTCCGGCGGCCGGAACCGCGGCGCGTGGCGGGTCTTGAGGTCCAGCTCGACGTTGCAGCGGGCCGCGATGGCCAGCGTGTTGTCGCACGCCTCGGGGGCCTCCGGGAACATCGCACGCATCTCCTCGGCGTCCTTGAGGTATACTCCCGGCGGGTAGACCATCCGCTCAGGGTCCGTGGCGAGCTTGCCCGTGCTGATGCAGGTCAGGCAGTTGTGGGCCTCGTAGTCCTGGGCTTCGAGGAAGTGCACGTCGTTGGTCGCGACCAGACCGACGCCCAGCTTGTTGGCCAGGTCGATACAACCGGCGCGGACGTTCGGGTCTTCGTCTTTGTGGCACTGAATCTCAATGAAGAACCGCTCGGGCCCGAAGATCTTCAAAAAGCTCTCGGCCGCCGCACGGGCCGCCTTCATGTCGCCATGCGCAACGGCCGCCGTAACTTCGCCCTTGATGCAGGCGGTCGAGCAGATGAGCCCCTCGTTGAACTGGGCAAGCACCTCCTTGTCGATGCGAGGCCGATAGTAGAAGCCGTCCACGTACCCGGTGCTGGCGAGCTTGAGCAGGTTCTGGTAGCCGGTGAGGTTCTCGGCCAGCAGGATGAGGTGGTAGGCCGCGTCGGAGATGGAGGTCTTGGTCCGGTCGAGCCGGCTGCCCGGCGCGACGTAGGCCTCAATCCCGAGAATCGGCTTGACCTCGGCGGCCTTCGCCTTGATGTAGAACTCGACGGCCCCGAACATATTGCCGTGGTCTGTCACAGCCACCGAATCCATGCCCAGCTTCTTGCACCGATCGAAGAGCGGCTCAAACTGAATCGCCCCATCGAGCAGCGAGTACTGGCTGTGCAGATGGAGGTGTGTAAATCCTTTACCTGGCATATCTTATGAATCCTGCAAGAACTCATCAATCGGTGCCATGATAGGAGACCGTCTCTTGGTTGTCAAGCGCGCGGTTTCGAGTGAGCAGAGCGTTTCGCTGTTTCGTCAGGAGAATCTGTATGATCGGATTTGACATGTCCTCCACCCACCCGCTATGATCTCCCCTGACAGCAGAATGGAGCCAGGTTGTTCAGTCCTGGGTGCAACCGATGAACAAATGTTTGGCATCCACAGCGTCCGTGAACGAGGGAATTGGCATTCTCATAGTCCTTGTCATTCTCTTGGCACTTCTCCATCTTCCAGTCTACATCTGGCATCGAATCAGCAGAAACAGTGACTGGCCTCCTAATCCAGTGATAGCTTTCTTTCTGAGCTTCTTTCCCAGTCCTATCGGAGGCATCCTCTACGTGCATGGTCTATTGGGCGCCATCCCTTGCCTTGTCACTCTGGTAGTGATCTTTTCAAGGGTACCAGGCGGAGAAGCAGAACGCGCGATGCTTGGAGCCTCTGCACTCGCGATGGCAGTCTTGTCGTCGGGTTCTGCCTTGCTGCAACGCGTGTTGAGGAGAAGACGAGTCGCAAGCAGAACCACGGATCAGATTGAAGCAACAAGCGGCGAAGTTGCGTAGGTAGGCCATGCGCGGGTGGGGACTTGTCGCCCTGAGGCGCAGCCGAATGTCCTCGGAAGACTCAGAGCCTGCCCTGAACAGCGTGAAGGGATGACACAGCCCGCGCAAGCGTCACCCGAATCGGCTTCATTTCTGCGAGGATTGGCAGTAGCCCAGGTCGGGCAGGTTGCTGTCGGGGCTTGCCACACCAAGACAGGGCGAATTCGGATTGAGCCGGTAGTCCCCATGCTCCGGATCGACGAATAGCGGGTCGGCCGTCAGGTTACCCAATCCCGGCCACTCGGCGCCGACGAGGTCGCAGTAGCTGATGTGGATATCCGATTCGAGGTAGGGAGCCTGCACGCAAACCGGCTCTGTGGCGTCGAGGATCGAGTTGGTCACGTTGTAGAGGATCGTGCCGCTTTCGACGCCGTACTTGTTGTGCGACTGAATCGCGACATCCCGATAGCCTGGCGTCCTCGTCGTGACGAGCGTCGTGTGGTCGATGTTGACCACGGCCGTCGAGCCCTCGAACGTCTTGGCCACGATGCTCGCGTTGGTCGTGTCCTCGGGGGCCAGATTGTTCTGCGCGAGCAGGCAGTGAGAAAGCGTCGTTTCGCCGCCGTAGACGCTGACCGCCTTGTCCTTGCAGCCCCGCACGATGCAGTCCTCAATGGCCACGTCTGAGCCGAGCGTGTCGATCCCGTCATCGTCCGCGCCGGCGACCACGCTGCGGGCCATTCTGCACAGTTGCCCCGAACGCTGGCTGTGGATGTAGATGGCGTCGGCGTCGTCCTTGGCCCGCATCTCCATGATCCAGCCGTCCTCGAAGAGCAGCGACGTGCCCGAAATCTCCGGGCCCATCACCGAGCGGGCGAACAGCGTGTAGCTGAACGTCAGTTCCGTCCCGTCCGAAGCCTGCATGATCTTGCCGGCGTTGTCGGTCAGGGAGACATGGTCGAACGTGAGCGCGGAATTCGACGCCCGGACTGCGGGCCCGGAATTGGAGTGGCCCACCTTCGGGGAGCGTCCGGCCTGCATGATCTCCGTGTAGCGGTACGTGGAGGGCGCCGCGTCCGCATGGTGCAGTTCGCCCCAGTTGGAGCCGGGCGTAAAGGCCGTGAACGTAACCGGGCAAGTCGCCGTGCCGAGCAATTCGATCGCGCCCTGCACGTCGATGTCCGTACCGTCCGCCCCCGAGACGGCGCCGTCAATCAGGACGAGCGTCCCCGGCGCCAGCGTGAGCGTGACGCCGGCGGGGATTGTGAGGTCACCGCCCGCAACATGATACACGCCGCTCCACGTCTGCGATTCGGTCACGGTGCCCGAGACGACCTGCACCGGCTCATCAGTCCAGTCTACGAGTCGAACCGTCTTGGCCACGTCGCCGACTGAGACGATCAGATCGAAATCGCCGCCGCCGGTGAAGGTGACCAGCCCGCTGCCCAGACCGTTGCACAAGGCCACACGATCCATCGAGAGTTCGATAGCCGAGTCGCCCGACACGGACAGAACTGCGTTGGCGTCCCAGATATCACGGTCCACGACACCGTTCGAGTCAACAATCTGGACCCGCACGAGCACCGGAACACCGGGTAGGTAACTGTCCCGCACGATCAGATCGATTCTGGGCGTGTTTGCATCTGCGGATGATACACCCGCAAGAACGCGGTACGGCATGGACAAGCCCAACAAGGCGATCCAGAACACGACGATGACGACAGCGCAGGCTCTCAATCACATCCTCCCGGTTTCTGATGAATAAACCCACCTCGTGATGGTCCTTACATACAGACAAATCTATAATATCATGAACGTCGGATAAGTCAAGCGTCGCAGTGCCGGCCCGGACGTTCGCGGTCTGAATGCAGGACGGAAAGGTGCGATCATGTCAGAACTGGTGACCGTTCACAAGGCGATTGAGGCGGATGCCTCCAAGGTCGTCGCCTATCTGGAGAGTCGTTGCCTGCATCCGGTCGTGCTCGACGACGTGGAGAAGATGGGCCCCTATCGCGGTCAGACCCACGAGATCCGGATCGCTGTCCCGGAAACCGAACGCGACATGGCGATCCGCATTCTGGAGCAGATGCAGCGACAGGAGGAGCTTCGCCTGTTTCCCCTTGTCAGGAAGGCCAATGCCGTCGTCTTTCTGCTCATCGCGGTCCTGGCCATCCTCGCCGTCGTCGCCCTGCTCGATACGCGGGGCCGATGGTTCCTCGGACTCTCCATCCTGGTGGTTGTGATCGCGGCGCTGGGCCTCATCCGGCGGGCATGGGGAAGGAAACCCGGCGTCTCCTCT
>JBDKRX010000057.1:0-22136 GCA_039683175.1 Phycisphaerales bacterium
GCCACCTCCGCCTTGAACGCGCCGCCGTGACGCTTGCGCTGTGTCATGACAACCTCCTGTCGGACGCCACCATACCACAGCAACACTACCTTATCTACTGGTTCAAAAAACCGGGAGTATTATAGCCCGCTCGCCCTCGCGTACCGATTCCCGGGAGATATGGACAGGGCGACAACGGTAAGGTAGGCTCCGCCCTCCGCTTCCTCTCGATCTTGTCATCCCCAGGCACAGCCGAAGGATCTGGGCGTCCGACAAGAGGTTTCTCTCGGTCGCAGGCCAGATTCCTTCGTGTAGCTCGGGACAGGCTCTTCCTTGCGCTCCGCATAATGCTCATCACCCTGGCCACCAGAGGCGGAATCCGCGTCCGCATCAAGACCGCTGCTTGGGCATACACGAAGGCTTCACTGTTTCAATCCGACCTTCTCCGAAAAAAGAGCCTTCAGTTCCTTGGCAAGGGGCAAATCATCCTGATCGTACTGCAAATGCACTTCTGAATGATGGCAAAATAGCACTTGAACCTCGTCATTGACCCGGATGTACAGATCGTCGTAACCCAGGCATCCTCTTTCCTTCTCCTCTTCTGCCTCGATATGTGTGCGGACATTCGCCACCGGAACGAACTGGTCCGCCCAGCTCTTGTCACCAGCTTCCCAGTTATAGCCATAGACGAGAGTGACTTCGTCAACTCCATGCCGCCGGCAGCAATCCAGAACCCAGCCGAGAATCTCCCAGGTCTCCGTTTCCGTGATCACACGGGTCTGCACATTGTGTTTCGTACCTTGCAGTATCATTATTGACTCCTCCCGTCCACAAGGGTCTGCACTTGCTGCTCTCTCGCGATACGTCCACTTTCCGAACCAAGGATTCCCGCATATCTTACAGGGCTGCCTCGTTTGGGGGTCACGGCGTCATTCTATAGACCCGCCGGAGGAAAGGCAAAGGGAAAACCCGTGTTTCACCACAGAGGCGTCGAGGACACAACGAGAACGGTTCAACTCCGCGCAGGACAAGCGTCCTCGCTCGTCTCAAACGGGCCGAGACGCCCAACCTACCAAGACTCGAATCTGTGTCTCAGGAACGTGTGACCTGTATCTCGCCTTCAGGCGAGATGTCCACCTGGCCTTGCAGGTTCTTGGTAGACGGGAACTCGTAGTCCCGCTCGGCCTGCAGCACGATCCGGCTGTTGTCCACCTCCAGGCGCAACTCTCGCTCGGGCGACCTGTGCCTCAGGACGTTGGTCAGCAGGATCGCCTTCTCGAGGCCGTCGCCGGTGAGGTAGTTGGCGATCTCATCGGGCTGGGCCAGGCGATTGGCGTCGTAGATGGAATCGCTGCGCATTGCCTGGAGCCAGTCGTAGACAGCGTCAACCGACATGGCCTGCGTCTTCTCCACCGAGACGGGACTTCGCTCGACAGCCGCCTTCAGGAAGGGCCGCCAATCGCAGGTCTCCATGTCGCGGAAGGCGTAGAACGCCAAGTCCACAGTCGTGTTGTGGGACCGGATGCTGCGCAGATAGTCGATGATCTCCTCGCGACTCCAGTCGGGCGAGATTCGGATCACATGGTCATTCGAAAAGGTCTTGTCGTTGTTCGGCAGGTTCGGCTCCGTGTGCACGAACTTCCTCAGTTCCTCGACGAACTTGTCGGCGTCCGGAATCGTGCCCTCGACGAACTTCTTCATGGCGTCGCGGCCGTCGGGCTGCCAGACGTCGATTCCCTGCTTGAGGGACTTGAGGAACTCGCAGAGATGGTCGCAGCGCATCCGCCCGGGCAGCTCGAACCGGACGAAATCCTCATCGGAGACCTCGGCCAGCAGCTTGTCGTGCGTGTCGTCGCCGATCTTGTACGGGCTGCCATGCTCATAGTGGTAGAGAAGCTCCGCCCGAATGAACTGCGGCTGGCCGTGGCAATCCCGACAGAGCTGGAAGTACTTCTGGTAGCCGGGGGAGGACCGCAGGAAGCTCGCAAAGACCGTCATGTCGACCCCAGTCGAGAGGTAGCTCGCCAGCCGGCCTCTGAAGTGATCGTAGGCCTTCGGATCGATCGTCGCGTCGTCGTAGAGGCAGTGGATGCAGCCGGTGTTGTGCGCGACGACGGTGACCTGCTCGTTGCGGAGGGCCCGCTGGGCCTTGTTGGAGATCTCCGTGCCGTTGAACCACATGGTCTTGGTCACGAGCCGGCGGTTGTTGGTGAGGATGCCGTCCTGCATGTCGATGAAGTTCTGCGAGTGCAGGGGCGTCAGGATCATGTAGATGTCTTCGAGGGGCACGCCGCAAACGATGAAGGCCGCTGCGGCGTAGAGGGTCGCCAGCGAGACGCACTCCCCCGCCGCCCGGCCGTAGCCGGGCTTGAGTCGGAATGCGTCCATCGCTTCGACCGTCTCGGTCTTCCAGTATGGAATGATGTCGGTGGTATACTTGTCGAGCCCGAAGTGCTTGCGGATGTCCACATCGAAGTAGTACTTGTCGCCTTCGTAGCCGAATAAGGCGTTGCTCGTGGCGATCTGCTGAGGGGACATGTATCGCTCGAACCGCTTGAGTTCCGTGTCCTTGTTCGTCAGACCCCAGGTTTCCAGGTCGAGGTTGAAGTCGAATTCGTCCATGATGAACTGGCGCATTCGCATCAGCCGGCGGTAGCTGCTCTTGCCGCCGAGCTTCTCGAAGGACTCGAGTCCTCGCCACTTCCAGATGGCCGGACTCATGATATTGGCCAGGACGAGGCTGTAGATCAGCTCGGGAAAAACGAACAATTCCATGTCCGAGAGCGTGGCGGCCGACGAGTATTTCTCCAAATCGTTTGAATTCATAGACTACGATCTCCCCTTTCTTCACAAACCCCGCGCAGTTCACACGACCGGCATTGTACACCCCAACGGCCGGTGCAGTCCTCTATAATCCCAATACGGGAGAGAGCAAAATCGTACTTGACCGGATCGGCGGGCTCGATCCGGGCGAATCCCGCCGTGATCTTGATGGCCGTGTTCAGAGAAGCCGTCTTGCTATCGTGCAGGCCCAGAATGCGGCACAGCCTGCCCATGTGTACGTCCACCGGGACGATCAGCCTGGCCTTGTCGATGGAGGTCCAGAGTCCCAGGTCCACGTCGTCCTTGCGGACCATCCAGCGAAGGAACAGGTTCAGTCGCTTGCACGCGCTGCCCCGGCTCGGACTGGCCAGCAGGTAGTTCAGCCCCGTGGGAATCCGCGTGCGTCCGTGCAGGTCCCTGTACATCCGGCACAGAGAATCGCAGAACGCGCTCAACGCCGGGAGGACGTTGACGTGCTCGTCGCGATAGCCCTGCTGGAAGAACGCTTCGAGACTGCCATGCTCATCGAGGAGCCGGCGGAACAGCCCAAGCAGATCGGACAGGTCTTCGCCCGTCGTGAAGCGGTGCTTGAAACCGCGCAGCTTGGCGCGTCCGCGATTGTCGAATCGCGACGTGAACCAATACGGGGCCCCATCCATCCGGTCGAAGAGTTGCGTGAGACTGCGTTCGATCTGCTGGACCCGGCCATAGGCCAGGGCCGCCGCGAGGAAGGCGGCGATCTCCACATCCGCACGATCCGAATACCGATGTGCAAACTGCAGGGGGTCCGAGCCGATGAATTGCCGACGGTTGTAGCGGGCGTACACGCGGTCCAGCACGTCCCGCAGTAAGTTCGTCGCCATTGCGTGTACCGGGGCCGTGGGAGCAGTCACGGGGCGGCTCTCCTGCCGGGAATATCGCCGGCAAAGCGGCACTCGATCTCGCCTGTCTGCGTGTTGAAGCGGATGCGTCGGCCCCGCGTCCCACCCACCTCCTGCCCGGCGACCCGGATGTGCGCCGAGCGCAGGACTTCGAGTGCCGCCTGGACGTTGGCGGACCCGATATGGCCGTCGGCGTGCGCCGTCTTCAGGACCGCGGCGCCGCCGATGATGTTGGCGCGGTAGTGCGTCACCTCCGGATCGATCGCGATCACTGCGTCGATGATGTGCCGCGTCGAGGTGACGCCGTAATGGCCGATGTTCGTATCGGCCGGGTCCTTGGGCCGGTCCATCAGGAAGTGGTTCATCACGCCGAAGCCCTGCTTGAAGTTGTACAGGCAGACGGCGACGCAGGACCCCACCAGCGTCTCCGCGACCGCCGGCGCACGGTCTGCGTAGAACTCGCCCGGTCTCAGGAACTTTCGCAACAAACCAGCCATGATCCGGTCCACCCCAGAATTCTGTCAACTGTTGTCCCAACGCACGTCAGCGATGTATCGTCCGTCGTTCTTGAACACCTCGATGCGGCAGCCGAACAACGCGCTCAGCCCGTCCGAGGTCAGCACCTGTTCGGCCGCACCCGCTGCGAACACCGTGCCCTGCCTGAGCAGAATCACCTGGTCCACCCTCTGCGGCAGCTCATCCAGATGATGGGAGACTACAACTACGGTCGGATGTTGGGGGCGGTTCAGCAGTCGCTCCAGCACGCCGACACACGCCGCCCGGGCCCCCATGTCGAGGCCCGCGGTGGGCTCATCCAACAGTAGCAGGCCCGCCTCGGCCACCATCGCCCTTGCGAGCAGGGTCTTCATCTGCTCTCCTGTCGAGAGGTGGGCGAAGACGCTGTCCTGCATCGCATCGAGTCCGAGCGAATCGATCTCCGCCTCGACCCGCCGCCATTGGGCAGGCTCGACCTCTCGATGGAGAGGCAGGCGAATCGTGCCGAACAGACCCGTCGCGACGACCTCGCGGACCCGCATCTGCTCGTCGAACGCGGGGCTGCGGGATGGCTCGATCAATCCGATCCCCCGCCGGACCTCGGCGAGTTCCACCTTGCCGAACACCTGGCCGCCGATACTGACAGCGCCGCTGCTGGGCCAGGTGTAGCCGCTCAGAACGGAGACCAGCGTGGACTTGCCCGAGCCATTCGGGCCCAGAATCGCACAGCAAGTCCCCGGCGGGACATGCAAGGAGATACCCGCGAGCAGAGACCTTCCCCGCCGGACGACACTGACGTCTTGAAGATCAACAGCATATGCATTCATACGGCCCGAGATGATACCCGGATTGGCAGCCGAAAGAAACGAAAGAAGCCGCGACAAGGAAAAAGGATCATCTCACACAGAGAGGCTGAAACCGCACATGAATGGTGATGAATGCGGATGGGAGCGTCATCATTCCCGCGAACGCAGGAATGACAGCGTCGAATCCGTGTCCATCCTCGTGAATCCGTGGCCGAACCACTTCCGCAATGCGGTGCTCGGACCGATTTCCTTGAGCCACTGGTCCAGCTTCAGCAGCTCCTTGCTCAGGCCCCGAGGCCACACTCGATCCACCAGGACAAGATAGCCGTCCTCATCCACGAACGGATCATATGCTCCTTTGAGTTGAATGGCCATCGTCCCTCTCAAGACACGAGGCTCTTCATCAAACCATGCAGTCTCTCGACATCGACCTGGCGCTCGTAGAGCGGGCGGGAATCGTCGTGGTAGACGCCCGTGTTGTCCTCGAACGGCGGCTTGTCGGGACTGAGGTACAGAACGCCCAGCGGGAGCTTGTCCGTCTCGGTCGCCTTCTGGAAAGCAGCCATGCGGTCGTGCGGGTCGTGCGACTCGTCGAGGTAGTAGGTGTGCTCCTTGAACCACTGGTAGGTGTTGAGCTTGTTGTAGGTGACGCAGGGTTGGAGGATGTCCAAAAGGGCATAGCCTCTGTGCGTGATGGCCTTCTTCATGAGGTCCTTGGTCTGCTCGCGATCGTGGGCGTTGGCGCGGGCGACAAAACTGGCGTCCAGCGCGATGGCCACCGCCATCGGATTGAACGGCTCCAGGCACACGCCATGGACCTGGACGGGCGTCTTGAAGCCCAGCGGACTGGTCGGCGACGCCTGGCCCTTGGTCAGGCCGTAGACCCGGTTGTCGTGGACGATATTGGTGATATTCGGGTTCCGGCGAATGCAGTGGATGAAGTGGTTGCCGCCCTCGCCGTACATGTCGCCGTCGCCGCTCTCGGCGATGACGGTCAGCCGGGGGTTGGCGGCCTTGATCGCGGTGGCCGGGGGCAGCGCCCGCCCGTGGAGGCCGTTGAAGACATGCGCCTTGAGGTAGTGCGGGACCTTGGCCGCCTGGCCGATCCCCGAGACCATCACAAGCTGCGTCGGGTCGATCTCCAGTTCCGCGACGGCTTCCTTGAGCGTCTTGAGGATCGGGAAATTCCCACAGCCCGGGCACCAGGCGATGTCTACATCATCCATATCAAACAGCTTGGCTTCCATCAGACAGCATCCTTCATCAATCCAGTGAGTCCCTCGACAAGCTCTTCCACGCCGAAATTCAGGCCGTTGTATTTCAGCAGCAGTTCGTCGGCCGGCACGCCGGCGTGCAGTTCCACGAGCTTGGCGAACTGGCCGGTGGCGTTGCCCTCCACGATGACAGTCCTATCGGCCTGGGTTATGTAATCGGCCGTGCCGTCATAGAGCGGATAGACCTGGCTGTAGTGCAGCATGGCCGTATCTTCTCTGCCCAGCCGTGAGAGGGCCTCCTTCACCGCGTGATACGTCGATCCCCAGCAGAGGACGAGATTCTTGTAGTCCCGCGGCCCGACCAGCGTGGGCGGCACGACATCGGCCGCAATCAGCTCTCCCTTGGCCAGCCGCTTGTTGACCATCCGGACCCGCAGATCGAGGTCTTCCGTGATGTGTCCTTCCTCGTCGTGCTCGTCGCTATCGACGATCACGAGTCCCTCGCCGTAGCCCGGCACGCCGCGAGGCGACACGCCGTCTTGCGTGATCACATACCGCTGATAGTCCTTCGCAGTCCTGCCGACGTGCTTCTCGACGACGACCTTCGACAGATCGAACGCAGGCGTGTCGTAGTAGGAATCGATATAATACTGATCCGTCAGGATGAACACGGGGACTTGATACTTGTCGGCGAGGTTGAACGCCCTCTGGGCCAGGCGGAAACCATCTTCGAGCGTTCCGGGGGCCAGGATGATCCGGGGGAACTCGCCATGTCCCGCGTAGAGGGCCAATTCCAGGTCGCCCTGCTCCGTTCGCGTGGGCAGTCCCGTTGCCGGTCCCGGCCGCTGGGCCAGGTGGATCACGACGGGCATCTCCAACATGCCGGCAAGGCTGAGCCCCTCGGTCATCAGGGCAAAACCCCCGCCGGAGGTGGTCACCAGCGCGCGAGCGCCGGCGTACCACGCGCCGATCGCCATGTTGATTGCGGCGATTTCATCCTCCGCCTGCTCGACAACAATTCCGAAACCATCCCCATGCTGCGCGAGAAACGTCAGCACCGGCGTCGACGGCGACATCGGATACGAACTGACGAAATCGCACCCACCCGCAATGGCCCCCAGGCTGACCGCCTCCGCGCCGTCGAGCAGCAATCGACCTTCCACCCCGCCCGCGGGCGCGGGACCCAGCATAAGATCCTGGATACCCAGGCCGACAGCGGCCTCGTAGCCGGCCTTCGCCGCTTTGGCGTTATCCTCCACAACCTCCGCAGGCTTACGGGCGAACGAACGCCGCACATGCTCCGTCAGCCGCTCAAGATCGATTCCGAGAAGGGCCGCGATGGCCCCCACCGCGACGATGTTCGAGTAGATCTTGTTCCCGATCTCCGACGCCATCTGGGTGAACGGGACTTCGAGGAACTTGCACGACTTCACCGCTGGACCGTCGCCGACGATCTCTCCCTCCCCCACCACCACGGTCTGTGCCGAGACCCTTGTGGCGACGTGCTCGACGGCCCCCTTGCCGAGCGGGATCAGAACGTCGATGCGGCCGACATAGGCCGCGACCTCACGGCTGGAGACCCGGATCGTCGTCGAGTTCATCCCGCCACGGACGCGCGACATGTACTCCTTCGTGGCGAAGACGTGATAGCCCGCCAGTTTCAAGAGCCGGGTCAACAGGAACTCCACCGTCTGCACGCCCTGTCCGGCCTGTCCGCACAAGACAATCGAGATATCGTCCCGCTGTTTGAGTTCTGCCCTATCAGCCATATATCCACCATCCCTATTGAAGGCGCCGCAACTCCCTTCGGCCAGGGCCCCATCGCGCGTCCCGGCCTCGCCTGTACCCCAGAAGGCCTCCGCCATTATCGTCCCGGGCCGCCGACTGTCAATGGCTCAGGAGACGTCCATTGACGTGGTCTGCTCCAGGGACTGGGTGAGGATTCGCACGTGCCTCTCTTCCTCTTCGATGATGTCCCTGACCGTCTCAGCATCTTCGACTCGGGAGACATGCCCCCGCACACTCTTGTAGTAGGCAATCGAATCCGACTCCTTCCCGAGGGCAATCCGCAGGACCTCCGCCTTCGTTTCCTGGCCGGTAAGCTCCTGCGACGGACTTGCATAATCGGCCAGGACCGCTGCCGGCGGCTGCGGCTTCGATGCATTCCCCCGCTCCTGTCCATATTGGCCCATCTCCCACGACTGGCCGGACAACCGTTGTTTCATCTCCGCAAAAACCTCGATGTGGCGTTTCTCCCATTGGGCCAGGTCGGAGAAGAGCTTGCTGATCCTGGGGTCCTGGTACATCCCCGCCGCCTTGCGATAGAACTTGGCGGCGCTCCGCTCCATCGCCTCAGCGATTTCCAGAACCTCGTAGGCGGTCAGTTCTCGAGTCATTCGACATTCCATTGAAAACACCGATAGGTCCTTGGACACGCGGCAGTTCCCGGCTGCCGAGTTGCCGCGAACATGTCTATATACAGTCCAACCGACGAGGGGTTCGGAAATTGCCTGTCTGCCGGTCGGAATGACGCTGCCCTATGGCATTCGGGAGTGTCTTCGGGTACAATGCGCCAGGACGATGGACGAGATACGGCGAAAACTGGCCCGGATTGACGATCAACTCGCCGGACGCACCCTGTGCGTTCGGCTGGTGAGCCAAGCGCCCCTGTTCTTGCCTGCCGCGGGCTTGATGATGGGAGTCCTGGCGCAGCAGCAACTTCAACGCTGCCTGATGGACGCCAGTCCGCGATTTCTGCCGTGGGTCTGGCTGGCGGCCGGAGTGTTGGCTGGGACGGTCATGTTTATGGCGTGGGTCCGCCGACGGCTGGGCCCGCAAGGGCTTGCTTTCCTCGCCTCGTTCTGCTTCCTCTGTCTCGGGGCAATCCGCCTGCTGGCGTTTGAGACGGCCGGACCATCGGACATCCGACACCTCGTCGGGGCCGAGCGTTCGCTGGCGACCGTTCGAGGCCGCATTCTGACGCAACCGTATCAGCAATCTCAGGACTGGCTCTTCGCCCAGTTCGCCTCCTCCGATCCGGCCACCGCGTTCTACCTCAAGGCTGAGGCCGTGGACACGCCCGAAGGCTGGCAAACCATCGACGGCACGATTCGAGTCCGTGTGGACGAGCCGGCCCCCAACCTGCAAATCGGCGACTACGTTCAGATCTACTGCTGGCTCCACCGATACGAGGAGCCGACAAACCCGGGCCAGTTCAATGTCGCTCGGTACCTGAGGCTCAAGAACGTGCATGTGGGTGCGTCGGCGCCCTCGCGGGAGGCTGTCACAATCCTCGATGGGCCGCCGCCGGGCATCCTGATCGGCCTGCGAAGAACGTTCACGGATGCCGCAACGAAAGGTCTTTTGGATCACCCACCATCGGATACGCAGGACGAGGCCATCCTCGAAGCCCTGCTGCTCGGCGTACGGCGGAACATCGATCCGGACACCTACGAGGCCTTCCGGCGGACGGGTCTACTTCATATCGTGAGCCTTTCCGGGATGCATCTGTGCATCCTGATCGGCATCGTGTGGTGGGCAGGGAAACCTATCGGGCTCGCCAAGCCCGTTCGTGCCGTGGTTTGCGTCGTCGCAACGATGGTCTTTCTGCTCGTCGTCCCCACCCAGGCGCCAATCCTGCGGGCTGCCGTCATCGTCTGGTCCTTCTGCGCGTCGATACTCCTGCGACGACGCGCGAACCCGCTCAATTCGCTGTCCCTGGCAGCCATCACCTTGCTGCTGATTCAACCGACGCAGTTGTTTGACGTCGGCTGGCAGTTGTCGTTCGCTGCCACGGCCGGGATTCTCGCATTCACCGGCAGGATCAGAAGCGGAGTGCATGATAGGACACTTGCCCGACTCGAGCCTTTGATCCTGCAGAACGCGCCGACGACACGGATACTGAGCGTCCTGGCAAACGGGGCAATCCGTGGGCTTGCGGTCGGTGTGGCAGCATGGCTGGGCAGTGCAGGCATCCTCCTGTATCATTTCTACAACGTCACGCCGCTCGCGAGCGTCTGGACCCTAATCGCCGGCCTGCCGGTAACGGCCATCCTGGCGGTGGGATTTCTGAAAATCACCCTGGCGTTCTTCCTGCCCACGCTGAGCATGTTCCTGGGCTGCGTGCTCTCGGTCCTGGCGGACCTGCTCATCTGGATGGTCCGGCTCATGGCCGAACTCGATGTTTCCTACATCCTGATCGGCCGCGTGCCGCTGCTGCTGATTCTGCTGTACTATGCCCTGATCCTCTTCGCCGCGTATGTTCCTGTACGACGGCCCCTCGTGAGGAAGGCCCTCTGCGCGACGATGCTGCTGATGCTCGTGGTCCCGCTGGGCGTGCTGAAGTGGCAGCGGACCCATCGCAATCACCTGAACATCACCTGTCTCGACGTCGGCCATGGCCAGGCGATCCTGGCCCGCCTTCCCGGCACGATGAATGTCCTGTTCGATGCCGGTTCCCTGTACGGCAGCGACATTGGCACAAGGATCGTTCTGCCGTTTCTGGATTATGAAGGCATCAGCCGGCTCCACGCCGTAGTTGTGAGCCACAGCGACATCGACCATATCAACGGCCTGCCGGAGGTGGTGGATCGCCGCTCGGTCGATCGCGTCTGCCTCGACGACGCGTCCTTCACCGAGTCGCAGGACGTGGAGACGATTCAGGTCCTGATGAACCATCTTGCGAGCAGGCGAATCGACACGATGCGCATGCCCGGCGTGATCGACGCCGGCCGCACGCAGATTCGCGTATTGTGGCCGACCCCGGAGACGGCGGCGCATGGACAACTGAGCGACAACGACAAGTCGCTCGTGTGCCTGATCGAATACGCCGGAAGAGAGGTTCTCTTGTGCTCGGACATCGAGGGACTGGCCCAGCGGCGGATCATGGATCTGTACCCGACCCTGACGGCCGACGTCGTCGTCGTCCCCCACCACGGCTCGACAAGGACCCTCGACAGCCGATTTCTCGAACAACTTGCCCCGAGCATTCTTATATGCAGTTGTGGACAAAGGGATTATGAACAGCGCCGCGTGCTCGGATCGTCGGCAACTGGTCAACTGCTGATTGCCGCAAGAGACGGGGCTGTTAATGTTTGCATCGAGCCGACCGGTATGATACAAACAACCGCTCTGAAACTGCATTAAGGAGACCGCAGCATGAGTAGAAGTGTCAAAGGATCGTCAATCCACACCCTGTTTCTCCGCATCACCCTCCTCCTTGTCGTCGCCAATCCGGCGATTGCCACGAATTTCGACTATGAAACCGCCAAGGTGGATGCCAACGATCTGAGCTTCTACCAGCCGCCGATGACGACCGAACCGTATCCGCTCACGCCCGCCACGAAGGTCAAGAACGTGATCCTGTGCATCGGCGACGGCATGGGAATCAACATGGTGACGCTGGCCGGCGCCAAGATCGGCGGCCCCGGCGGCAGGCTGCACATCGAGAGATTGCCCGTGACGGGCCTCGTGCGGACGCATTCGGCCGATTCGCTCGTCACGGATTCGGCGGCCGCCGGGACGGCCCTCGCCGCCGGGATCAAGACAAAGAACGGCATGATCGGAATGACCCCCGACGAAAAGGAGCATTGCACGATTCTCGAGGCCGCCCAGGCCCGGGGGATGGCGACCGGCCTGGTCGTGACGTGCACCATGAGCCATGCGACCCCCGCTTCGTTCGGGTCGCACGTCAAGTCACGCAAGCTGGAGCCCCTCATCGCTGAGCAGCTCATCGCCAATCGGATCAACGTCCTCCTGGGCGGCGGGCGCAAGTACTTCCTGCCTCAGTCCATCCCCGGCAGCGGACGCAAGGACGATATCGACGTCATCGCCCAAGCCAGGGAGGCCGGCTACACATACGTCGAGACGCCCTCCGAATTGCGCTCGGCCCACGATTCCCACATTCTCGGTCTGTTCCAGCTCGACGCATTGAAGACCGCCGGGCCCGAGCCGACCCTGGTCCAGATGACACAGAAGGCAATTCGACTTCTCAGGCAGGCGAGCCGCGATTCCTCCGGCGGCAAACACGGCTTCTTCCTCATGGTCGAGGGCAGCCAGATCGACTGGGAGTGTCATGGCAACAAGGTCAATGGAGCCATCCGGCAGGCGCTGCTGTTCGATCAGGCAGTTGAGGCCGCCGTTGATTTCGCGTTGAAGGACGGCTGCACCCTGGTGATCGTCACCGCCGACCATGAGACAGGCGGCATGACCCTTATCGGCGGCGGCGATGAGGACAAGGCCGACTCCGAGCTGGCCGTGAGATGGTCCACAAAGGGCCATTCGGGCGCTCCCGTCGGGATCTGGGCCCTGGGGCCGGGGGCAACTCGCTTCACCGGCGTGCAGGACAATACGGACATCCCCAAGAAGATCGCTCAGTTGCTCGGGATCAGACCGTTCCCGCGGCCTGTGAGATGAAGCAAGACAGGACCATCCTGAGGGTTGACGCGACGTATCACCTGATGGTGCAGGTTGGGGACGTAGTGCGGCGTGGGCAGAGAATACAGAAGGTCCCGGATACGGGCGAGTCCCCTATCGCCCCCGTATCCGGGACCATCGAGAGTGTTCGATTCGACCCCGCCGATCACGAGTTCATCATCGTGATTGCGCCGGGGTCTTAAACGCCGCCTTCCACCGGCGCCTTCTGCGGCGTGGCGCGTCGCATGTTGACGACGATCTCAACCCGGCGATTCTTCGCCTTGCCCGCCGCATTCGCATTCGAGGCAACCGGTCGCGCCGATCCGCACGCGGCTGCACGCACCTGCTTTTCCGCGATGCCATGGTCAATCAGATACCTTGCCACCGACAGGGCACGCTGCGCGGACAGCTCCAGGTTGTCCTTCCAAAGGTCCTTGGTTTTCAGGATCGGATCGGTGTCCGTGTGGCCGACGACATCGATATCCTTGTCCGAGTATTTCTGCTTGATGACGGACAGGATGTGGTCCAATTCCGAACTGGTCGCGTTCTTCAGGGACGCCTTGCCCGAATCGAATAGGATCGTGTTCGCCAGGGTTACCGTGATGGTCCCTGCTGCGGCGTCGAACGCGACGTCATACCCCTCTCCGAAGCCTGTCGCGTCGGCGGGCGTCTTGTTCAGTTCCTCGATCTGCCGCCGCAGCTCGTCGATCGTCTGCTGGTCTAAGGCGATTTGGTCCGCCAGTTGCTGCTTCTGGCTTTCGAGCGTCTCGTACCGTCCCTTGAGGTTCTGGTGTTCAACGTTCAGATAGTCGTATTTCTTCTTGTAGTCCGTACAGCCGGACATCAAGGATATTGCGACGAGGCAAACGAGTGGAACTGCGAACTTCCTGCTGACCAATTGCATGCGGCACCTCCCTGCACAAAGTACAAACCCTTTCCTGCCGCGTCATTGACCCAACACGAAACTGACGCGGACCAGAACCCAATCGTGCAGAATCATAACAGTTAAAACAGCTAATGACAAGAACGGACCATAGGGAAGCTGGTGAATTTTTTTGGAGAACATTTGAAAAAGCGCCCAACCCAGCCCGAAGAACGGCGCGATAAAGAAGGCAATTACGACCATTACCGGACCTATCACCGCGCCGGCGGCGCCCATCAGGTGGACATCGCCCAGCCCCATCGCCTCCTTTCCGAACGCGAGGGTCCCCAGGATGCGGGTTGCCCAGACGGTCGCACAACCGACGAAGTAGCCAAAGACGCTCCCGAGCAGGCCACAGACGACGGGGTGCGCCACGACCCGGCTCCACCATGCGCCGACTGGGCCCGAGGCCGTCAGAATCGCGGAAGCGAGCACGGCACACGCGATGATCGGCGCCAGGAAGACAATCTCCCTAAGGGCCTCAAGTCTATGGTTGAATTGCGGCTCATCGAAGGGCCCGGGACCGGCGGGCCGACCTCTGTCATCATGGACCGGTGAGTCCTTCTCTTCCGTGGCGGGCTGGTCGTAACTCCTTTTCAGAACGCCAGTTCTGAGCAGCAGCCAGCCGACGCCGACCCCAACGACCGCACCCATCGCCAACGCGCCGGTCCGCGGCGAAGCCGTCGGAAGCAGTGAATCGGCCCGAATCGCTCCGAAGTCGATGAAGTAGCCGCCGACCGCCGAGCCGATGAATCCAACCGCCGTGACGAACCAGCAGATCGAGAGCGGAATGATCCATAGCTCCAGATCGATCCCCGACGCCGCAATGAAGGCGCCGATGAGGATCAAGTGCAGCACGTAGACGAACCACGTCCCTTCCGCACCCATGGTCGGGCGGACACTCGTGTAAAAATAGATAAGGTACACGCCGAGAAACACGACCCCGGTCAGGAGCTCGACGATGAAGTACCGGGCCGAGATCGGCGCCTTGCAGTTCCGGCACTTCGCCCGCAGCACGAGCCACGACAACAGCGGAATGTTGTCATAGAAGCGGATTGCCTTACCGCAATGGGGACAGGCCGAACCCGGATGCACGAGCGATTTCTCTCGCGGCACGCGATAGATCACAACGTTCAGAAAACTGCCGATGCAGCATCCAAACATGAAGATGAAGACAGCTACGATCCACTCCTGCGGCGTCACGGCAATCCTTTTGGATTGATGATTGATGAAGGATGATTGGCTATCTGCGGGCGTCGCCCGATCTCCTGTCAATCATCCATCATCCCTCATCCATTATCAATCACGCCCTGGGCGTCCTGCGATTCACCACGCCGGCAACCTTCACAGGCAGAGCGAACAGCCGGATGAAGCCCTTCGCATCCGTCTGATCGTACTCCTCGCCCATTTTGAAGCTCGCCAGGTCCATCTGGTACAGGCTGTTCGTACTCTTCATGCCAGCGACGGTGCAGCGGCCCTTGAAGAGCTTCAAGCGGACCTCACCAGTGACATTTCGCTGCGTCATATCGACGAAGGCGTCGAGCGCCTCGCGGAGCGGGCTGAACCACAAGCCGTAGTAGACCAACTCGGCGTACTTGAGCGACACCTGCTGTTTGTAGTGCATGGTCTCCCGTTCGAGCGTCAGGCTTTCGAGGGCGCGGTGCGCGGTCATCAGGATCTCGCCGCCCGGCGTCTCGTACACACCTCGCGATTTCATGCCGACGAGGCGGTTCTCGACGATATCGATCTGCCCGACGGCGTGTTTGCCGCCGATCTGATTCAGCGTCTCGACGAGTTTCACCGGGTTGGTCAGCCGGCCGTCCAGTTTCACCGGGATGCCCTCGTGGAAGCCGAGCGTGACGTAGTCCGGCCGGTCCGGGGTCCGGGAGACCGGGTTCGAGATCACGTACAGATCGTCCTTCGGCTCGTTCGCCGGGTCTTCGAGATCGGCGCCCTCATGGCTGATGTGCCAGAGATTGCGGTCCCGTGAGTAGATCTTTTTCTTGCTCTGCTCGATCGGAATCTTGTGCTGGCGGGCGTAGTCCACCGCCGCCTCCCGCGACGTCAGCTTCCAGTTCGGATCCTTCCAGGGCGCGATGATCTTGAGCGTCGGGTCCAGCGCCATGTAGGTCACCTCGAAACGGACCTGGTCGTTGCCCTTGCCGGTCGCGCCGTGCGCGACGCCCATCGCCTTCTCCGCGTGGGCCACTTCGACCTGGTGCTTGGCGATCAGCGGCCGGGCGATGCTGGTCCCCAGCAGGTAGCCGTTCTCATAGACGGCGCCCGCCTTGAGCATCCGCCAGAGGTATTCCTCGACAAACTCCCGGCGGAGGTCCTTGACGACGCACTTGACCGCTCCGCTCTCCAGGGCTTTTCTCTTGATTCCCGCCAGTTCATCGCCCTGCCCCAGCTCGGCGGCAAACGCGATCACGTCATATCCATAGGTTTCTTTCAGCCACGGCAGGATCACGCTCGTATCCAGGCCGCCGCTGTACGCCAACACCACTTTCTCATTCTTCGACATAGTCTGTCCTTCATGCTCAAGGTAGGACGAGCGTCCCCGCTCGCCACGCGAAGTCGTGCCGGGATGCACGACCTACAGGAAGCCGGATTATACGGATCGAGCCGCCGGGATTCAATGGAATACCGCAAACCCCTCAGGGCAACTGCCAAATCGCGATTCCCGTCGTCGGCTCTTCGGTCTCCTCTTCATCCTCAGACTCTTCTTCGTCATCGGATTCCTCTTCGGATTCTTCCTCCTCCTCGGATTCGTCCTCGTCTTCAGCGTCCTCTTCCTCCTCGGATTCCACAACCTCCTCCTCGGATTCCTCGCCGGGCATTTCCCTGCCCAGCCGCTCGTAGGTCGCCTCCAACTCGCTCTGGAATCGGTCGTGATCCATGGCCTCGACGTGGCCGTCCAGGAACAGAACCAGGACCTTGTCCATGCCGAATTCGGGATTCTCGTAGGCCACGATGTTCCCCGCCACATTCCCCGCCGTGGTCTGGTCCGGAATGTAGATGTAGCTCGGACCGTCGAACCAGTCGGGCTTGCGGGGCGACTCGAGGATCTTCGAGTCGCGGTAATAGGGCTTCGCTTGCTCCAGATCGGATGGGGTCTTTCCGTCGTGATCGTCTGCGTACATGATGACGGCCAGGCCCAACTGCTTGAGGTTGGACATGGAAGCGACAGTCCTGGCCTGCTCCCGCGCCCTGGCCAGCGCCGGCATCGCGACCCCAACTCCCGCGACGCCCCCGGCCACGGTCGCCAGGCTCACCTCGATGCCCGGCCCGCGATAGAGCGACCGCAGACCATCCGGCGCGGCATAGCAGTAGTCCACCGAGGGCCCCAGATCCTTGATGATGTGCGTCAACGAGGGCAGCATCGCAGGGAGTTTGACGCCCTGCTGCATGGCCAGCATCGTCGCCATGGGCCAGAACTGCTGGGCCTGCGTCATGACCTGCTTGAACTGGACAGCCGAATCGACATAGCTGAGGCTCGACAGGCTCTGCGGCAGTCCGGCGGCCACCTTCTTATAGCCCTCGGCATCGAGCAGAGACTTCCCATCGGCCCCCTTCGAGGCAAGCTGATTGACGCCGAGGTTGCACAACTCCACGCCCGACGCAATGACGACATGATCGCCCGAAACCGACCAGGTTGGCATCAGGCCCATCATCGCCACCGGTGCAATCGTCCAGACGTGTACGGTCCGGCCGTCGTCCTGCTTTTGCTCGCTGATCTGCAGCATGCCCTCGGCCTGTGGGACGATGAACTCACCGAGCGCGGTCATGGCCTTCTCAAATGCCTGGGCATCCTTGAGTTTCGCAGCTATCACAAGACCACCCATCGGGGCCTCGACCATGGCGCCGGCCGGCAACGTGTAGGACACCATCGGGCCGGCCAACGACGCAAGCAGCTCTTCCCGAATCCGCAGTTTGGCCTCGGACTCGAACTCTCCGATGCCCTGCTGGATATCCTCGACCTCGTCCGGCAGAGCCGTCTTCACGGCGTTCATGATCGTATCGTACAGGCCGGCCAAGTCCCAGTTGACCGCGCTGGCCGTCACAGCCCGGACATCCACTGCGCCGAACCACGCCGGATCGATGGGCTTGCAGTTCGCGAAGACGCCGGTCGCCGGTGTGGGTGCCTCCAGTAAGGCATTCACAACGACGTCAGGCCCGGCAAAACCTGCCCGGATGCAGCAAGCCTTGACATCGTTGAAGCCCAGACTCTTGACGACCGACGTGAACAGGTTCGCGTCCTCGTCGCCGGATTCCTCGCGGATGATCGACCCGACCAGTTGGCGGACCCTCTGGACATCGGCCGTGATTACCAGCGCGTCGCCGCTGCCGGGGACTTTGGCCAGTGAGGCCGACGTCACTGAACGCGGCTGCGACAGGTACTTGACCGCGGCGCCCTTGGCGTCGTTCAGTCCGATGACGAAGCAATTGTCCACCCAACCCCAGTACACGGGAACATCGCTGTCCTTCGGCCCTCGCAGCTTGAGATCGCCAATCTCTTTGTCCGCGATACCGTCTTCGCCGGCCATCGCCTCCAGTTTGCTCAACATGGCGGTGAATTCCGCCTTGCGGCTTCCGGCGTCCAGAATGGCGAAGCCCCCGATGGGCGGTCCATCCTCCACGGGCACTTGCGCAGCGCCGATCACGATGGGCCTGCTCAGGGCCAATTGGACGTACTTGAGCACCAGATCGACCTTCTCGGAGACGTTCGGGTCGCCCGATTCCTCCACCGCTTTTGCGAGCAGTTCCTTTTTGATCGACTGATAGAACGTCCGAACGCCCTGGTCGTTCCAGATCCGACCGAGGGCCGTCTTCTCGAAATCGCCCTTGAGGACATCCCCCCCGCTGGTGCCCGCGAAGGCGATCACGTCGTCGGGCATTCGCTTCGTCAGCTCCTCCACCGCCGACGCCCCGATCACCACGGGGGCCCAGGCGAAACCAACAACAAACAGAACCACGCACGCCAGTCGAATCCAACGCATGTGAATCATCTTAGTCTTCCTTCAAAAAGGACCCAGGTCAGTATTTCCGCAGAGTCCGATTATACAAAAGCGCCCTCGTGGCCACAATAATCAGTTCTGCGACGCCTCGTCATCCCTGAACCGGATCATCGGAAGCGGCCTCTTCAGTCGCGCATACGTCGCCTTCAACGCCTGGTGAAACGGCTCCGGCCTCATGAACTCCGCGTGGGAGTCGAGAAACAGCACGTTCACTCCCTCGACACAGAACTCGGGATTCTCGTACGCAACCACGTTGCCCGGATGCATCGAGAGGTCCTGGCCGGGCACATAAATGTAGCTCGGCCCTTTGAAGCCATCGGGCTTGAGCTTCGACTCCAGGCACTTCGCCGACAGTTGCACCTCGGCCACGAGCGTCTGGAGATCGGGCGGCAGCTTGCCGTCATGCTCGTCGGCATAGACAAGGCAAGCCTTGCCGATGACCGACAGATTCGTCCCTGAGGTCATCCGGAACGCCAATTGGCGGACCCTCGCCAGCGCCGGCATCAGGATGCCCATGCCCATCGCCATGCTGCTCACACTCATTCGGCCGGCCTCGATACCCGGTCCGCAATACAGGGAATGGAACCCATCGGGACCATAGTAGCTGCAGCGAAGCGAGGGCCTCATGTCCCGGCCAACCTCCGCCAGCGAGGGCAACAACACCGGCAATTTGACGCCCTGTCTTGCCAACGCCATCGTGAGTATGGGCCAGGCCTGCTGCATCTGCGCCACATACTGATTGAAGCGAACCTGTGAATCGATGTAAGTCAGACTCGTGAGATTCGGCGGCAATCCCGCCGTCGCCTTCTTGAAGCTCTCAACGTCCAGGAGAGACTTTCCACCCGCTTCCCTCGACAAATACTGTCCCACCGCCAGCTCGTGCAACTGCATGTTGGAGGCGATGATGACGTGGTCGCCGACAACCGACCAGGTCGGCATCATCCCCAGAACGGCCAGGGCCGGCATGGTCCAGACATGCACCGTTCGGCCGTCGTCCCGCTTCTGTGAGCCAATCTGCAGCATGCCTTGGGCGTTTTCGACGGCGAATTCACCCAGCGAGGTCACAGCCCCCTCGAAACGCTGGGCATCTCTGAGCCTGGCGACCATTACACGACCGCCCTGCGGCACATCGGGTGTAATCCCCATCGGCAGTGAATAGGACACCGCCGGGCCCGCCAAGGACGCAAGCAACTCGTCGCGAATCCGCATTCCGGCCCGCAATTCGAAATCCGAGATCGCCTTCTGAGCCTTCGGATAGGCATCCAGCGGAGAAGCCGTCTGGACGACACCCATGATTGTGTCATACAGGCCGGCGATGTCCCAATTGACCGCGCCGGCAGATACGGCGCGGACATCCACCACGCCGAACCAGGCTGGATCGATGGGCTTGGACGCCACGAAGATGCCGGTCGCCGGCGCGGGCATTTCCACGACGGTATGCACGACGATCTCGGATTGCACAAAGCTGACTTTGGCCCTGAATGACTTGGTCTCGTTGAGGCCGAGCCTCCAGAGCACAGACGTGAATACATTCGAGGCCTCCTCGCCTTCTTCCTCACGGAGGAGCGAGCCAACCACCTGGCGAATCGCCTGGATGTCACCATAAGCAGCGAAGGCGTCGCCGGCTCCGAGCACTGCGCCCCAGTTCGCCGGCGTCGCCGAACGCGGGTGCGAAAAACGCTTTGTGACGGCGCCCTGGCAGTCGTTGACGGCCAGGACGAGGCTGTTGCCCCTCCAACCCCAATAGAGCCCGGGCTTGTCCACATCCTTGAGACCTCGCATCGTGAGAGCGCCGGCCTGGATATCGGCGATCTTGTCCAGCCCGATCCTCTCCTCCAGCTTGTTCACGCACGCGGCAATCTCCGCCTTGCGGTTGCCGGCGTCCAGCACGGCGAAGACCACCACGCCCGGCCCTTCCTGCGCCGGCACGCGAGCCAGGCAGACCAGAAACGGTCGACTCAAGGCCAGCCGGAAACACTGGCACGCCAGATCGACCTTCTGTGAGAGATTCGGGTCCTCGACCTGTGCCTTCGTTACCACTTCCGTCTTGACGGACTGGCAGAACGTCCGGACACTCGGATCGTTCCATATCCGCCCGAGAGCCGTCTTCTCGAAATCGCCCTTGAGGGCATCCCCCCCGCTGGCGCCCACAAAGGCGATCACATCGTCGGGTATCCGCTTCATGAGCTCATCGACGGGCGAAGCCCCGATCGCCGCAGGCACGCAGGCAAAGCCGCCAACCAGGAACCCCACACACACCAATCGGATCCGGCGCATCTGAATCATCGCAATCTCCCTTCGAACAGTGTCCAGCCAATGCCTCAACGCACGCCCATTGTATAGGGGGCATGTCACGACTGCAACGCCGCGCACGGGACAATTGTCCGGATTGACACTTCCTGCCCGGCCTGCCATAATCCCGGTCGCCCTGGGGGTCGGCGGCAACTGCCGTACAGGCAGATGAACCGGCGCCAACACAGAACGTCGAACACGACACAGAACTGATTCGCACAGGAGAACAGCGTGAGCATATTTCGTCGCATCGTCGTCATAGTGCTTCTGACCTGCGCCCAGGCCGGTGCGGCTGATTGGCCGGGCTGGCGCGGGCCGGCACGGAATGGGATCTCGCCTGAGACCGGTCTGAACTGGGAATGGCCCGCGAGTGGCCCCAAGGTGCTTTGGAAAGGCTCGGTGGGGACCGGCTTCTCCTGCATTGCGGTGGCTGGCGGGCGAGCTTACACGTTGGGCAATCGTGAGGACATCGATACGGTGTTCTGCCTGAACGCGGAAACCGGCACCGAACTGTGGCGGCACTCGTATCCCTGCCAACTCGATCCGAAGGCATATGAGGGCGGCCCGATGGCCACACCGGCGGTCGAGAATGGCCTGGTCTTTACAGTCAGCAAGTTCGGCCACTGCTTCTGCCTGAACGCGGAAACCGGAGCCGTGATCTGGTCGGCCAAGTTCGAGCCGCCGCCCTGGACCGAGGAGGACTACAAGGTCTGGTGGGGATACGCAGGCTCGATCCTCGTGACCGAGGACCGGCTCATCCTGCCCGTCGGGACCGCTGGTCTCGCGTTGGACAAGCTCACCGGCAAGATCCTGTGGGACAACGGACTTGGCTACTCGGGCTACTCCTCGCCGATCCTCTTCGAGATTGACCGCCGGCCCTGCTTCGCCTTCGTCAGCGGCCACGAGATCGTCGCAGCGGCAGTCGCCGACGGCCAGGTCCGATGGAGAATCCCCTGGAAGACCACATGGGACCAGAACGCCTCCGACGTTATCATCTCCGATGGAAGGCTGTTCGTCTCTACCGGTCACGGCGTGGGCTGTGCACTCTTCGACCTATTGGGAAGTTCGCCCGTCGAACTGTGGCGCAACAAGAACATGAGGACCTACCTGAGCACGTGCGCCCTCTGGAGGGGCGCATTGTACGGCTGCGACGACAAGCAGTTGCGATGCATCGACTGGCAGACGGGTGAGGTCCGATGGACGGGTCCGAAACAGGGTCTGGGCTCGCTCATCCTGGCCGAGGATAGACTGCTCGCGCTCCACGAGGATGGAACCCTCCAGCTCATCGAGGC
>JBDKRX010000058.1:0-4094 GCA_039683175.1 Phycisphaerales bacterium
GACGGCACCGCGGCACTGGCTGACTGCGTCTTCGAGAACAACAAAGCAGGTGATGCCGGCGGGGCTATTTGCAGCGAGGGCAGCAGTCTGACAACGGTCCGATGCAGTTTCCTGCAAAACCGCGGCAGCACCGGCGGCGCTGTCGAATACAGCGGTAACGCCGGAACCGTGAAAATAAGCAACTGCACCTTCTCAGATAACGCCACCCCCGGTGAGTCTGTCGTTGAACGCGGCAGTGTCGGGCGAACGGGCGTGTATTTGACGTACCCTGGCGGCGGGGCCCTGCACGTCTCTACCACAAGCAGCCTGCCCAACATCAGCGAGTCGGACATTGATGTGACGGATTGCCTCTTCGAGCGCAATTCGACGACCAACGTCGGCGGGGCCGTCTACGTCGAGGTCCCAGCCAGGTTGCAGCGTTGCCGCTTCATCGCCAATCACGCACGATACGGCGGCGCCGTCTGCACGGACGCGAAGGGACAATTCACAAACTGCCTTTTCGCGGGCAATTGCGCCGACAGCTCCGGCGGCGCTGTCGCGTGCGCAGGCGCGAATGACGTCCTGATGCATTGCACCTTCGCAGGCAACGTGTCTCCAAGCGGACGAGCCCTCGCGTCCCAGCTCGCCATCCCCTTCGGAACATTCAGACCGGATCTCACGGGGGGCGCGATCGGATACGTGACATGGGGCGGCAAGACGACCCTGGGCCACTGCATCGTCTGGGATGGCTCCGGCGAGTTCGCTATGGCGGAGTCGCTTGAAGTCAATGTGGCCTACAGCGACGTGTTCGGCGGCCGGGAGGGAGAAGGCAACATCCAGGTGGACCCGTGCTTTGCCGACGCCGGATACTGGGACCCACGCGGGACGCCGGCAGATTCCCAAGACGATGCCTGGGTTAACGGCGACTACCATCTCAAGTCCCAGGGGGGCCGGTGGAATGCATTGGAGGAGATCTGGGTGAAGGACGATGCGACCAGCCCGTGCGTCGACGCCGGGGACCCGAACCGTTCTCTCGGTGATGAGTTGTTCCCCAATGGCGGCGTCGTCAACCTTGGGGCATACGCCGGCACGACACAGGCCAGCAAGTCCTGGTTCGGCGCGCCCGCACCCGAGGTGCACCTCGCAGGCGACATCAATGGCGACGGCACGGTGGACCTCAGAGACCTGTTCGTCGTGATCTCTCAATGGTCGATCGGCACTCCCCCGCCCGTCCAGGAGCGTCTGTTCATTGGAATTGTCACCCCAAGGAGTGGAACCAACCTCTACGTTGGAGCCCAGCCCATCCGTTTTCTTGCCCTCGTGAGCATTTTCGATGCAGCCGTTACCGGCGTGACGTTCACCATCCGCCACGAAGAGGGAGCCTACAGCGAGAGCTTCGACGCACAGGAAGCGCTCGACGGCTGGTCCATTGCCTGGCCTCCGGCCGACGCAGGCCAGGAGTTGCCGCCCGGCAGGTACGTCATCACAGCCCAAGCCGCCGACGAGAAGGGCCGGACCGCCGTCTCGCCGTCAATCACGGTCTCTCTGTCGCAGAGAGCGGTCAGACGCTGAGAGACACCGCACCCGCTCGCGAACGACGGGTATGCGCGATCCGAGAATCCCACCCGGCGCATGCGTGACGGCATCGTCCTGAACTATGCGGGTTCAAGCATTGCCTATCTCCTCACAGACCGTATAATGGGGCAGCCTGTTCGCTGCGGCAATCACCCCCGTGGACGGGGGACCACATCGGGTGTGGATTCTCTTGTGGTGCGTCCGCCTTCGGCGGTGCGGAATGCGGCGTTCTCCTTGGGAAGACAGCATGGATTTGTCGATCATCATACCGCCCTTCCAGGAAAGCTGGAAGATCGCGCGAGATGTGAAGGCCGCCTCGGAGTTCCTGGTAGGCAACGGCCTGGCAGGCGAGATCATCGTCGTCGACGACGGCAGCCAGGATAACACGGCCCAGATGGCCCGAGCGGTCGCAGTCCCGGCGGCCGTGAAGCTGAACGTGATCCGCTACGAGGAGCACCGGGGCAAAGGCTACGGTGTCCGCACGGGCATGAAAGCTTCAACGGGCCGATATGCGATGTTCGCCGACTGCGGCCTGTGCATCCCCTACGGCAACGCCCTCCTGGGCCTGGAGATGCTCCAGAATGACCAGTGCGACATGGCCCACGGCTCTCGCAGGCACGTGGAGAGCGACATCCTTCAGGCGCAGCGATGGCATCGCCGGCTCCTGTCTCGCATGTTCAAGTGGGTGGTCCGGACCATGCTCGGCGTCCCGCGCGAACTGACGGACACCCAGTGCGGCTTCAAGATCTACAAGGGCGACGTCGCCAGGGAACTGTACGGCGAGTGCACCGCCGACGGTTTCATGTTCGACATCGAGATGATCCTGCGAGCGACGAGGAAGGGCTACCGCATCCGTGAGTTCCCCGTCGAATGGGCCTGCGATCCGGACAGCCGGCTCTCCGTCACGCGCACACCCTGGCCCCTCCTCGTCGAGTTGCACAGACTCAAGCGAACGATGGCCAAAGAGGCCCGAGGAGCGGGAAATCAGAAATTCGAAACTCGAAATCCGAAACAAGTTCAAATGACCCAAACGGAAGAAGACTCAAAACGGACCATCCGATAGGCGATAGCGTTTCGGTCATTTGAGTTTTGGCATTCGTGCTTGTTTCGAGTTTCGTGCTTCCTCAGAAGACAAGCTCCCCTGACTGCCATTTGCCGGCGGGCACGATTCGTTCGGCCTGACCCGCTGCATCATCGCCCGGGAGGATAAGCAATCCCCGGACGCCGGGATGTTCACGGCAGAAGTCCGTCACTTCCTCTGCCGTCATTACCATGAAGGCCGTCGAGATCGCGTCGGCCCGAGCGGCATCGGATGCAATCGACCAGGTCGCAAGCTTGCTCTCGGCGGGTTGGCCCATCCGCGGGTCGATGATGTGCGGGCCTTTTTCCAGGCCCGAACCGCTGACGGAGGCATGCGCCACATCGAGTCGAGCAAGCGTGCGGCTGCGGTCTTTCGGGTGGCTGAGCGTCACCGGCCAGCCCGCCATGCCTCGTGGGGCATCGAGGGCCAGGACCGAGCTGAACCCGCCGTGAATCAACGCGCGGTCCACGCTCCACTCTCTCAACATTTCGGCCATCCGATCCACGGCGTAGCCCTTGCCCACGCCGCCCAGGTCGATCCGCATCGGGCTCGCCAGGAGGGCCACGGCGCAGGTCGGCTCATCAAGCAGGATCAGGTCCGTGCCGGTGTGGTCGAGGGCGAATTGCATTTCCTCGGCCGACGGGGTCCGCGGCCTTTTGTCCTCGTCGCGCCAGCAGTCCACGAGAAACCCCACGGTGATATCGAACGCGCCGCCCGTTTGCGAGTGCACCTCGGCGCTGATTCGCAGGCATTCGAATGTATCTAATGTGACATGCGCAGGCGTGCCCGCCGGCAGATGGCTGATCTGCGTCACATCGCTGGTCTCCAGGTAGCGGCTCAGGGCTCCTTCGATGCGATCGACCTCGCTAAATGCGGCCTCCGCTGCCTGCTGGGCGTAGGTCCGGTCCTCATATTGGACCATCACCTCGAACGTGGTCGCCATGGCCTGGTGCGAGAAACGATGCACGTCGGGCACCGCCGCCCAGTCGCTATGGACGAACTGGGTCTCCGTTTGCCGGGGTTTGTCTTTCATGGCTTGCCTCAATCAACGCAGCCGCATCTGACTGCGTCGCCGCATGCTCATCCCAGAGGTCCTTGCGAACGAATCCCACCAGCTTCACCCCCGGCCGGAACCAGATGTAGCATGGGGGGTCGAACAGGTACATGTACATCCGCCGCTGCTCGCGCGGCGTTTCCTCGTAGATCTTGTTTTGCAGAGCCCCTTCGAGCTTGTCGGAGACCAGGACGAGCGGCCCGACCTCGCTCGGAATCCCGGATGCGTAGCCGACACACGGGAGATCCCGGAAGTACCAGGGCAACGGCCAGTAGTCCATGCCGGGGGCGGCCACGAGAACCGGCTTGTCCTTGGAGCGGCCGGCGCCGGTTGTCGCGGCGTACTCCCTGACCGCATCCACAGCGGTGAAAATCTCCTCCGTCGGATGGGCGTACACATAGGGAT
>JBDKRX010000059.1:0-16465 GCA_039683175.1 Phycisphaerales bacterium
GTCGCATCGGAGTCTGTCGCGCCTACGTCGCCAAAGCAATGGAGTACGGCCTGGACGCAGGCATCGTCAACACCGCCCACCAGTATGGCTCAACGGAAGCCCCGCCGGAACTGCTGGAACTGGTCGATGCCTACGCCAAGCTCGATGGCTCGATGGAGAAGACCTCCAAGGCCATGGAACTCATGGCCCAGTTCTGCCGCGACAACCGCAAAGCGAACTGACCAGGGAGATAGTGTTTGGTGAGGACATACTTGGCTCAACTTCACTGTTGTGTCGTGCCTCGTTCGGCCATCGCTTTCGACAGATTGACCTCCTGATCGTCAATCAGTTTCTGTAAGCCGTTCACCCAGCGCCGCCAGCGAGCTATGACATTTGCCTTCTTCTCGCTGGGCTGCCCGCGCGAGGCTCTGGCTGCATAGGCTTCTTCCAGGGTCTGCAACGTGGTTTCGCAGTGACGAAGCAAGTCGCCCAGTTCGTGCTTCTCGATCAACCGCGTCCCGCATAGCGGGCAATAGGACGTGTCGTGACGTTTGCCACAACAGGGGATGCCGAATCGACTCATAGGTGCTCATCCTCTTCCAGTGAGTCAGGTGTATCATTGCCGCAGCTTTTCGGACAGGTCCAGGACGTGCAGTCTCTTGCCGGCCAGGACGACTCGATTGCCCGGCAGCGAGACCGTCGTGTTGAAACCTCCCTCGGCGGCGTAATGGCCGATGCGCTCGATAGACTTCGACTCGCCAATGCGATAAACCGTGACACCGCCGCCTTCCAACCGGTACGCCAGAGGCGCTGAGTAGAGCAGCTCGCCATCCGACGTTCCCAACAACCCTTCGAAGGCCACGGACTGGTACCGCGATATCGGACGCAGGGGCATGACGCCGTCCCGTGTCGGACCTGCTTCGTACAGCACAAGGTGCGGGAGAAACCTGCCTGAATCGCGGTCAGATGCCAGAATCCGGTCATTCCCTGCGGGAACCCAGCGGGAGTAGTGGAGGGCCAAGTCGCGCGTGACCTTACAGCGAGTGGACTCATCCAGATCCGGCATGGGGACCAACGGAACCTGGTATTCCTGCGAAGGACCCCGGTGCAGCCAGCCGAGCGGATGCGTCACATCCTCGCTATGGACCAGTAACGGCGCCCTGAGGTCAGCCAGCGAGAAGGTCAATAGTCTTATCCCTCCCGGTTCAATGCTACTGATATAAAGGCGTCGCTGATAGAGACACGCAGCCTGCCTGCTATCCTGCAGAGTCAGAAGCGGATTCAACTCGACGCGGTGGATTACCGGATTGGCTCGCTTCGCATCGAGAGCGACCGTGTACAGGACGGAGGCCGATTCCTTGAGAGCCCCGTTTTCCAGCACGCTGTGCCTGATCGCTGCATAGGCGAGGGAGGGGTCCTCGGCGGGCCACGCCAAGTCCAGCCCACTGTAGTAGCCAGCCCTCTCCTGTCCCGGATCGGCAAACCAGATCGGCTCGTCCACC
Organism: Phycisphaerales bacterium; assembly: GCA_039683175.1. Classification (GTDB taxonomy): domain Bacteria; phylum Planctomycetota; class Phycisphaerae; order Sedimentisphaerales; family Anaerobacaceae; genus PLanc-01. The sequence goes on from JBDKRX010000059.1 coordinate 1,482, forward strand.
ACCGATGCGTGCTCGCCAATACGGACTCGGACCAGACCGAGCTTGGAACCCCTCCATACCGAGCCGTTGGAGAACAGAATCAGGACGTCATTGCCGTCGGCTGCCATGTCATGGACCGTGCCGTCCTGGGCCATGGGAAGTGAAATCACCTGCTGAACAGACAGGTTCGTGGCCATGGGAAAGGCCATGCCGGCCGTCAGCACCAGCATGATGGCCGCCACCGACCAGCCCAACGTGCGCCCACCGACCTCAACCTGCACGTTCCGCTTCAACAGGATGCCCGCGAGCCCCACCAATGCAGCGCTCAGCGCGATCATCGGGACTGCGAAGATGATGTGCGCTCGAACGTTCAGCGCCCCCCGGTCCGCCCTTTGCACCATTTCCACACTCAGCCAATTCAATGGCGCGATGACCAGCGGTATGACGAAGATCAGGGCCATGGCTCCGACCGCCAGGATCGCGGCGTGAAGCATCCCTCGAACGCACTGCCCCAGCACAAGGGAGACGCTGTAGATCAGCAGGAGGATGAAGCTGTACACCAGGGCCATGCTGACGTCATCGGACATGGAATGATGCGGCTGTTCAAGGGCCCTGCCCAGGATCTGAATCCCCAAAGGCAACCAACAGATCAGCCATACGAGCAGCAGGCCCGTGACGTACTTGATCAGGAGCCAGCGATTCAGGTTGACCGGGCGGGAACGCCAGAATCGCTCAATCGCACCCTGCTCCCGGCCCATGGCGTACACCCCGGCCACCACCGCCAGGAGGGGACCGCCGAGGAAGAGCACGCCAAGGACATTCCCGTCATGCCAATTCCCTTGCCCTCGCGCAGCCGAGAGGATGGAGGGAATGAAGCTGATTCCCAGGGACACTCCCAGGGCTGCCAATGCCAGCCGCCAGCTCTCATGGACTTCTTTCCATACGTAGGGTATCCATGATCTCATGATCTGCCCTCCCGAAGTCTGCGGAAGCGAAACCACAGGCCGAATCCCAGTCCTGTCAGGATCAGACTTTGCACGGCCACAACGGTCCGGACCTCGCTTGGCTTCGCATAGTCCAGTTCCCCAATGGCGAAGGGATTCAAGGCCCATGTCCAGAACCCGGCGTTCTCCGTGAGACGCCATTCATCCACAACAACACCATGGAGGGCCCAGCAGCCAAGCACAACAGCGCTGACCAGGATGTAGGTCTCTTCCCGTCGGCAGCGCAATCCCGCGAAGAGTTGCCAGATGAAGAAGACCAGGCCGAGCGCGGCCATGATGGCGAAGCCCTCGGCCAGATCGGCGGCACTCTGCTCCCGGCCGCCCACTGTCAGACAAACCGTAAGGCCACCGATCAGGAACGGTGTAAGATACGCCAGCAACCCTGCGATCACCTTGGCCGCCAGGATCTGACTGCGCGTGACCGGATGGACGATGAGATAGGACAACGTTCGCTCTTTGCGTTCACTCGCGAACAGTCCCATGCCGAGGAACACGGGCAGGAGGATGCATGCGGGGTTCCAGATCATCATGACAACAGCCTTGTCGGGCAGGATGCGGGTCTTGAGGCCGATGGCGGTCATGCCGAGCAGCCAGACCGTCGCCAACGCGACGCGCCATCGCTGCTCGTGCCATTCTTTCCACAACAGCGTTTTCAGCATGGGGCCACCTCCCGACCGCGATTGCCGATCACGTAGGCCTCGAAGATCTCGTCCAGGTTCAGGCCCAGCTCTTCCACGTCGTCGCCGGCTGCGGCCGACAGGGCTGCGTGAACGTCCTTGTCGGCCGACTCCACCGTGACGTTCCACTGCCCATCCTGCCGCACGGCGTCGAGAACACCCGGGATCTTCGCCAAGTCCAGCGAAGCCTTGGGCCGGAGCACGAATCGCCGGATTGTGTCCCGCAATTCATCCGTCGGCGCGGCCTTTACAATCCGCCCACGGTCCAGGATGGCGACCCAGTCCGCGACCGGCTCGATCTCGTACAACAGATGACTGGAGAAGAACACCGTTGTCCCTTGCGCCTGGAGCAACGTGACCACGCTTCGCAGGAATTCCTTGCGGGCAATGGGGTCCAGGCCCAGCGTGGGATCGTCGAGAATGACAATTCGAGGCCGATGAGCCAGGGCCAGCAAGAGAGCCAGCCGGGTGTTCTGTCCCTTGGACAGGGTCCCGACTTTGCCTTTGGCCGGCAGGTCGAATTGTCGCAGCAGTTGCTGGGCATACGCCTGATCCCACGTCGGATAGAAGCTGCTCGTCCACCGGACAATCTCCTCGACCCGCATCCAGTCGTACATCCGCTGATCTTCCGCCATGTAGCCGACCGATTGGCGGACCGTGATGGCGTCCATCTGCGGATCGTTTCCGGCGACGAGGCATTTGCCCGTCCGTGGGGCCAGGAGACCCAAGAGAATCTGAATGGCGGTCGTCTTGCCCGCGCCGTTGCGTCCCAGGAAGCCGAAGACGGTCCCTTCGGGCACTTCCAGATTCACGCCGTCGAGGACCTCGTGCCGGCCGTACGCAAAGTGCAGATCGGAAATGGAAATCGCTGTCTTACTCATGATGGGGACTCCGCTTCTTCTCGGCCAGAATGGTCAGATATTCCTTCTCCAATAACGCGTGCGTCTGCTCGGGAGAGATCTCCAGGTGAATCGCCTGCACAGCCGCCTCCCGCAGCACGGCGGCGACCGCTTTCTTGCGGTCGCTCATGGGGAGCGTTGCGTTCCCCTCGGCTACGATCGTGCCGTTGCCGCGATCCACCTCCAGAACATGCTCCCGGCACAGCTCGTTGTACACTTTGAGAATGGTGTTCTGATTCACCGCCAGTTGGCCGGCCAGTTGCCGGACGCTGGGGACCTTGTCGCCGGGCTTCAGGATCCCCGCGGCGACCTGGTGCCTGATCTGGTCCATGATCTGCCGGTAGATCGGAGATGAGGAAGATGGTTCGATTCGAATGAACATGATGGATCGTCTCCACAGTTGGGTTCCATCAACTCTGTCTGCTATACTGTTATACACTACTATAACAGTAAATCTCCCCCGGTCAACTGGAAAAGCGAAAATATTTTCAGCAGGAATCGGTGGGGCAAGCCCCACCCTGCAATCTGCGGGTCAAGGGTGTGTAGATGACGATACGGGGAACCGTAGGAGCGTAGAAGCGCATATGCGTGGATGCGCAGCACCCTTCCACGTTCCAACGCTTCCACGCCTTCCTACATCAGGCGGAGGTGCCGCACTTGAGTTGGCTGATCTTGTCGGCGGTGCCGATGACGATGAGGCGGTCGCCGGGCGAGAGGGATTCGTTCGGGCCGGGCGAGGGGATTCGCTCCTCGCCCCGACGGATACCTACGACGGTGACGCCGCAACGCTGGCGGAACTGCAGGTCCGCCAGGGTCTGGCCCGACCATTTCGAATCGTGGAACACCTCGATCTCGGCCATGACGAAACGCTTGGGTGCGTCGTCCGCCTGACGATCCTGGGCTTGATGGATCAGGCTCTCTGCCTTCTTGAGCGCATCGGCGGGTCCCATGAGGACCATGTGGTCGCCCGGGTAGATCTGGAAATCGGGCTCGGGGTCGTAGTGCACGCGTCCGGCCCGGCTGACGGCCAGGACGGAGACCCCCGCCTCCGACCGCAGGGGGATGTGCCGGAGACTCTCGCCGGCGAAGAGGGAGCCCGAGCGGACGCGGATCTCCTGGAAGGCGACCGGCCAATCCACGTTCTGGGGCAGGATGTCCGTCGCATCCATCAGCGCGTCGGCCCCCTGCTCGGCGGCGTCGGTGAACGGCCGCAGGACGACATGCGCCCCGGCCTTCCGGTAGAGCAATGCCTCCTCCTGGCTCGCGGCGGTCAGGGCGACCTTCACGTCGTACCCGCGATACCTCAGCAGGTGCAGCAGGGCCAGGTTCACATCCTTCGATCGCACGGCACTGACCACCCAGCGAACCCGGCCCATCGGCAACTGTTCGTAGAGATCGGGGTCGGCCATGTCGCCGTAGAGGACGGAGACGCCGCGGGCCTGCCACTTCTGGAGCGCCTGGGGGTCGAAGTCCACCCCGATGATCTTCATCTTGCGTTCGAGCAGGCGTTCGGCCAGCCCGCTGCCGTAGTTGCCCAGGCCCACGAGGATTACGTCTGCAACCGTCGTTTCGACCGCGGTGTCGCTGCTCGTCTCGCGGTAAGGATTCTTGCGCTCGAAGATCTTCAACGGCCTGGCGAGGAACTGGTAGAGATTCTGCGAGTAGAGGATCATGTACGTGGAGGCGAAGATCGTCACGACACCGACGAGGGTAATCAGGCCCATCGTCTGCGGCGGGATGTGCCCGAGCGCCACGCCGAGGGCGCCGACGATCAGGGAGAACTCGCTGATCTGGGCGACCGTCAGCCCGGCGAGAAAGGCCGTCCGGCAGCGGTACCCCATATAGCCCATGATGAGGATGACAATCAGCGGATTGCCGATGAGCACAAAGAGAGACAACAATGCAGCCTTGGGAACCTCCGATCCCACCGTGGACCATTCCAGGCGGGCGCCCAGGTCGATGAAGAAGAACAGCAGCAGGAAGTCGCGAATGCTCGTCAGCTTGGAGCTGATCGAGTCGCGATATTGGCTGGGAGCCAGCGAGACGCCCGCCAGGAAGGCGCCGACCTCCTTGCTGAAGCCCAGCCAGTCGCTCGCGGCTGCCAACAGGACGGCCCAGGCGACCGCAAACAGGATCAGCATCTCCTGCGAATGGGCCACGCGCGCGGTCACGCGAGGCAGAACGTATCGCATGAGCACGCCGACCACCACCAGCAGCCCGATCCCCTTGCCCGCCATGATCAGAGAGACCGTGAACGCCGACTGCTCCCCTGACAGCGTCGTGCCGAAGGTGGTCAACGCCACCAAGGCCAGGATGGCGGCGATGTCCTGGACGATCAGAAAGCCGACCGCGATCCGGCCGTGCAACGCGTCGATCTCCTTCTTGTCCGATAACAACTTGACGATGATGATCGTGCTGGAGAATGTGAGCGCCACCGAGACGTAGGCGGCGCTGACCACGGTCATTCCCAACCCCAGGGCGATGACGAACCCGATGCCCGCCGTGAAGAGGATCTGTCCCAAGCCCGTGGCCAGGGCCACCGGCCCGGTGGTCCGAATGAGGCTCAGATCGAGCCGGAGCCCGACGATGAACAGCAAAAGGGAAATGCCGATATGCGCCAGCAGCTCGATCTGGTCGTAGCTCTGGATGAGCCCGGAGACGGCCGGTCCTGCGACAATCCCGGTCGCCAGGAACATGATAATCAAAGGCTGGCGGAGCTTTTGCCCGAGAACGCCCAGCACGGCGGCCAGACTCAGAATGGCCGCGGTTTCATAGAATGTGTTGCCCTGCATGGCTGCATCGTACACACTCGGCAGTTCCCTGTTAAGTGCGAAACCGAATCCAGACGCGCCCGCGGGCGGGCAAACGGATTTCGAGCGGGACTTCGCCTGCGGAATCGGTTGGAGGAATAGACAGAGGCTTGTCGGAGAACCGATCCATGATGTGGAGCTCGCTGTCTTTCCCGATCGGCGCCGTGACGGTGACAGTCACATCTTTGTCGTTGAAATTCTGAACGACGAAACCTGAGTCGGGCGACTCGCAGTCGGAAAAAGGCAGATCGGGCCTGCTTTGAGGGGGAAGAATTTCTTGGCTCGATTCTTCCCCCTCAAACCCTGGTCGCGCGTCCAGGGCTTTGTCACTTCCATTCTTCAACGAAATCGAACCAAGAGATTTCGTTGAAGAATATAGGCCCGATCTGTCTTTTTCCGACCCGGAGAACGGATGCAGCGTGACGCAACTCGGACCCGCGAGCGACAGCCCGCCGGCGTCTCGGAACGCGGCGCGAAGCCCGTCGAGCGGGGAGCCGTCCAGAGCCAGCAACCCGAGCCGGCGAGGACAGAGCAGAACCTCGCCGACCGCGTCGAAATCCGTCTGGTTGTAGGTGTGCGTGTTGAGCAGCGACAGGCGGCCCCGCGACGCCTGGACCGTGCGAAACAACAGCAGGGATCTGCCAGCGTCGGTACAGGCGATATCGCCCGGCCGCGTCGCTTCGATGGGCGACTCCAGATCGACGGTCTGGCCAACACACACGGCACGGACCGGAGAGGATCCCGGATTCACGTCCACGCCCAGCGTACGAGCGAGTTCGCCACTCTGCGGCAGCGCCAGCAGGAGACTCGTCGTGATGATGACGTTGGCGCCTCTGTCCAAAGCAGCCTTCACACGGTCGAGCAGGTCCGGGTCGGCGGCCGCCTGCGCCGGAAGCAACATCACCGGCGCAGACTCGGGGAACCTGTGGACAGGGACCAGAGGAACGCCGAGCATGCCGAGGAAGTCCATCAAGTACATATCCCCGGCAGGGTCGCTGTTGGGTGGTTTGTAGGCAGGTGCACCCACGATCGGATGCGTGCGAACGAAAGCCGCCAGGTCGGCCAGCCGGTCGAACTGCTCGACGATCTGCGCGTGGTCCGGGTGACCCTGAATGACATCGCCCAGGTTGAAGAAGACCAACTCGCGCGCCCCGGCCAGGACGCTCATGTACGCTTGATCGAGGAAATCATGCTCGGCGCAATCACCGTGATCGAACCAGGCGGCGCCGATCTTCTCCCCGGCAATCCCGGCCAGCCAGCGATAGTTGATGAACCCCTCATATGGCTGAACGAAGCCAAACCGCTGTGTGTTGCGGCCTCGCGTCTCCGTCCCCACCCACACGCGGTCGAAGAGACGAGGCAGAGTCTGCGTGTCGTAGCCAAACAAATGGAATCGGTCGTACCATTGGGGGTACTTGACGATCATCGTGATATCCGGGTTCACGTGCCTGGCGGGCTCGATGAAAACCGAGCGGGCCACCTGCGTCAACAGCGCCCGGCGATACTCGCCCCACGAACGGTCCCCTTTCGCCTGTTTCGACTCGGCGCTCACGTCGCCCGTGCAGAGGAAATCATCGATGATGAAGGTGTCGAAGAGCGGGGCCGTCCTGCGGATGATTGCCGCGAGGTCGCGCTGTGTCCTGGCGTTCTGCCAGTTGAACCAGTCGAGCGGGCCTTCCTGCCGCACGCCGACGTCGCCGCCAGGCACGGTGGCGATGCCGCCAACGACCTCGATGCCGTTGGCCTGGAGCCAGTCCCGAACGAAGACAAGATGTTCCGAGGAGACGGCGTGCCCGCCGCGATAGACCTCGACGTACAGCCTGGTGATCCCCATCCGCCGGATCGCGTCCCATGCGCGAGCCCGGAAGCTCTCATCGACGGCCAGTTGCTCGACGTGGCCCGAGGTAGCGTAGGACCCGAGCCGAAGCGTCTCCACCCGGCCTTGGGCCTTCTCGAATTGCGTCTGTGCGTCGGAAGAAGGCAGATCGGGCCTACTTTGGGGGGGAAAAACCTCGCTCCCTGCAGCGCCGCTGCGCGTCGGGCTTCGTTTTTCCCCCTCAAACCCCGGTCGCGCGCCGAGAGATTCGTCGTGTCCATTCTTCAACGAAATCGAACTGAGAGATTTCGTTGAAGAATATAGGCCCGACCCGACGCGCAGCGGCGCTGCGGAGCTGCCTTTTTCCGACACATCTTGCGTCCTGCCACCCGCCGGGGCCATCACGAGCATTCCCACGGCAAAGAGGCATGTCACTGAGTCTCTGCGCACCATTCTCATCCTTGAAACTGAGGCATCAACCAACAAAGCCGTCTTCGGTCACGGCTGAATCACGCGGCCGTAGATGCGAACATCGTCGATCAGGCCGGACCAGAAGCTGCCGGATTCACCGTTCGGACCGCTGCCGATTCGCAGGCCCGTCGTCTGGCCGACGAACGAACTCGGCGCGTCGGTCGCAGCCTCTGCGCCGTCCACGTAGAGCGTTCGGGCCTCGCCCGACCAGGTGAGTCCGACCTGATGCCACTGGCCGTCAGTGACAACCACAGGGGAAACGAGGTCTTTGGCGCCCCGGCCGGACGGCTTGAGCTGCGTCGCCACGGCGCCGGTCGAGGCATCCGCCAGGAGCCAGTTGACGCCGTTGGCCTGGGAGAGAATCGCCTGGCCGGGGGCGCCGTCTTTGACCCAGAGGAACACGCTGAACACGCCTTCCGCCGGATTCAGCACGAACGGCGTCGTGATCGTATCGTCGATGCCGTCGAGCAGAATCGCGCCGTCGAGCTGCCCCCCCGCCGGCTGCCAGACGGGGTCGCCGACCAGCGTGCCGTCATAGTCGCCTGCGCTGTCGGAGGCGGCGAGGCCCTCGCTTTCGTCGAGTTTCCAGTGGGCCAGGAAGGTGGAATCATGGGACCAGGTCTCGGAATTGACCTTCTCTCCCACAGTCAGGACCTTGACGTTGCAGGCGGCCAGGAGCGAGAACTGCTCCGCGTCGGCGCTCGTGCCCCAGTGATAGGGGATCGCCAGCGTCGGCTGGATGTACTTCGTAGCCTCGGCGGCGTCCGCAGCGGTCATCGTGTACGCGCTGCTGACGGGCAGGAACGCCACGTCGATGCCCGTCACCGCCTTCACCTCGGGCGTCAGGTCCGTGTCGCCCGCGAGGTAGATCCGGTAGCCGGCGATCTGGACGATGAAGCCCACCGAGTTGTTCGCCTTGGGATGGTTCGTCTTCGTGAGGTTGTACATGGCGACGCCGGTGATGCGGACGCCCGCGACCTCGATGGTCTGGCCGGGCGCGAGGCTTTGCCCGCTGCCATAGGCTTTCACGACGTCGGCGGCGCCGACGAATTCCGCCTTGTTCTTGGCGACCCTGGCGATGTCGGACGGCGAGTAATGGTCGCTGTGGCTGTGCGTCACGAGGATCAGGTCGCCGTCGCGGGGCTCGACGCTCAGGTTGTACGGATCGACGTAGATCACCGTGTCCCCCGACGCGATCCGGACGCTCGCACGGCCGAACCACGTGAGGTAGACGATCTGTGGCACCTCGTCGCAGCCGATGTCCGTCTGATTGCCGCTGATGCGCGAGTGACCGTCGATATCGGTCTCGACACGATCCGCCACGAAGGCGGGATCGCCCGCATCGATGCACGGCGAATCCGAGAGCAGGTGATAATTCCCGCGGACCCACGTGAGCGTCGAATCGGCCGACCTGGCCCACACGCCCGGCAGAACGAACTCCGGGTCCTCGTCGATGTTGCCGACACCGTCGTATCCGCCCTCCACATTGCAGTAGCTCACCACGGCCACGCTGTCCGCGATCTGGCCTGATGCACCGTCAGGACCGTTGTCGCGAACTATGGAGTTGGTCACGACGGACGCGGCATTGATGCCCCAGCCGCGATTACCCACGATCGTGCAGTGGTCGATCTCGGGGAAATCGAGGCCCACCCACCCATCGACGATGGTTACCCACTCTTCGATGCCATCGCCGCCGTTGCCCGCGATGATGCAGTTAACGACGGTCGGATTGGCGCGGTTCAAATCGACCCCGATGCCCTCCTCCACATTGTCGATGATCCGGCAGTTTAGAATGCTCGGCCCTCCCCAGCGACAATCGATGCCGCGAGCAGCCCCCGTAACCGTGAAGCCGGCGAGCACGGAATTGGCGTCCTCGCCGCTTGCGAAAGACACCGCATAGTCGTTTCCGTCGATGATCGTCGCGGCGACGGTGCCGGAATCGCTCGGGTCCTGCGACCTGAGCGTGATCGCCTTGCCGGCGAAGTCCACGGTCTCGCTATAGGTCCCGGGGGCGACCTCGATCACGTCGCCGCCGGCGGCCTCCGCAATCGCCGAACCGATATCGTCATACAGGGTCCCGCGTGTCTTATTCTGCACAGGCTGAGCCGCCCAGGCCACCGATGCCGCCAGAAGCAGGAACACAACCAGGCACGGTGTCGCGACTTTGTATTCGTGCATCGTTGACATATTTGACGCCTCCAACCTTTAGGCGTCGCCACCACGCCGTGTCGCCACCCATCGGCGAGTCCGTTGTCCACGCGCGGATGACGCTGCCGAGGTTCATTCTATCAAATGCTCACCCCGCGGGCAAGCGGCCAACGCAGGTTGGGGGCACCCGGCGCTGGTGTTCGTAGTGACGCCGTAAGGCGTTCTCTTGTGACCCGCGGCTCGTGCCCCGTGCCTTGAAGACATGCCCTGACGGGCACACTACAAACGGGCTGCATCGGCGCAACCGTCTCAGTCCGGCCGTCCGGGGGACCCGCCCGGCTCCGTGCTGGGCCGCCAGGCGGCTCCATCGGACCAGGCGTCCATGGCGGTGCCCTGGGGGTCTTTGGCGGTCAGGGAGTAACCGACCCCGTCGGTGGCCAGATACCAATCGTCATCGTACGTGAGGGCCTGGATCGTCGTGCCCAGGGCGTCCTGCAGTTCGATCCGCTCGCCGGAGTTGCTCAACGAGCCGGAATACTCCCCTGCAATTGGCAGCCCCGGCCCGTACCGGGCTTCGAAGGCGGCGCGATCCTTCACGACCAGGAGGAATCCCCCAGGCGCGAGCTCGATGCCGTCGAAGGTGAACTCCACGCCGTCAGTGAGCCGAACCCGGCTGAGGTTGATGGCCTCGGCGCCGATGTTGGTCAGTTCGATGTATTCGGTGTTCGGATCTCCGGTATCCTGCGGATGGTACATGATCTCGTTGATCCGCAGAGATTCCGCGACGGGACCGACGGCGAAGACCGCCTCGTTCAACGCGCTCCAGGTCGTGCCGGCCAGGGACCTGGCCTTCAGGCACGCGCTGCGTTCCAGGGCGATTGGCTGTGTGTACGGCAGCGCCGTCGGAGAGACCCCCGTCGGCACGCCGCCGCTGGGCGAATCACTCCCCACCAGCTCGACGGAGATCAGGAGGTCGGAGCTGGTCGTCGAGCTGTTCAGGCCGTGAATGGCAAGGAGATTCAGACCGGCGTGTATCGTGCCAAGATGCGCGCTGATATCCGCCTCTTCGAGGAGGACGGCCATATCTTCCGCATTGTTCGTGTTTGCAGCGGAGTTCCACGCCGGCTCGCCGACGAAGTTCTTCCGGGCCACCTCGGTCCCGTTGAGATAGGCGATGAACCCGTCATCGCAACGGACCCGGATCGCGAGGGAAGAGAGACTGCCGAGTTCCTCGGAAGACACCGCGAACGGGATGCGGATGTAGCATGTCGCATTCCGGTTGTACATCTGATTCTCGACGTCGATCTCGAAGTAAGATTCATAGCCCGTGCCTCGCTCGAAGCCGACGCCGCCTCCGCCCGTGATCCAGTCGAACACGTTGAACGTCGGGTCGCTCCGCCAGGCATCGTCGACCACACCGGTTGGGACGAGCACCCATTTGGGCGTGCTCTCCTCGACCAGCAGGGTCTCCGTGCCGGGCTGGGCTGCCACGCCGGGGATGCGCGGGTCCGTGCCGTCGAGCGTGTACCAGACCGCCCCGCCGCCGGTCATCGAGACCGCGTCGGTGGAGGAGACCTGTCCACCATGCTGATAGACGCCGTTGACGTGGAAGACGGGCGCGTCGATCCTCGGATACAGCCCCCTGTTGCGGAGCTGGTTGAGGACGATCTCAGTCCGCACAGGGAAGAACGTGCCGATGAGATAGCCGTTGACCTCGGCCCACCAATCCTCCCTCGTATAGGGGTTGTTCACACGGGAAGGCCGCTGGTCGCCCCAGCGGGCGGACTCCCCGATGATGGCCAGGTAGATCTCGCTGGCGCGCGACATGCACAGGGCAATGGCCTTCTCAGGCGTCATGACCCCGCCGTTGAAGAAGTGCTTGTGTACGTGGTCCGCGAACTCCATGCAGTATTCCGGATGAGTCATCAGTCTCTGGTGCAGCCACTGCGGATTGAAGTGCCCGCGCGACTGGCCGGCGGAAACCGGGCCCGTGCGGTCGTCGTTGACGCCTCGCGCGACCCCGAGGGAATGCTCGTTGTCGTAGGCAAAGAACTGCCAGCCATGGCGCGACTCGACGTTGTGATTGCGGATCGCGAAGAAGTTGTTGGCCGATGAGCCGCCCAGCGATACGGGGGCGTCATCGTTGCCCGTGTAGAAGATGCCGATCATGTAGTCGATCAGATTTTCGATATCCACGCGGACGGGCAGGCTCGGATTGTCCGTACGATCGGGGTTCTTGCCCTGCACGGCGTAGTACCGTTCGTCGCTCGCGAATCCCTCCTGGCACAAGGCCCACAGCAGGTTCCATTCGTCGATGGTGCCGTCGGTGTACGAGGTCTGGTAGCCGTCCGTCATGACGACATCGTAATCGTCCGCCTCGCCGCCGAAGTAGGTTTCCGCGTACGAGGCCTCGGATCGCTCCTGCGTCTCGTAGAGACCCCAGTACTGACCGTTGATATAGAGATGATAGTACCGGGTTCGCGTGTAGGGCCGGCCTGTTTCCCGCTGGAGGTCCCGGCAGAACTCCTCCCGGACGAATGTGTTCTTCTCGCCGGGATTGGAGGAGTTGAGGCTCCAGGCATAGTTCTGCGCGGTTCGCAGGTCGATGTTCTCGAATTCATCGGCGCCCTCGGAGCCGAACAGCGGGTACTTGAGCGAGGACAGTCCGTACTCGCTCCGGAAGAACAGGCGGAACGAGTGTTTGGGATTGTCGCCGCCGCGGCTGAACCCCCCGCGGATGCGCATCCCCGCATCGATCTGGAACCCTTCGCTGCCGTCCGGATTCACCAGCTCCACGGACACCGGGCGTTCCCAGTCCCGCCCTTCCCGACCGGCGTTGACATAAATGCCCCTCGACGAATTGAACAGATTGGCCAGGTCCGTCACGAGCGAAACGGACGGAATGGAAAGGAGCGCATCATCCATCAAATCGCTGTACTCCGGATCGTTCACGATGTCGGGGTCCATGCCGTAATCGATCACCTGGCCGTTGACGCTGCCGGAAGGCCAGGGTGCGCCCGGCGATGCTTTGTTCAACGACTGTGTCACAATATCGTCGAGGAACAGGTACGTTTGCGTCGCGAGGGGCGATGGCTTCCAGCCGGAACGTATCGCCGCGGCGCGCAGACAGGTGGTCTTGTTGATCTGCAAAGGCTGGCTGTACACGACGGCCGTCGTGCCCGGACGGGCCGGATTCGCAACGTACGGCTCGCTTCCGTCCGTCGTATAGTAGATCACCGCATCAGGCACGCCGCACGCGATCGTCACGAGCACCGGGCCGTCGTAGAAACCGTGTCCCGGGCTCATCTGTGGCGTGTCGAGGAATCCTTCGTATACGTCGATATTCTGGGCATCCGGCGTCGGGAAAGCCAGGAACCGCCAGTTCTCGGCCCCATCGGGCACCCGACCGTACGACACGTCGGCCTGCTGCTCGCCGAACGCGACGCGGTCGAGGATCGTGACGCCGTCCGTATCGACGAGAGCAAGCTCCTCGCCACCGGCGTCGAGCGAGAAGGCGGCGTGAAGCCCCGACTGCGTGACATCCTTGTCGGCCCAAATGAACAAGTACCGGTGCGCCGCAATCGTCGTCGAAGCAGGCGAGCCGGTCGGGATCTGCCACTTCGTCGGATCCGCCAGGTTGTCCGTCAGGTACATGCCCCCCACGTCGATCGGGGCATCGCCGGGATTGTACAACTCGATCCAGTCGTCATATTCTCCCTGGGCGTCCGCGAGATAGTCGATGTTCGCCGCGAGCAGCTCGTTGATCACGACGTGGCCGCCCTGGGAACCGCCGATGGGCGGATCGCCGCCGGTGCTGCTGCCGCTGGGAGGATAGGCGCCTGCCACCGTGGCGTAAATGACAACCAATGCAACCGACAGCAGAACCTTCTTCATTACTTCCATTCCGCCCTCTCCATTGTTTCGGATGATGCCGCAACCGGACCGGCCTGAAGTGCCTTGCCTCCGCAATCGCACCGGCGGGCCGCCGACAGATACTCTATTGTACCGTATGGAGGGGTCAGGATCAACCCTGAATGCAAGTCGCCGCCCTGCGGCCACCGGCGATGCAGCATTCGCGCCCTACGTCCGCTCCGCAACGGGAGTTGGTGCGTCGCCGTACCAACTGTCGATCCCGGCCTCGACCTCCGCCCGCGTCCGGGCCTTCATGAGCGTTCCGAGCACGTGCCGGCGTTTCGGATGACGCCGGGCGTAAAAGACGAGGAACTTGCGGAAGTATCCGATCGCACGATGCTCCGGGTACCCTTCCGTGACGCGCCCGAGGTGCTCGAGCAGAATGTCCCGCTGCTCGGCCAGGCTGGGCGGCGGCGGCACCGGCCGGCCCTCCCACACGCACCGCAGGTCGCGAAAGACCCACGGATTGCCGATCGCCCCGCGCGCGACAACGAAGCCGTCGAGTCCGGTCTTCTTCAGCAGGTCGATGCTGGCCTCCGGATCGAAGATATCCCCGCTGCCGATGATCGTCGCCGACGGAAACCGCCTTTTGACCGCCGCGAGAATGTCCCAGTTCGCTTTGCCGCGGTAGAGTTCCGACACGGTCCGCCCGTGGATCACCAGCGCATCGACCCCCTGCTCGATCGCATGCGTCACGATCTCCCAGAAGTTGTCCTGCGATCGAGCCGAGTAGTCCATCCCGATCCGCAGCTTGACCATGACGGGACAGGCGACCGCGTCGCGCACCGCCTTCAGGACGTTGATGGCGACGTCGGGATTGTCGAGCATCGCGCCGCCGCGCCTGCGACGGAGCACCTTCGGCGCCGGGCATGCACAATTCACGTCGATCAGGTCGTACCCCGCGTCCACGAGCCCCCTCGCGGCCCTCGCCATCATCGCCGGCGTCTCGCCGAGGATCTGCGCCCCCACCGGGTGCTCGTCCGCTCCCGGCTGAAAGCACGGCATCGCCAGCACCTCCGGCCGGGCCACGCTCTTATCCAGCATGACGTCCGCCAGCGTGAACGGACAGCCGAACCGACGGGCGAACATCCGCATCGTGTAATCGCTGTACCCGCTCAGAGACGCCTGAAAGAAAGGCACATCCAGCGACAAACTCCCCAGTTTCAGACAGACGCTGCTTCGATTCATTCCGATGCCATGTTAAACACGATCGCACCCCCCTGCCGGCGATTCTTCCTATCATCCGGCACACCACTATCGGACGTACC